>JAUYEI010000003.1 GCA_030691385.1 Azonexus sp.
AGACCTGCGGCCGTGGCGATCGGGTTGCCGGACAGCGTGCCGGCCTGATAGACCGGGCCGAGCGGGGCGATCTGTTCCATGATCGCGCGCTTGCCGCCGAAGGCGCCGAGCGGCATGCCGCCGCCGACCACCTTGCCGAAAGTGGACAGGTCGGGCGTGATGCCGAACAGGCCCTGGGCGCTTTTCAGGCCGACGCGGAAACCGGTCATCACTTCGTCGAAAATCAGCACCGCGCCGTTTTTCGTGCACAGTTCGCGCATGGCGTTCAGGAAGGCCGGGGTCGGAGCGATCAGATTCATGTTGCCAACGACCGGCTCGACGATGACGGCGGCGATCTTGTCGCCATGCTTGGCGAAGGCCTCGGCCAGTTCCTGCGGGTCGTTGTAGGTGAGGACCATGGTGTTCTCGGCCACGCCGGCCGGGACGCCGCTCGACGAGGGGTTGCCGAAGGTCAGCAGGCCGGAGCCGGCCTTCACGAGCAGGCCGTCGGAATGGCCGTGGTAGCAGCCTTCGAACTTGATCAGGATGTCGCGGCCGGTGTAGCCGCGGGCCAGGCGGATGGCGCTCATCGTCGCCTCGGTGCCCGAGGAAACGAGGCGCACCATGTCCATCGACGGCACCAGTTCGCAGAGCAGGTCGGCGATGTCGACTTCCTTCTCGGTCGGCGCGCCGAAAGACAGGCCGTCAACGACGGCAGCCTGGACGGCGGCGATGACGTCCGGATGAGCGTGGCCGAGGATCATCGGGCCCCACGAGCCAACGTAGTCGGTGTACCACTGGCCGTCCGCATCCTGCACTCTGGGGCCGACACCCTTCTGGAGGAAACAGGGCGTGCCGCCGACCGAACGGAAGGCGCGGACGGGCGAATTGACGCCGCCGGGAATGTGGCGCTGGGCGCGTTCGAACAGTTGCTGGTTGCGTGAGGTCATGACTGGGCTTCCTCGAAAAGACGTTGATAGGCGGTGGCGCGCGCCGTGATGTCGGGCGCGCTGAACAGGTCGGTGATGACGGCGAGCAGGTCGGCGCCGGCGGCGATGAGCGGCCGGGCGTTTTCGAGCGTGATGCCGCCGATGGCACAGGTTGCTACGGTCAACCGGAAATTTGGCGCAAAAAACAAATCGCATCCGGCGAGCGGCGCGTTCGGTTTGGTCGGTGACGGATAGACGGCACCGAAGGCGACGTAATCGACCCCGGCCGCCTCGGCCGTCCGGGCGGCAGCGAGGTCGGCGTAGCACGAGGCGCCGAGAATGCGGTTGGGGCCGAGCATGGCGCGGGCCGCCATGAGATTGCCGTCATCCTTGCCCAGATGCACGCCGTCGGCCTCGACGAGAAAGGTCAGGGCCAGATCGTCGTTGATCAGCAGTTTTGCGTCGTGGCGGCGGGTCAGTTCACGCAGTGCCCGGGCGCGGGCGACGCGTTCGGGCATGGCGCTGGTTTTGTCGCGATATTGAACGATGCGGCAACCGCCGGCCAGGGCAGCTTCAACCTCGCTGAGCAGACGGGCGCCATCGGCGTGTTCCGGCGTGATGGCGTAAAGGCCGCGCAATTTATGCTCCATCGGTTTTGCCGTCGTCCTTCTCTTCATTTTGGCCCGGTTCGTTATCGTCGCCGCGCGCCCAGAAAAAGCGGTCCGGGATGAACTGGCCCATGCCGGCCCGGAAACCGGCGGCCAGGGCTTGCCAGGTGTAATCCTGGGCATCGCGCACGGCGTCTTCCATGCTGGCGCCCCCGGCGATGCAGCCGGCAATGGCCGAGGCCAGCGTGCAGCCGGAGCCGTGGTAGCTCCCCGGCAGGCGTTCCCACTCATCGCGACGAATGACGCCTTCGGCGCCGTACAAAGTGTTGATGACCTGCGGTGTATTTTCATGCGTGCCGGTGATCAGCACGTACTGGGCGCCCATCTCGATCAGGCGCTGGGCGCACACGTCGATAGCCGGCTCGCCTTCGTCCTCGTCGCTTTCGGCCAGTCGCCGCGCTTCCGGCGCATTCGGCGTGAGCAGGGTGGTTTGTGGCAGCAGCATTTCGCGAATCGCCGAAATGACATCCTCGCTCGACAACTCGTCGCCACGTCCGGAAGCCAGTACCGGGTCGAAGATCACCGGGATCTCCGGGTAATCCGAGATGATTTCGGCGACGGCAATGACGTTCTCCACACTGCCCAGCATGCCGATCTTGAAGGCGGCCACCGGCATGTCTTCGAGCACCGTTCGCGCCTGCTGTTCCAGCAACTCGGCGCTGACCGCCTGCACGCTCTGGACGCCCACCGTGTCCTGGACGGTCAGCGCCGTCAAAGCGCTGAGCGGATGGCAACCAAGACTGACCAAAGTGAGTATGTCGGCCTGCATGCCGGCACCGGCGGAAGGGTCGCTGGCCGAAAAGACCAGTACCATCGGTGGACAGGGCGGCGTGGGGGTGGTGGAATTCATTGTGATTCGCGCCCTTGGCGGGAGCGAAGGGAATTGGGTAAGATGGCCGCGATTTTATCCGAATCTCGAGGCTGCCGAAGTGCTCATCGGAAAGCTGTGACACTGTTATAGGCATTGCCTTGCCGTAATACTTCCGTAGTATGATGCACCGATAACGCCTCCGTCAGGGGCACAGGGGACAGGGATAGTGGCTGATTTATCCAGACTGCGCGGCGTCAGGGTCATGGTCATTGACGACAGCAATACAATACGGCGGAGTGCCGAGATTTTTCTCGTGCAGGCGGGGTGTCAGGTTGTCCTGGCCGAAGACGGGTTCGATGCGCTGGCCAAGATCGCCGACCATCAACCCAGCGTCATTTTTTGCGACATCATGATGCCGCGTCTCGACGGCTACCAGACCTGCTCGCTGATCAAGAAAAATTCCAAATTCAAGGCCACGCCAGTCATCATGCTTTCCTCCAAGGATGGCCTGTTTGACCGGGCGCGCGGTCGCATGGTCGGCTCCGACCAGTACCTGACCAAACCATTCACAAAAGACAGCCTGCTGCAAACGGTTGCCACGTTTGCCTTGCCGGCCGAGACAGAATCCAATACGTAGCTCAGGGAGAGCACATGCCCGTAAAGAATATTCTCGTTGTTGACGATTCGCCCACTGAGCGCTTTTTTACCGTCGATGTGCTGACCAAGGCCGGCTATCAGGTGACCACTGCAGAAAATGGCGAGGAGGGGATCGCCAAGGCCAAGGCCAGCAAACCCGACCTGATCCTCATGGACGTCGTGATGCCAGGGCTGAACGGCTATCAGGCAACGCGCACCCTGACCCGCGATGACGAAACCAAGAATATCCCGATCATCGTCTGCACCACCAAGGGGCAGGAAACCGACAAGATCTGGGGTTTGCGCCAAGGTGCAATCGACTACCTCGTCAAGCCGCTGAATCCGGAACAATTGCTGCAACGAATCGCCGCGCTGCCGTAATCCCGATGGCCCGGAAAACCAGTCTTCGTGACTTCCAGGCGTATCTGGCGACGCGCCTGAGCAATGCGGCCAAGGGTAAGGGATCATCGTCCTGGCTGGGGGTCGAGGCCGGCGGCGAATCCTGGCTGGTTGATCTGTCTGACGGTGGGGAAATCGTTCAGGCTTCTCTGCTGGCGCCGGTCCCGATGACCCGCCCGTGGTTTGCGGGCATCGCCAATATTCGCGGCAACCTGCATGCGGTCAGCGACTTTTCGCTGTTTCGCGGCGGTCCGCCCATCGTCCAGAATGCCAGCGCCCGCTTGTTGCTCATCGGTGCCCGCCACAGCGTCAATGCTGCGCTGCTCGTATCGCGCATGCTTGGCCTGAAAAACCCGGATGATTTCACCGTCGAACCGGCCGATGCTTCGATGCCGGCCTGGGGCAGGCAGTGTTTTGCCGATACGCAGGGAAAAATCTGGCACAAGCTTTCGGTGCGCGAACTGCTCGCCGATCAGGATTTCATGAATATCGGGGTTTAACAGAGGGCTTTCGCCCCTACCCCAAGTGGAGGATTTCCATGGCTTTCAGTTTCAAGCTTCCGAAGATTGCAGGTGTCGGTGGGGCATCTGCCCAAATGACCGTTTCGGCCGATATGCCTCCGGGCAAAATGCCGTTGCCTGCTTTCCTCGCCGGGCAGCCCGTTGTGCAGCAGATGAAGATACTCGGCAGTATATTCGTCGCCCTGCTCTTGCTGATTGCCGGCCTGGTCTTCCACGACAACCGCGAGTCGACCCACAATACCGCCTACATCGCGGCCTCGGGCGAAATGCGCATGCTGTCACAGCGGCTGGCCAAAGCTTCGTCGCTGGCACTGCAGGGCAATGCAGTGGCCTTTGCGCAGTTGAATGAGTCGCGCGAAACCTTCGGCAAGCTCTTCGACCGGCTCTCGAATGGCGGCGAGATCGGCAATGTCAGCGTTCCGGCTTCGCCCGACAGCGTTCGCCCGCAGCTTGAAGCCCTCGGGCAGCGTTGGGCAACGACCGACAAGGACGCGGAAACGGTGATCGCCCAGGAGGTGAATCTGGTCTCGTTGGGCAAGAACGTTGCGACCATCGACAACAAGAATTCGGCGATGCTTGAACTGACCGAACAGCTAGCTACCCTGAAACTGCAGGGCGGTGCCGCTTCCCGCGACATTGCCTCGTCCAACCAGCTGGTCATGCTCACCCAGCGTATCGCCAAAAACGCCTCGGCCCTGCTCGTCGGTGACGAAATCAATCCGGAAGTCGCCTTCCTGCTTGGCAAGGACACCAACGCCTTCCGCGACATTCTCGGTGCCTTGAGCAAGGGTGGCAACGATGCCGATAGCCGCAGCAAGCTCGACAATCTGGAAGTGGCCTTCAAGGAGTATCAGGGGGCAATTGCCAGCATTCTCGGCAACATGCAGCCGCTGGTCCTTTCGAAGCAGGCCGGTTCGCGAATTTTCCGCGAGAGCGAGGATTTGCTGAAAGCAACCGATGACCTGGCTGTGGGTTATCAGCGGGGCCTGACCGAGCGCGGCGTCTATGTTGTACTGCTGATCTCGCTGACCTTGCTGGCACTGGCCACGCTGGCCTTGCTGGCCAAAGTCTATCTTGACGATACAGGACGCCGTGCGGCCGATGCGGAAGAGCAGCGGCACGCCTCGGAGCAGACCAACCGCGAAAACCAGGACGCCATTTTGCGCCTGATGAATGAACTGGGCGACCTGGCCGACGGCGACCTGACCGTTACCGCGACCGTCAGCGAAAACATCACGGGTGCCATCGCCGACTCGATCAATTACACGATTGAAGAGCTGCGCGTGCTGGTCGGTCGTATCAACGACGCGGCAAACCGGGTGACCGCGGCAACCGAAATCGCCCGCCAGACATCGGCCGAACTGCTCGACGCGGCCGAACGGCAATCCTCCGAAATTCAGGAAGCCGGTCAGTCCGCCCTGGAAATGGCGCGCTCGATGTCGGAGGTTTCCGGCAATGCGACGCAGTCAGCCCAGGTTGCCCGGCAATCGCTGCAGGCCGCCGAAAAGGGTACGCTGGCCGTGCAGGACTCGATCAAGGGCATGAACGAAATTCGCAACCAGATTCAGGAAACCTCGAAGCGCATCAAGCGTCTGGGTGAAAGCTCGCAGGAAATTGGTGAAATCGTTGAACTGATTTCCGACATTACCGAGCAGACCAACGTGCTGGCGCTCAACGCCGCCATTCAGGCCGCCTCCGCCGGTGATGCGGGGCGCGGCTTTACGGTGGTTGCCGAGGAAGTGCAGCGGCTGGCCGAACGTTCCGGCGAGGCGACGAAGCAGATTGCGGCGATTGTGAAGACCATTCAGACCGACACCCAGGATGCTGTGTCCGCCATGGAGCAGTCGACCCGCGGTGTGGTCGACGGGGCCAAGCTGTCTGACGCGGCCGGTCAGGCACTGTCCGAGATCGGCGACGTGTCGCGCAATCTGGCCGACCTCATTCAGAGCATTTCCACCTCAACCCAGAATCAGGCGGATTCGGCCACCCGGGTGGCGCGCCTGATGCAGGACATCCTGCACGTGACGGAACAGACGACGGCTGGTACGCAGCGTACAGCGCAGGCGGTCGACGAACTGACCGCGCTGGCTTCCGAATTGAAGGGCTCGGTCGCCGGCTTCAAGGTCGACTGACGACAATCGCGAGAGATTATGAACGCGGCAACGGAATTTGATTTGGGCCCGCTGACGTGGGTCAAGGGCGAAATTGATCTGGCCTTGCAGCGTGCCGAGCAGGCGCTCGACGAGTATGTCGCGAGTGCCGACCGGACGCAGCTCAAGTTCTGCCGGACCCATGTTCACCAGGTGCATGGCGCGCTGGCCATGGTTGGCCTGGAAGGCGTCACGCTGCTCACCGAAGCCACCGAGGCCCTGCTTGCCGGCATGGAAGATGATCGCCTGCCCTCCGGCGATGCCGCGGTTACGGTGCTGCGCCAGACCCTGGGTGCCTTGCGCCAGTATCTCGATGACCTGATGGCGGGCGAGCCCAACCATCCGCTCGTGCTGCTGCCGGTCTATCAGGCGCTGGAAACGGCGCGCGGTCTGCCCGGCGCGCATCCCTGCGATCTGTTTTATCCCGATCTCTCGCGTCGCCCGCCGAAACGCGAGGGCGACGTTCCCATCCTTGATTCCGACGAGTTGCTGCGCACGCTCAAGGTCAGGCGGATGCAGTTCCAGAAAGGCCTGCTGCGCTGGTTGCGCGACCCGGCCGATGCGGAGTCCGGTCGCCGCATGATGCGTGAGGCCATCGCCGAAATCGAAGCCGTCCAGCCGACGCCGGCTGCACGTTCCTTCTGGTGGATTTCACTCGGTGTCCTCGAAGCGCTGGCTGATCCCGTGCTCGGCGCCGATCCGTCGTCGCGCCAGCTTTGTTCCCGTATCGACGCCCAGATCCGGCGTCTGGTCGGCGGTTCGAACAATGTGGCCGAACGTGTTCTGCGTGAATCCCTCTATTACATCGCCCAGGCGCCGGCCGATCTGAGTCCGGAAATTGCCGAAGTACAGTCGGTTTTTGCCTTGGCCGACCTGCTGCCGAGCGCCGCGACGCAAGCGGCGCCGCTGCCGCATCACGGTGAGTTGCGCAAGTTGCGCGAGACGCTGGCGGCAGCCGAAGAATTATGGAACCGCTTTTGTACCGGCAATACTGGCAGCCTGGCTGGCTTTGCCGACAATGCGCGCAACTGCGCCCTGCTGACTGAGGCGATTGGCCAGACCGATCTCAAGCGTCTTGGTCAGGGGCTCGGTGCCGTCGCCAACTGGCTGTCCGAAGAGCCTTCCCGCTTCAACGATGCGGTGGCGATGGAAGTGGCCACCACCATCCTTCTGCTCGAGAATGCGCAGGAAAATTTCCGGCGTCTGGGTACCGATTTTGCACAGCAGGTCGACCTCATGGTCGCTCGCCTCTACGCCTGTATTGCTGGCCGGCCGACGGCCGACGAGGGCATTCCGCTGCTCGACGAGATGACCCGGCGAGCTCAGGAAAAACTGTTGATCGGTCAGGTTGGCCGGGAAATCCAGAACAATCTGGCCCAGATCGAACAGGCCCTCGACGGATTTTTTCGCGACCCGAGCAAGGCGCACGACCTCCTCCAGCTTGACAATCCGATCAAGCAAATCAGCGGGGCGCTGGCCATGCTTGGCCATTTTGGCGCGGTCAACAGCCTCAAGGAATGCGCGGCCAGCATCCATCGATTCGCCCAGCCGGACTATCAGCCGGCCAGCGAGGATTTCGAAGCGGTGGCCGACCAGTTGTCCCTGCTGGGCTTCTTTGTGGACTCCCTGCAAAACGGCGAAACCGATTTCGATGCCTTTATGCATCGCATGAGTGGCGAGGTTTCAGACGAACCGGTGCCGGAAGCGGAGGCTGCTGCGGCGCCGACGGTCGAGGCACTCCTTGTCCAGCAGGCGCGCGACATGCAGGTTCTTGCCGGCGCACTCAAGGAAGCGCCGCAAGATGCACGCCTGCACGATGAGCTCAAGCAAAATCTGCAGGACATCCAGAAGGATGCCGACCTGGTCGCCAACCGCGAACTGGGCGAGTCGGCCAAGGCGGCACTGGCTGCCTTGCGGTCCGGCGTCGAGCTCGACGCCGCCTTGTCCGGGCTCATGCCCCTGGCGCCCGATGCGCCGGCACCTTCTGCGGCAACACTGCAACTGGCCGAATCGACCCACGAAGAGATCGACGCTGAACTGCTGGCTATCTTCCTCGAAGAAGCCAACGAAGTGCTGGCCACCATCGCTGAGCAGAAAGCCTTGCTGGCAGCCACACCGGATAACGTCGAGGCGCTGACCACAGTTCGCCGCTCGATGCATACCCTCAAGGGCAGCGGCCGGATGGTCGGTCTCAAGGACCTCGGCGAAGCGGCGTGGGAACTGGAGCAGACCCTGAACCTCTGGCTGCGTCAGGACACGGCGGTAACGCCGGATCTCCAGCGCATGATCGAGGAATCTCATGCCTTGTTTGCCGAGTGGGTCGTTCATCTCGAGTCCGGCAATGGCGCAGCACCCGATCCGACGGCCTTGGCCGCTCTGGCGGCACGCCTGCGTGGCGTCGATGTCCCGGTGGCGGTAGCGGCTGAAGAAACACCGGCGGTGATCGTTGAGGCAGCCCCACCGGTTGGCGAGCCAGTCGAAGTGCAGGCGCCTGAATTGCCTGAAGAAACATCGGCTTTGGTCGAAGAGCCGCTCGAGTCACTTGAAGGGTCTGCAACCTTGCTTGCCGAGGCTCCGCTGGCGACAGAAGAGGTGCCCGATTTCGCCATCGAACTTCCGGCGCTCGAAAACACCCTGGAAGACATCGATCAGCCGGCCCCGGAGTGTGAAGAGATCGAAATTAAGGCCCTGCCGGATGAGCCAGAGATTCTGGCCGAGCCGGAAGAGGCAGTGCTACGGTCAACGCCAAAAAACGAGCAAATTTCGAATGTGTCGACGCTGCCGGCCAGCGAGTCGCCGACGCTTTACGATATCTTCCGCGAAGAAGCACGCGGCCATCTGCAGACGCTGGTTGAGAGTTACGCCGTTATCGATGCCAATCCATCGGCGCCGACCACCTTCGAAATGACCCGTGCCGCCCATACCCTGGGTGGCATTGCGGCAACGGTCGGCCTGATGCCGCTCCATCGGCTGGCCATCGCCCTTGAGCACGCCTTGTTGCGGCGTGATGGTTCGGGGCAGGCAGAAAGTATCGAAGGTATTGAAACCGTTCGTCAGGCCATCATCACGCTTGAAGAAATGTTTGCCGGCCTGGCCTTGCAGCGCTCGCCGGACGAGCAGGTGCAGTTGATCGCGGCGCTGGAGGATGTCTTCCTCCATGCCAGCCAGCCTGCTGAGGAAGTGCCAAGCGCCGGTGCCGAGATCGTCGAGCTTCCGGGCAAGGCGGCCGAAGTCGCCGAGACTGTGACCGAGTCGGTCCAGGCTGTGCCGGCACCCGTGTTGCCACAACTGAACGACGAACTTGACGAACAACTGCTGCCGATCTTCCTCGAGGAAGCCGTCGATCTGACGCGCGACCTGACCACTCAGGTCCGCGCCTGGCGCAGCGATCTGGCCGGTGATGCGGCGCCGCATGCAATTGCCCGACTGTTGCACACCTTCAAGGGCAGTGCGCGCATGGCCGGGGCGATGAATCTCGGCGAAGCGACCCACCAGATCGAAGCCCGGCTTGAAGAAATGCTGCGCGCCGGCCACGTGACGCCAGCCTTCATCGACGAAATCGAAAGCGGCTGCGATGTGCTCGACCAGGCCGTCGAGCGTCTGCGCGCCGGTCCTCAGGAGCCGGTTGCTGCGGCGGCGGCAGAACCGGCCGCCGAGACGCTTGCCGCCGAAGGTCAATTGCCGGCTGCTGAAAGCGAGGCGGATGCCGAGGCTGGTGGTCAGCGGGCAAGCTTGCGCGTCCGCGCTGATCTCATCGATCGTCTGGTCAGCGAGGCGGGCGAACTGTCGATTGCCCGTACCCGGATCGAAGGCGAAATGCGCAGCCTGAAGGTCTCCTTGCTCGAACTGACGGAAAACGTCATTCGTTTGCGTCGTCAGTTGCGCGAAATCGAAATTCAGGCCGAATCGCAGATTCAGGCGCGTGTTGCCCAGACACCGGGCAGCGAAGTTGATTTCGATCCGCTTGAACTCGACCGCTTCACCCGCTTCCAGGAACTGACCCGCTTCATGGCCGAGTCGGTGAACGACGTGGCGACCGTGCAGCAAAGTCTGCTCAAGAATCTGGACGACGCCAACGCGGCGATTCTCGCCCAGTCGCGCCTCAACCGCAGCTTGCAGCAGGAGCTCATGGGCGTGCGCATGGTGCCGTTCGCCAGCCAGACCGAGCGCCTCTACCGCATCGTCCGGCAGACCGCCAAGGAAGTCGGCAAGCGGGCCAATCTCGATATCGTTGGCGGGCAGGTCGATATTGACCGTTCGGTGCTCGACAAGATGCTGGCGCCGATCGAACACATGCTGCGCAACGCCGTGACACACGGTGTCGAGAGCCGTGGCGAGCGCCTGGCAGCCGGCAAGGCCGAGGCCGGTGAAATCGTCGTCAAGCTGTCGCAGGAAGGCAACGAAATCGTTCTGGCCATGAGCGACGACGGCAAGGGTCTCGATCTTGGCCGCATCCGCGCGCGTGCCGAGGCCATGGGCCTGCTCCCGCCGGGGCAGGCGGCCGATGAAAAAACGCTGTACGCATTCATCTTCCAGCCCGGATTCTCGACGGCCTCCGAAATCACCCAGCTATCCGGCCGCGGCGTTGGCATGGACGTCGTGAAAACCGAGGTTGGCGAAATTGGCGGCCGGATCGAAATCCAGTCGCAGCCCGGCCAGGGAACCACCTTCCGTCTCTACCTGCCGCTCACGCTGGCGGTAACGCAGACCCTGCTCGTTCGCGTTGGCAGCCATCTCTACGCGGTGCCATCGACGATGATCGAACAGGTCAAGGAAATGAAGGAAAAGGCCCTCGCCGCCGTTCGCGAAAAAGGCGAGATCGAGTGGCAGGGCAATCGTTACCCCTTCCATTTTCTGCCCCACCTGCTCGGCGACATGGAGGCTGCACCGGAGGCACACCGTCAATACTGGGCGCTGTTGTTACGTTCTGGCTCGCAGCGGGTCGGTATCCTCGTCGATGAACTCAAGGGCAATCAGGAGGTCGTCGTCAAGAACATCGGCGCCCAGCTCGCTCGCGTCGTCGGCATCGCCGGCGCCACGGTGCTCGGCGACGGCAGGGTCGTGCTGATTCTCAATCCGGTCGCGCTGGCCAGCCGGACAACCGTTTCCAGCGTCCATACCGCCGTGCCGACCATGCTGCCGCCGGTGATGACGGAAGTGGCCCACTTGCCGACCGTGATGGTGGTCGACGATTCGCTGACCGTGCGCAAGATCACCAGCCGCCTGCTCATGCGTGAGGGCTATCAGGTCATTCTGGCCAAGGATGGCGTCGATGCGCTGGAGCAACTGGTCGAAGTGACGCCGGATGTCATCTTGTCGGACATCGAAATGCCGCGCATGGATGGCTTCGATCTGGTTCGAAATATCCGCGCCGACGCTCGCCTGCGTTCGTTGCCGGTGGTCATGATTACCTCACGGACGGCTGACAAGCATCGCAACTACGCACTTGAAATCGGCGCCAACCACTACCTCGGCAAGCCCTACGACGAAGTCGAGTTGCTGGGCATCGTGGCCGGTTATTGCAAAAAATAGCCCAAATTTCCGGTTGACCGTGGACTCCCACGGTCAACCGGAAATATTGCCTAAATTTTAAGTATGGCGTAGCGCCCCAAAGTCTTTTCCCGAGCTGCTGCGTGATCGACAATCGGCGCTGGATAGTTACGCCCGATCACCACCCCAATGCTCTCCTGCTCGAGGCGCCCCATTTGCCATGGCGCGTGGATATATTTGTTGGCGACTTTGGCCAGTTCGGGCACATAGCGGCGGATGAACTTGCCGTCCGGATCGAAGCGCTCGGACTGCGTCACCGGATTGAAAATGCGGAAATACGGTTGCGCATCGCAGCCGGTCGATGCCGCCCACTGCCAGCCGCCGTTGTTGGCCGAGAGGTCGAAATCGTTGAGCTGGTCGGCGAAGTAGCGCTCGCCGAGCCGCCAGTCGAGGCCGAGATCCTTGCTCAGGAAAGAGGCGACGATCATGCGCAGCCGGTTGTGCATCCAGCCGCTGTGCTTGAGCTGGCGCATGGCCGCATCGACGAGCGGATAGCCGGTACGTCCTTCCTTCCAGGCGGCCAGGCCAGCCGGCCAGTCGTCCCAGGGCACGGCGTCGTAGGCGGGCTTGAAAGCACTGCCGACGACGTGCGGAAAGTGGTCGAGGATCATGAAATAGAAGTCGCGCCAGATCAGTTCGTTGAGCCAGGTCGTATCCCTGGCGTTCAGCGCGCTGCGGACCAGTTCGCGAATGCCGATGGTGCCGAAGCGCAGATGCACCGACAGGTAGGAGACGCCCTTGACCGCCGGGAAGTCGCGCAGGGCGCCGTAGCGCTCGATGCGTCCCTGGCGGAACTCGTCCCACAAGGCGCGGGCGCCCGACATGCCGGGTTGTATGCCCAAGGCCTCCAGATCGCTAGTCTCGAAGCCGATCTCAGCCAGGGTCGGGATACCTGCCGACGCGCTGCCGGCCAGTTGCCCAGGGCAGGGCCACTCGGCGCAGTCGGCTGCGGTCAAGCGCTTCAGCCAGGCATTTTTATAAGGTGTGAATACCGAGAAAGGCTTGCTGGCCTGGGTCAGCACCTCATTGCCATCGAAGACGGCCTGATCCTTGAAGCCGTGGAAGGCTATGCCATCAGCCTTCAGTGATTCAGTGACGAGGGCATCGCGCTGCTTGGCCGCGGGTTCGTAATCGCGGTTGGCAAACACCGCCGACACGCCCAGCGTCCGGGCCAGCGTGGGAATTTCCTCGGTCGCCCGGCCATGGCGGACGATCAGCCCGCCAGCTTTGGCGCGCAGGGCGGCATCGAGTTCGACCAGCGATTCGCGAATGAAATGAACGCGCCGGTCGCGCCGGGTGGGCAAGGCATCAAGAATTTCGCTGTCGAAAACAAAGGCGCAATAAACCTGTTGCGCCCCGGCCAGTGCCGCACTCAGGGCGGCGTGGTCATGGTCGCGCAGGTCACGGCGAAACCAGACGAGGGCTTTTTCTTTTTTCATGGTTGGTTTGTACCCTCCCGGCGATTAAAATTCCAGTTATGGACAACGTCAACCTGACCGACAACTTCCTCATCGCCATGCCGACGCTGGAAGACCCGTATTTCTCCAACTCCCTGATCTACATTTGCGAACACAATGAGAACGGAGCCTTGGGGATCATCGTCAATCGGCCGATTGACATGAATCTGGCTGGCTTGTTCGACAAGATCGACATCAAGCTGGAGGCTGAAAATCTCGCCAACCTGCCGGTCTATTTCGGCGGCCCGGTCCAGCTTGACCGTGGTTTTGTCCTGCACCGCCCGATCGGCAGGTGGCAGTCGACACTGGCCGTCAATAGCGAGGTCGGCCTGACCAGTTCGCGCGATGTGCTCAACTCGGTGGGCAGCGCCGGCCTGCCGGCCGAAATCATCGTCACGCTCGGCTACGCCGGCTGGGATGCCGGGCAGCTTGAAAATGAGCTGGCACAAAATTCCTGGCTGACCGTGCCGGCCAAGGCCGAAATCCTCTTCGACCTGCCGCCCGAAGAGCGCCTCCCGGCCGCCATGCAAAAGCTCGGCATCAGCTTCACGCAGCTTTCCGACGTGGCCGGACACGCCTGAGCGTGGGCACTGTCCTCGCCTTCGATTTCGGCGAAAAGCGCATCGGTGTCGCCACCGGCGAAACGATGCTCGGCACGGCCCACCCGCTGACCACCATCCACGCCGAATCCAACGACGACCGTTTTGCCGCCATCGGCAAGCTGGTCGCCGAATGGCAGCCGGTGCAATTGGTTGTTGGCCTGCCCATGCATGCCGACGGTACGCCACATGAAATGACCCGGCTGGCCACCAAATTCGCCGAGCGCCTCAAGCGCCGCTACAACCTGCCGGTCGGCTTTGCCGACGAACGCCTGACCTCCGTCGACGCCGAGTCCCGGCTACGGGAAACCGGTCGCAACAGCAAATCCGCCAAGCCGCTGCTCGATGCCGTGGCGGCCCAACTCATCCTTCAAACCTGGTTCGAAAGCCCGCACCATGTCACCCCATCCTGAAGTATTGCCCGATGCCGAGGCGCAGTGTCGCCAACTGGCTGACCTCATTCGTCCGCAACTGTCGCGGAAGCCGGCGCTGGTCGGCATCTACAGCGGCGGCGCCTGGATCGCCGAGCGCCTGCGCGAATTGCTTAATCTGCCGGAAGACATCGGCCTGATCGACGTTTCCTTCTACCGCGACGATTTCGCCGAAAAGGGCCTGCACCCGCAGGTCAAGCCGACGGTCATTCCCTTCGATGTCGAAGGCCGCCACCTGATCCTCGTCGATGACGTGCTCTACACCGGCCGCACGACGCGGGCGGCGATCAACGAGCTGTTCGACTACGGTCGCCCGGCCTCCATCGAACTGGCCGTGCTGGCCGACCGCGGCGGGCGCGAATTGCCGGTGGCCGCAACCTACGGTGCCTGGGCGGTGGAGCTCAACGATCACCAGAATCTGGTGCTGGGCAAGCAGGAAGACGGTCGACTGGTGTGGAGGATGGAAAATGCATAACCCGCAGTTGAACAAGGATGGCGAACTGACCCACCTGCTGTCGATCGAAGGCCTGCCGCAGCGCATCCTGACACAGATTCTCGACACGGCTGAGTCGTTCATGGAAGTCTCGGCCCGCGACGTCAAGAAGGTGCCGCTGCTGCGCGGCAAGAGCGTTTTCAACCTGTTTTTCGAGAACTCGACGCGCACGCGGACGACCTTCGAGATCGCTGCCAAGCGCCTCTCCGCCGACGTCATCAACCTCGACATCAACAAGTCGTCGACAGCCAAGGGCGAAACCCTGCTCGACACCATCGACAACCTCGTCGCCATGCACGCCAACCTGTTTGTCGTGCGCCATGCCTCGAGCGGCGCGCCCTACCTGATCGCCGAGCACCTGCAGCGCATCGGTCGTGACGACGTCCATGTCGTCAACGCCGGCGACGGTCGCCACGCCCACCCGACGCAGGGCCTGCTCGACATGTACACCATCCGTCACTACAAGAAGGATTTCACGCAACTGCGTGTGGCCATCGTCGGCGACATCCTGCATTCGCGCGTCGCCCGCTCGGACATCCACGCCCTGACCACGCTGGGCGTCCCGGAAGTCCGCGCCATCGGTCCGGAAACCTTGCTGCCCAAGCATCTCGACAAGCTCGGCGTGCATGTTTTCCACGACATGAACGAAGGTTTGAAAGACGTCGACGTCGTCATCATGCTGCGCCTGCAGAATGAACGGATGACCGGCGCGCTGCTGCCCTCGGCCGGCGAATATTTCCGCCACTACGGCCTGACGCCGCAAAAGCTCGCGCAGGCCAAGCCGGACGCCATCGTCATGCATCCGGGGCCGATGAACCGCGGCGTCGAAATCCACTCGGCGGTGGCCGACGGCGCGCAGGCCGTGATCCTGCCGCAAGTCACCTTTGGTATCGCGGTCCGCATGGCCGTCATGAGCATCGTTGCGGGGAACTGATAAATGAAGATCGAAATCAAGAACGGCCGCATCATTGACCCGAAAAATCGGGTTGACCGTAGCAATGCCTCCCTCTACATCGCCGATGGCAAGATCGCCGCGATCGGTGACGCTCCGGCCGGTTTTGTTGCCGACCAGATCATCGATGCCGCCGGTAGTGTCGTCAGCCCGGGCTTCATCGACCTCGGTGCCCGCCTCAACAGTATCGAAGCCGAACTGGCCGCTGCCGTCGCCGGGGGCGTGACCTCGGTTGTCGTCCCGCCCGATGCCGATCCGCCGCTCGACGAGCCGGAACTGGCCGACCGCCTGGTCCATCGTGGCAAGGAGATCCGCAAGGCACGCGTCCTGCCACTCGGCGCGCTGACCCTGGGCCTCAACGGTGAGCGTCTGGCTGAACTGGCCGGTCTCAAGAAAGCCGGCTGCGTCGCCTTCTCGCAGGCCAACAAGTCCGTGGTCGATACCGAAGCCCTGCTCCGTGCCATGGAATATGCCGCCACTTTTGACTTCGCCATCTGGCTGCAGCCGCAGGATTACTGGCTGTCGCGCAACGGCATCGCCCATGAGGGCGAGGTTTCGAGTCGGCTTGGACTGGCCGGCATTCCGGTCGCCGCCGAAACCATCGCCGTCGGCACCATCGTCCAGTTGGTGCGCGATACCGGTTGCCGCGTGCATCTGACCCGCCTGTCGTCGGCGGCGGGTGTGGCGCTGGTCCAGCGAGCGCAGCACGAAGGTCTGCCGATCACTTTCGACATCGGCGTTCATCACCTGCTGCTGACTGAAAACGACATCGGCTACTTCAATCCGCACGCCCGTTTCAGCCCGCCGCTGCGCGCCCAAAGCGATCGTCAGGCACTCTCAAACGCAGCCGCGGCCGGTCTCGCCGCCATCTGTTCCGACCATACGCCGGTCGGTGCAGACGACAAGTTGCTGCCTTTCGGCGAAGCCAAGCCGGGGGCGACCGGGCTTGAAGTGTTGTTGCCGCTCACCCTGAAATGGGCTGAAGAAGCCGGCGTCAGCCTGCCTGATGCGCTGGCCCGCATCACCTCGGCGCCGGCTGCTGTCCTTGGCCTGCCCAGTGGTGAATTGGGCGTGGGCGCAGTGGCCGACATCTGCATCTTCTATCCCGAGGCGACCTGGCAACTGACGCCGGAAGCGCTCAAGAGCCGTGGCAAGAATTCGCCATGGACCGGCTACATGATGACCGGGAAGGTGAAGACCACGCTGGTTGACGGATGCGTTGTTTATCAGGCGTGAGGCGGGGGCCGCCGACAAGGGCCAATGCGGTTCAGTTGGCGGAAAGTTTTTAGGATTGATCGTTCCCGCGGCCTCGGCCCCCGTTTTCGAATTTGGGCAGAATTTCCGGTTGACCGTGGGAATGGGTCCGGACCGATGCAGCACCGGCAAAGCGTCAGCCGATCAGCCTGTTTTTCCTCGCTTTGCCCTTTCCGGCAGCGCTTCGCGAGAGTCGATTTTTTTCGTGCCGATCAGCGCCAGCAATCCTTCGGCGAGACTGACGCGCCAATGTTCGTAGCCGTGGGCCGCGGCGTATTCCCGGTGGCTCACGGCGTAGCCTTTGGCTTGCAGTACGTCGCGCAGATGCCGCGTGGTGTCGCGGATTCCCGCCTGACCGTCGCGGCCGAGTTCGAACAGGCCGGCTTCCAGATGCAGGCGCAGGGGCAGGCGTGGCGCCGTGGCGAAACGCTGCGTGAGCCATTCAGCGGGGCGTGAGTACGTGTCGGAATCTTCCCGGCCCGGAGCCCACCAGAAGGAGCCGGACTGGCTATACACGTTGCCGAACAGTTCCGGATGGGTAAAGCCGGCCCAGGCGGCGGCCAGCCCCCCGTAGCTGGCTCCGGCGACGACGGTGTGCTCGGCCGGCGCATGGATGCCCTGTGCCTTGACCCAGGGCATCAGTTCCTCGGCGAGGAAGCGGGCGAAGTCTTCGTTGGGCGGCAGCTCCTTGCTGCGCGTCTCGTTGCTTGAGTTGGCGATGAAAACTGCCGCCGTGGATGGCAGGCGCCCCTCGGCGACCAGGTTGTCGAGAAGGGTCGGGGTGGGCACTTCCCGCGTGTAGCTCTCGCCGTCGAAGAGCACGATCAGGGCGTTGCCCGTCGCGCCCGGCCGCCAGCCGGCGGGACGGTAGAGGTGGATGTCACGGGTGTTGCCGAGGATGCGGCTTGCCAGGCGCCGGCTTTCCAGCGTGCCGGCAGCTACCCCGGGGCGCGGCGTATTCCATTCCGCAACGGGGGCGGCGGGCAGTTCGAAGAGGGAATAGCCGTCGTAGCGGTCCAGCGGCTTGTCCGGAATGCTCCTGGGATTGAACGGATCGCGCTGGGCAGTGGCGAGGATGGCGCGGCGTCGGACATGGGGCGGGGCGTCCAGCTCCGGCACATCCGGCGCCAGGCGGTAGGCCAACAGCGTGCTGTCCGGCAAACGGTAGCTGCGGTACCAGATGTCGGTGCCGGCCAGATGGCGCAATTCGTCGTGATCCGCCGAGGGGCCGCCGAACAGGCGCACGCTGCGCTCGGCACCGCGCCAGAGAAAGGTCACGAGGCGCTCGTGCCCGGCAAGCGCTGGCATCACGCCCGTGCTTTCGATCAGCGGCGCACCCCCACGTTCGATGTCGTGCCAGAACGCTTCCGTGTCGCCGCCTTTCTGCAGCAGGGCGCGCAGGCGCGGGCTCTCCGGTATATCGGCGGGGCGTGCCTGCCCGGCCAGGGATACCCGTTGCAGTATGTCGAGGCGGTAGTCGCCCGCAGCCGGCGCGCGCACGTCGAGGCGATAGGGGCCGGCTTCGCCGGCGACGAACATGAATTCCTCGACATCGCGCCGGCCCTTGGCCAGCACCCGCACTCGCTGGCCCTGCCGGTCCACCAGCACGAGACGCATGCCGGGGCCGGCGAGGCGACCTTGCACGTAGTCGCCCGCTTCGGTGTCGATCGTGTGGTGCCGACTGCTCTTCGCGTCGAGCTGGCCGGTGAAGCTTGCCAACGGCTCGGCCGCCAGGCTCGCCGTAGCCGCCCCCAGCACGAGGACTGCCATGACGCCAAGGATCTGGTGCAAGGGAATATTCATACGCTTTTTCCAGTTAGCCGGGCAATTGCCCAAGCTGCCATTAACAATGAGAACAATTCTCATTATAATTGTAAGCGAGTGCAAAACTAACCCGCAAGCCAGCAGTCGCCAGCCAGCATTAACTTATTGGAGAAATCATGGTGCTGCGAATGACGCCGATCGCGTTGGCGATTGGCATGCTTGCCTTGCCACAATTGTCACTGGCTCAATCCACGACGGAATCGGGCAATGAAGTCACGCTGTCTGCCGTCAAGGTGGTCAGTAGCACAGAAGGGCCGACTGAGCTGCCCAAGGCCCATGCCGGCGGGCAGGTCGCCAAAGGCGCTCGCCTCGGTGTTCTCGGCAACCAGAACGTTATGGATACCCCTTTCAACATCACCAGCTACACGGCAAAACTGATCGAGGATCAGGGCGCGAAGACGGTGGCCGATGTGCTTGAAAACGATCCGTCGGTCCGTTTCACCACCTCGGGCTCACACGCCTACGAGAATTTCCGCCTGCGCGGCTTCGACGTCCATTCCTCCGATCTGGCGATCAATGGCATGTACGGTCTGGCACCGCTGGGCCATTCCGCCCTGGAATTTGTCGAGCGCGTCGAAGTGCTCAAGGGGCCGGGCGCCATGTTCACCGGGATGGCCCCCAGCGGCGGTATTGGCGGCACCATCAACCTGGTGCCCAAACGCGCCGGTGACGATCCGCTTACCCGGGTAACGCTCGATTATCGGACGCAGAGCCAGATCGGCACCAGCGTAGACCTTGGGCGTCGCTTCGGTCCTGCCAATGCGGTGGGGGTGCGCGTCAACGGTTCGTTCAGCGATGGCGAGACTTCACTGGAAGGCCAGGACAAGACACGCAAGTTCCTGTCCGCGGCACTGGACTATCGGGGCGAATCGCTGACCGCTTCGCTGGATGTCTATAGCAGCAAGGAATTCTTCTCGGGCGGCTCGCCGGCCATGTTCGGCTTTGCCAACCCCAACATTCCTGCAGCGCCGGATCCGCGCACAAACCAGTTGCGTTCGGCGGCTGGCGAGCTGGAAAGCCAGGCCGTGATCGCCCGTGCAGAATACGCGTTCAATAAAAACGTTTCCGCCTTCGCCAGTCTCGGCATGAGGAAGCATGATTACTCGGGCTGGGTTAACGGCACCCATGTGCATAACGTTCAACCCAATGGCAACGCACAGGTCCGTGGCGTTGCCCAGCGCGGCTATGATGACAGCGCAGCCTCCGAAGTGGGAGGGCGTTTTAATTTTGACACCGGCGCTGTCCGGCACGAGCTCGTGCTGCAAGCCACCCAGCTCGAACTGGAGTCTGGCTCACTGTCCAACGTGACGGGTATGCAGGCGACCAGCATTTACAACCCGATCACACCGCCGTTGCCGGCCATGCCGACGGGGCCTTTGCCCAAACTCGCTGAGACGACACTATCCAGTCTGGCGCTGGTGGATACCCTGTCCCTCATGCAGGACGCTGTCCGCCTGACTCTGGGGCTGCGTCAGCAACAGGTGAAACAGACAAGTTATAACGTGTCAGGGGCGGTGACGGGGGATTATGACGAGAAGGCCTTGACCCCGGCAGTTGGCCTGGTGGTCAAGCCCTGGGGCGAGGGAATTTCCCTGTATGCCAGCTACGTCGAGGGTTTGAGTCAGGGCGCCAGCGTCAAGGCCACCAATGGCTACGCTCAGGACCAGACTTTCAAACCGTACAAGACCGAGCAGAAGGAAGTGGGCGTCAAGTGGAATGCGGGCACTTTCACCAATACCGTCAGCCTGTTCGAGATCGCCAAGCCGGAGCTGATCACGACGGGAACGTCACCCAATCTGGTCGCTTCCTACGACGGCGAATCGCGTGTGCGTGGTGTGGAGTGGAATACCTTCGGTCAAATCATTTCTACCGTCCGCGTACTGGGAGGGATTTCCTATCTCAAGAGCGAACTGACCAAGACCGCAGGCGGCGTGAACGAGGGCAATGAGCTCTTCGGTGTGCCCCGCTGGCAGGGCAACCTGGGCGCCGAATGGGATACGCCGCTATCCGGCCTGAGTCTGAATACCCGCGTCATTGCCACCTCCAAGCAGTACTTGAACAATGCCAATACCTATCAGATTCCGGGCTGGGAGCAGGTGGACCTGGGCGCCAGGTACGAAACCAGGGTGGCAGGGCGCAAGACGACCCTGCGTCTGAACGTCAAAAATCTGTTTGACCGTCATTATTTCTCGGGCAGTTTTGCCGAGCCGCGCGCCACCCTGGCGCTCGGACGCACCGTACAGACTTCGGTCTCGGTGGATTTCTGATCGCGGGTTCCGTGTCGCGAAACTGATGCTGCTGTGTGCTCTTGTGCTGGAAGCGCTGGTGCTTCCAGCACGGGGCTGCGCCGAGCTGCGACAGACAACTCTTTCCGGAGCAGTTGTTTTGTCTCGGTCCCAAACTTACTTGGTCGTTTCTGAATGAACACTTTTACGCTGATCGGGTTACTGACATCCCTGCTGGGTAGCCTTGCGATCTACCTGGCTTCCCCGAACCAACGCTGGCTGGCCGTGCCCTGGCCGGCCCGAGCAGCTCGTCCGGCCGGCATCCTCCTGCTGGCCGCCGGGCTCGTCGCTTTGTTGCAAGCCCTGCAGCCGGCAGCGGGAAGCTTTGTCTTCGTCCATTGGCTGATGTTGCTCTTCGTGCTCCTTCCTTACCTTGGGGCATTGCTGGATTCGCGCCGAAAGACTCGTTCATGAGCACAACAAAACCCAAGGCCATCGCCCCCGACTGGCTCTCCAAGACCCTGGCCGGCACGCTGCTTGGCTTCACGCTGGCCATCGGCTGTACCGGCCTGTTTTCGTGGCTGGCGTCCGACATGGCCCTGTCGATCCGGGGCCAACTCGCCATGTGGATGACGGCGCCCATCTGGATGGGCATCCTTTCCGGCGTCTACTTCTTTCGCAGCGGCAAGCGCGCCT
Source organism: Azonexus sp. (assembly GCA_030691385.1). Classification (GTDB taxonomy): domain Bacteria; phylum Pseudomonadota; class Gammaproteobacteria; order Burkholderiales; family Rhodocyclaceae; genus Azonexus. The sequence goes on from JAUYEI010000003.1 coordinate 21,575, forward strand.
GGGCCTGGCTGGCGGTCGCCAACCTGCTCGTTTTCGGCCTCCCGGCGGTATCCCGCCTCATCTGACTTTCAAGGCTTCACCATGCGCTCCGAATTCATTCGCATCTACAAATCCGTGCACACCTGGACCGGCATAGTCGCCGGCATGGCGCTGTTCGTTGCCTTCTATGCCGGGGCAATCACCATCTTCAAAGAGCCGCTGGCGCGCTGGGCAGCGCCCCCATCCGCCATGCACGGTAGCGCCATTCCCCTGAACGAGGCTCCAGTACTGATCGTTCGTACCCTGCAGGAGCAGCCGGCCGCGGCCAAGGATTTCCGGCTGCACCTCAAGGCCGCCGAACACCTGCCGCAGGGGATTTCCTGGCAAGTGAGTGCGGAGGGCGCGGACGACCACGACCATTCCTCCGCCCGTCACTACGTCGCCTCTCTCGAGGCCGACGGCGGAGTTAGAGTCGACGAGGCGCATCCATCCGGACTCGCTGACTTCATCGACACGCTGCACCGCGTGGTGGGTCTGCCTTACGATACCGATCCCAATCGCTGGATCATGGGCATCATCGCCGGGCTCTATGCCCTGGCGCTGGTCTCCGGCGTAATCGTGCTGCTGCCTTCGCTGGTGAAAGACTTCTTCGCCCTGCGTGTAAGCAAGAACCTCAAGCGCATGTGGCTGGACGCACACAACGTGGTCGGCATCGTCAGCTTGCCTTTCCATATCGTCATGGCCCTCACCGCCATCGTTTTCGCCTATCACGATGGCTTCTACTTCATTCAGGACAAGCTGATCCACGACGGAAAATGGTCCACTGCCTTTCAGGGACGAGGCAGCTCCGCTGCACCAGCAATACCGCGTGATCCGGCGGCGATGCTCCCTCCTGCCGACCTGCTCGCCAGTGCGCAGGCGCTATCGCCGACCTTCGAGGCGACCTCCCTGCAATATCTGAACGCCACCGGACCCCGCGCCGCCGTGCGCGTATGGGGCCATGACCCCACCGCTCATTCGCCGCGCTTCGTTGGCGGCTTCGTCGCCGTCGATCCTTACAGCGGCAAAATCATGAGCGCCGATTTCCTGCCGGGCCACCAGAACCTGCCGAACGCCATCGTTGGCAGCTTCTTTGCCCTGCACTTTGGCACCTATGGCGGAACACCGGTGCAGTGGATGTATTTCCTGCTCGGCCTGGCCGGCGCCTGGTTGTTCTATGGCGGCAACCTGCTCTGGGTGGAAACCCGCCGGATCAAGGCAGCCCGCGCCAGCGATGCAATCGGTTTACCTCCCGAACAGCGGCGTGACGTGCGCTGGATGGCTGCCGCGACCGTCGGCGTCTGCCTGGGTGCCGTTTGCGCCATTTCGCTGACCATTGTCGCCGCCAAATGGCTGCACGGCCGCGTCGAGGATCTCAACGCCTGGCATCAGGGTATTTATTACGCAGTCTTCTTCGCTGCCCTGGTCTGGGCTTTCCAGCGCGGCGCAGCGCGTTCTGCCGTCCATCTGCTGTGGCTGGCCGCAGCCTTCACTTTCGCCATCCCGGCCACCAGCCTGCTTGCCTGGCTGCTGCCTTCCCTCGGCATGTGGACCCACGGCAGCGCAGCGGCATTGGGCGTCGATGCAACCGCTCTGGCCGGCGGCCTCGGCTTCGTCTGGCTGGCCCTTGCCACGACGCGGCGGGTCATGCACGGCCCCGGCGACAGCGTTTGGTCGGTACAGAGCGAAAAATCTTAGCCGGCGATGCTGTCTGCCCACTTTCAATTTTGGCCGCTTTTTCCGGTTGACCGTGGAAGCGCCGTTTTTCCACTGCGGGCGATCCACGGTCTCCGGCGTTTGCGTCAGACCCGCAGCAGGGCCTTGACCAGGCGCTCCGACAACTGCTCTTCGGTGAATTGCGGGGTATTGGGTGGGTAGAGCGAGTTTTCCTCGATCTCGAAGCCCTCGGCCGCTGCCAGCGCGCGGAGTTCCTTGATTTTCAGGCAGCCCTTCAACTGGGCGGCCAGTTCGGGATTGGCCTTGGCTTTTTCAGAAAACGCCCTGATCGGTGCAACGGACATGATTTCTCCTTGGGTTAAAACAAAATGGGCAGTGCTTGGGCAGCCTGCTCAGGCCGGGTAGTCAAGCGTTTCCGGATCGTCTCCGGCGTTCTGAATCACGGCCTGGGCCAGCCTGCCATCCGAGTGATAGTGGTAATCGTGACAAACCTCGATCTCGCCATAAACGACCTTCTCGCAGCGCTTCAGCAAGCCGCCGGCGTCGAACGCCCCACGGTAGAAGGTGTTGCGGTTGCGCATGTCGTCAGCGGCGAGTTCGCCCACCAGGTTGAGTGGCAGGCGAGCCCCGCTGTAGCTCGTGAAGTAGCGGATCGTCAGATCGGAGGAGTTCATGGCTGGTTCAGGATTGTCGGATAGACCACAAAAACCCGCCAAAAAAGCAGGTCAGGGACTGAACTAGCAAATTCAGGACCATGCAGCTCACTGCTTTTGCGATTCGGGCCTGAGCGGCCAGCGCCTCGCTCGAGGTCATGGATCGTGACGCCAGGCTTCAACGCGGCGAGCGACCTTTCGTCTTTTCCAATCTGAAAACCGGCGAAGGTCTGGACCAGATCATCGCCTTCATCCGCGAAAAAGGATTGCTTTAAGCGCCTGATTTACGCCGAGGCAAAGGCCGCAATGGCGCCAAGCTCGGCGCCCTGAACTTCGAGTACCTTGCGTCGCGAAGTCTGGCCGCTTTTGAGGTTGACCGCCGGCTTCGGCAGTTTCAGTGTTTCAGCGACGAACTTGACCAGCGCTTCGTTGGCCTTGCCGTCGACCGGCGGCGCGGCGAGGCGGATTTTCAGTGCATCGCCATGCAGCCCGGCAAACTCGGTTTTCCTGGCGCCGGGCTGGATGTGCAGGGTCAGCGTGATGCGGCCGTCGGCGGCCTGGCGGAACCAGTCGCTCACAGGAGCATCAGCACCGCTTGCAGCAGCAGGATGGCGACCAGCGGCGACAGGTCGATGCCCGAGATCAGCGGCACGACGCGGCGAATCGGGTCGAGAATCGGCCGGGTTAGCTGATGGGCCGGGGCCGACAGCGGCGAGTAGGGATTGACCCAGGACAGCACGGCCTGCAGGATCAGTCCGCCGATCAGGATGTAAACCGAGAGGCGCAGCAGAGTGCGGATGGTGAGCCAGAGAATCATCGGGATCACGCCAGCCCCCTCGACTTCGCCGAAACGGGTGGCCGCGCCGACGATGATGCCGGTGAACAGCAACTGCAGCGCCAGCGCGGCGATCAGGCTGGCCCAGTCGAAACCGCCGGCGCCGGGGATGACGCGGCGCAGCGGCTTGACCGCCCAGTTGGTCAGTTTGATGACGAAATCGCCGATCTGTCCGGCAAACGAAACGCGCATCGCCTGCATCATGAAGCGCAGCAGGAGCAGCGCGCAGAAAAAGCTGACGATGGCGTCGAACAGGAAAACGATGGCCTGCATCAGTCGGCTCCGAGGATCTTGCCGAGTTCCCGGCCACGCGCCTCGGCGGCCATACAGCCGGCGACAATGCCTGCCTTGACGCCCTTCTCGGCCATCACGCGTAGTGCCGCTTCGGTTGTGCCGCCTTTGGAAGTCACCCGCTCGCGCAGAATGGAGGCTGGTTCGCTCGATTGTGCGGCCAGTGCGGCAGCGCCCTGCACCGTTTCGATGGCTAGCTGGCGACCCTGTTCCGGCGTGAAGCCGAGATCGGCGGCGGCCTGTTGCAAGGCTTCGATGAACAGGAAAACGTAGGCCGGGCCGCTGCCGGAAATGGCGGTGACGCCGTCGATCCTGGCTTCGTCCTCGATCCAGACCGTGCTGCCGACGGCACGTAAAACACGGTCGGCCGCGGCGCGCTGGTCAGCGCTTACTTCCCGCAGGGCGCACAGCCCGGTGATGCCGGCGCCGATCAGGGCTGGCGTGTTCGGCATGCAGCGGACGATCTGGCGATGGCCGCCGTGCCAGCGCGACAAGGCAGTCATGTCGAGGCCGGCGGCGATGCTGATGACCACGGCTTGGCCCAGTTTGCCGACGAGTGGCGCGACGGCTTCCTTCATCTGCTGCGGCTTGACGGCAAGGACCAGGATGTCCGGCCCGGCCGGCGCGCTGGCGGCGCTCTCATGGCAGGTGACGCCATACGCTGCAGCCAGCTTGGCGCGCGCTTCGGCGCCCGGGTCGATGACGTCGATGTCGCTGGCTGCAAAGCCCCGCTTGAGCATGCCGCCGATCAGCGCATTGGCCATGTTGCCGCCACCCAGGAAAACAATCTTCATCTGTAATTTCTCTCACCAAAAATGGCCGTGCCGATGCGGACAATGGTCGCGCCTTCGGCCACGGCTGCTTCAAGATCGTGGGACATGCCCATGGACAGGGTATCGAGCGGCAGACCGGCCGCCCGGATGTGGTCGAAAATTTCCCGGACCTGGCGGAACGGCGCGCGCTGGGCGGCCGGGTCGTCGCTGAGCTCGGGAATGGCCATGAGTCCGCGCAGTTGCAGTCCGGGCAGAGCCGCAACGGCCCGGCACAAGGCCAGCGTGTCGTCGGGCGCGCAACCGCTTTTGCTGGCCTCGCCGGAGACATTGACCTGGACGCAGACCTGGAGCGGCGGCAGGTAGGCCGGGCGCTGGGCCGACAGGCGTTCGGCAATCTTCAGGCGGTCGATCGAATGGACCCAGTCGAAGCGCTCGGCGACCGGCCGCGACTTGTTGCTCTGCAATGGGCCGATGAAATGCCATTCCAGATTGCGGCCGGAAATGGCGGCAATCTTGTCGATGCCTTCCTGCACGTAGTTCTCGCCAAAGGCGCGCTGGCCGGCATCGGCTGCCTCGATCACCGAGGCGAGCGGCCAAGTCTTGCTGACGGCGAGCAGGCGCACGCTTTCCGGGGAACGCCCGGCAGCCGCTGCAGCCTTGGCAATCCTGGCCTGGACAGCTTGCAGGTTGTCGGCGATTGCGCTCATAATCCATTGGGAATTAACAACAAACCAAGTATACACGCGCTCCGAGGACGATCCGCATGGACATCACCGAACTGCTGGCTTTCAGCGTCAAGAACAAGGCCTCCGACCTCCACCTGTCCTCCGGACTGCCGCCGATGATCCGCGTGCATGGCGATGTCAGGCGCATCAACCTGCCGGCCATGGAACACAAGGACGTTCATGGCATGGTGTACGACATCATGAACGACGGCCAGCGCAAGGTTTATGAAGAGACGCTGGAATGCGACTTTTCCTTCGAAATCCCCAATCTGGCGCGTTTCCGGGTCAATGCCTTCAATCAGCATCGCGGCGCCGGCGCCGTCTTCCGGACCATTCCGTCCAAGGTGCTGTCGCTCGAAGAGTTGAACTGCCCGAAGATTTTCAAGGAAATTTCCGAGTATCCGCGTGGCATCGTTTTGTGTACCGGGCCGACCGGTTCGGGCAAATCGACGACGCTGGCGGCGATGGTCAATCATGTCAATGAAAACGATTATGGCCACATCCTGACCGTCGAGGATCCGATCGAATTCGTGCACGAATCGAAAAAATGCCTGATCAACCAGCGCGAAGTCGGGCCGCATACGCTGTCCTTCGCCAACGCGCTACGCTCCGCCCTGCGCGAAGATCCGGACGTCATCCTGGTCGGCGAAATGCGCGACCTCGAAACCATTCGCCTGGCGCTCACCGCGGCCGAGACTGGCCACCTGGTGTTCGGCACGCTGCACACCTCGTCGGCCGCCAAGACGGTGGACCGCGTGGTCGACGTCTTCCCGGCGGCGGAAAAGGAAATGGTCCGCTCCATGCTGTCCGAATCGCTGCGCGCCGTCATCTCGCAGACGTTGCTCAAGACCAAGGACGGTAGCGGCCGGGTCGCGGCGCACGAAATCATGATCGGCACGCCGGCCATCCGCAACCTGATCCGCGAAAACAAGATCGCCCAGATGTATTCGGCCATCCAGACCGGCCAGAATTTCGGCATGCAGACGCTCGACCAGAATCTGATCGAACTGGTGCGGCGCAACGTGGTGTCGAGCGCCGAAGCGCGCTTCCGTGCCGCCAACAAGGATGCCTTCCCGGCCTGATCCGGGTTGCCAATAGCACAAACGAGGGGAAAGTATGGAACGCGACCAGGCAATGAAATTCATGCACGATCTTTTGCGTCTGATGTCGCAAAAGAAAGGCTCCGACCTTTTCATCACCGCCGGCTTTCCGCCAGCCATCAAGATCGACGGCAAGATCACGCCGGTTTCCAACCAGATTCTGACGCCGCAGCACACGGCCGAGCTGGCGCGGTCGATCATGAACGACCGCCAGGCTTCGGAGTTTGAAGCCACGAAGGAATGCAACTTCGCCATTTCGCCGGCCGGCATCGGGCGTTTCCGGGTCAACGCCCTGGTTCAGCAGGGACGCGTCGGCGTCGTCTGCCGGACCATCAACATGAGCATTCCGACGCTCGACGAACTGCTCTTGCCGCCGGTGCTCAAGGATCTGGCGATGACCAAGCGCGGCCTGATCATCTTCGTCGGCGGCACCGGTACCGGCAAGACGACCTCGCTGGCGGCGCTGGTCGATTACCGCAACGAGAATTCCTACGGTCACATCATCACGATTGAGGACCCGATCGAATACGTCCACGAGCACAAGAACTGCATCGTCACCCAGCGTGAAGTGGGCGTCGATACCGACGACTGGGGCCCGGCGCTCAAGAACACGCTGCGTCAGGCGCCGGACGTCATCCTGATGGGCGAAATCCGCGACCGCAACACCATGGACTACGCCATCGCCTTCGCCGAAACCGGCCACCTGGCGCTGGCGACGCTGCACGCCAACAGCGCCAACCAGGCGATTGACCGGATCATCAACTTCTTCCCGGAAGAGCGTCGCCAGCAACTGCTCATGGACCTCTCGCTGAACCTGCGCGCTCTCGTTTCGCAGCGCCTGATTCCGAAAAAAGACGGTCGCGGGCGGATGGCGGCGATCGAGGTCATGCTCAATTCGCCGCTCATTTCCGACTTGATCTTCAAGGGCGAGGTGCACGAGATCAAGGAGATCATGAAGAAATCCCGCGAACTCGGCATGCAGACCTTCGACCAGGCGCTGTTCGACCTCTACGAAGCCGGCAAGATCACCTACGAAGATGCGCTGCGCAACGCCGACTCGCTCAACGACCTGCGCCTGCAGATCAAGCTGCATGGCAAGGAGTCGAAGTACCGCGATCTATCGACCGGCATTGGTCACCTCGACATTGTCTGAGCCAAAGGAGCGTCCCATGCGTGCCTTGAAACATTCCATTTTTGCCCTGTTTTTCGGGTTGACCGTGGGATTCGCCCAGGCCGGGGCGCTCGATGCCATTTCGAGCGGCGACGCCAGTGCCGGCGTCAAGGAAGCGCTGGCCAAGGGGGCTGATTACGCCGTTGCGTCGCTCGGCAAGAACGGCGGTTTCCTCGGCAACGACAAGGTCAAGATCAAGCTCCCCGGCTATCTGGACAAGGCCGATTCGGCGCTGCGCATGTTTGGTATGGGCAAGCAGGCTGACCAACTGGTCGAAACGATGAACCATGCAGCCGAAAATGCCGTGGCCGAAGCCAGGCCCATCCTGACCGAATCGATCAGGAAGATGAGCGTCAAGGACGCCAAGGACATCCTGACCGGCGGCGAGGACAGCGTGACGCAGTATTTCAGGCGCACGTCGACCGATCAGCTAACCGCCAGGTTCAAGCCCATCGTCAAGAAGGAAACTGCCAAGCTCAAGCTGGCCGACCAGTACAACAAGTTTGCCGGCAAGGCAGCGAGCGCCGGCCTGGTCGATAAACAGAACGCCGACGTCGACAGCTACGTGACGCAGAAGGCCATGGATGGCCTGTTCCTGATGATCGCCGAAGAAGAAAAGAAGCTGCGCGCCAATCCGCTGGGCGCCGGCAGCGAGCTGCTGAAAAACGTTTTCGGCGCGCTGAATTAAAGCTGTCGGCTTTAAATGCCGTCATTGGGGGCAAGGAGCCCCCAATGAAACTCACCCGTTTGTCGAGCACCACGCAACGCGCCACTCGTGAATCGAGCCTGCGCGTGCGTCCGGTCGACAACGAGCAGATCCGGCGGGTCGAAGTCATGGAAGGCATCGAAGGCGATCGCCAGCGCAGTTTGCTGCAGGAAATCGCCGAGGTTGATCCCGGCGCCGTCGGCGACTTTCACGGTCAGGAGCGCGTGCTGCAAGGGGCGCGCGAGGTTGCGGCGCAACTGCTCGAAATGGATGTCGGCACGGACAGCCTGATCAAGCCCGGCATGTCGCTGGATCGCCTGATCGGCATCGACGACACCGTTTGAAGCCATTCCCACGGTCAACCGGATTTATTGCGTGAAACGAAAAAATGGCCGATTTTCAGCATTGAGTCGGTAGGTTAGAATCAAGGCAACCTATCCAGCGCGCCCCGCCTCGTCGGAGCGCCGTCATTTGCAGACTCATGTCCGGCCTCAATCAACCGCAACGCGAAGCGATCCATTACCTCGACGGCCCCCTGCTCGTGCTGGCGGGCGCCGGCTCGGGCAAGACGCGGGTGATCACGCAGAAAATCGCCTACCTGGTGCAGAGTTGCGGCTTCAATCCGCGCAACATCGCCGCCATCACCTTCACCAACAAGGCCGCGAAGGAAATGCAGGAGCGCATCGGCAAGCTGCTCTCCAAGCCGCAAGCCGACGAATTGCAGATTTCGACTTTTCACTCGCTGGGCGTGCGGATCCTGCGCGAGGAGGCCAGGGCGCTCGGCTACAAGCCGCGTTTCTCGATTTTCGATTCGGCCGATTGCGCCGGCATCATCAGCGAAACCGCCGGCACCGTCGACAAGGCGACGCTGCGCATCGTCCAGTCCACCATTTCCAACTGGAAGAACGCGCTGGTCACGCCCGAAGCGGCGCGCCATATGGCTACCGACGAACATCAAAAGCTGGCCGCCCACGCCTTCCTGTCCTACGAAGCGACGCTCAAGGCCTATCAGGCGGTCGATTTCGACGACCTGATCGGCCTGCCGGTCAAGCTGTTCAGCGAGCATCCGGAAATCGCCGACAAGTGGCAGAACCGCCTGCGTTACCTGCTGGTCGATGAATATCAGGACACCAATGCCTGCCAGTACCAGTTGCTCAAGCTGCTGACCGGCGTCCGCGCCCAGTTCACGGCAGTGGGCGACGACGATCAGGCCATCTACGGCTGGCGTGGCGCCGACATCGAGAATCTCAAGAAACTGCCGACCGAGTTTCCCGCCCTCAAGGTCATCAAACTTGAGCAAAATTACCGGTCGACCGTCAGAATCCTCAAGGCCGCCAACAACGTCATCTCGCACAACGAAAAACTGTTCGACAAGAAGCTGTGGTCCGACCTCGGTCACGGCGAACAGATTTCCGTCACCGCCTGCCGCGACAACGACGCCGAGGCCGAAGGCGTGGTCATGAAACTGCAGGCGCACAAGTTCGAGCATCGCGCCAAGTTCAAGGATTACGCCATCCTCTACCGCTCCAACCACCAGGCGCGGATTTTCGAGGAATACCTGCGCGACCACCGCATTCCCTACCTGCTCTCGGGCGGCAAATCCTTTTTCGACAAGGCCGAAATCAAGGACATCACGGCCTACCTGCGCCTGCTCGCCAACGAAGACGACGACCCGGCCTTCATCCGCGCCGCCACCACGCCCAAGCGCGGCATCGGTGCGGCGACGCTGCAGGTGCTCGGCATCTATGCCGGCGAGCGCCATGTCTCGCTGTTCCAGGCCGCCTCTGAAGAAGGCTTCGCACACCGCGTTCAGCCCCGTCAGCTCGATCCTCTCATCGAGTTCTGCAACTTCATCAATCGCACCCAGTCGCGAGCCAGCAAAGAGCCGGCGAACCAGGTTCTGCCTGATCTGCTCAAGGCCATCGATTACGAAACCTTCCTCTACGACCACGAAGAGGAGCGCACGGCACAGGCGCGCTGGGCCAACGTCTGCGAATTTGCCAACTGGCTCAACAAGAAAGGCGAGCTGGACGGCAAAACGCTGGTTGATCTGACCCAGAGCATCGCGCTCATCAACATGCTCGACAAGCAGAACGACGACGATTACGACGCCGTGCAACTATCGACGCTGCACGCCGCCAAGGGGCTGGAGTACAAGAATGTCTTCCTGGTCGGTGTCGAGGAAGGCATCCTGCCGCACCGTGAATCGGTCGATCCGGTCAAACTGGAAGAAGAGCGCCGCCTGATGTATGTCGGCATTACCCGCGCCCAGCACACCCTGAATATCTCCTACTGCGAACGCCGCAAACAGGCCCGTGAATTCGTGCCCTGCGAGCCATCGCGCTTCATCGACGAAATGGGCAAGGAAGATGTCCGTTTCACCGGTGGCAAGCAGGATGCACCGCCCGACAAGGCGACCGTTAAAGCGCGCACCGGCGGCCTGCTCGATATGCTGGCCGGAAACAAACGTTAGCCAGTTGGTGACACCCCGTTACAACGGGTTACGCCGCTCATGACATCCGGGCAGTAAGCAGTCGCGTTATTCGGCAAGGCAGCGCAATTTTGCAAAGCCGGATCAAAAAACCGAATCAACAACACTGGAAAATCAAAAATGACCAAACAACTCGTCGCCGTTATCCTTGCCACCGCTTTTGGTGTTGCCCACGCCGCCGACGTCAAACCGGCTGCCGCTGAAGTGAAGGCAGCTTCCCCGGTTGCCGCCACCGCCAAGGCCGAAGCGCCGAAGGCTGCCGAAGCTGTAAAGGCACCGGAAACCAAGCCAGCCGTTGCCGCCCCGGAAGTGAAGAAGGAAGAAGCCAAGCCGGTTGCCAAGGTCAAGACGGCGAAGAAAGCTGCTGAGCCGGTCGCGGCCGCCGTGGCACCGAAAGCTGTGAAGGCTGCCGAACCGGCTAAAAAGTAAGGAAGTCAGTCGCAGTCAGCCAAAAGCTGGACTGGCCCGGGTGCCCAAGAGGCGCCCTTTTTGCGTCCACGAAAAAGGGAGGCTGCAGCCTCCCTTGATGTGGGCGATGAAGTCTTATTTCACTTTGCTTATCACGTATTCGACAACACCCTTGATTTCGTCGTCGGACAGCGCGGCACCGCCCTTGGCGGGCATGGCTCCCTTGCCGTTAGCGACGCTCTTGATCAGCGCATCCTTGCCGCTGGCCAGACGCGATGCCCAGGCACCCTTGTCGTCGATCTTCGGAGCGCCGGCAGCGCCGGTGTTGTGGCAGGCGCCGCAGACCGCGTTGTAAACCGTTGCGCCATCGCGGGGGCCGCTGACAGCAGGTGCTTCGGCCTTGGCCAGTTCAAATCGGGCAACCGGTTGAATGCGAATGTCTGCTTCGTCGGCTGCGCTGCTGATGTTTGCCGTGGAGCCGCCTTTGTAGGCAGTCAGCGGGTAAATGATAGCGATCAGAATGGCGGTGACGATGATCGTTGCCCACATGATGCTCTTGGAAGAATGTTGCTCGGCCATGCTCAAGACCCCAGTGCAATGTTTAAAAATACCATTATAACGGCGTGGGGCGGTGGCTGAGCAAAAAAAACCCCGCCAGCGGCGGGGTTGAAATTCTCGAAAGGGGGAGTTTCGAGAGGAGGGGTTCAATGCACAACTGCAGTGTAGGTTTCCGCGATCTCGAAGTCTGTCGTTCTTTCGTAGCCTTCTGTAACAAAATGTGGCCGTATTAAATTTGTGCGGCGCACAAGGCTGGTCGACGGGCGTAAAAAAGGCACGGAAACGCCTTTCGGGGCGTCCCGTGCCGATGGCCCTTGGCCGGTCTTTTGGTGGCTCAGCTTTCGATGCGGCAGATTTCGACGGCGCTTTTGGGAACCTGGTAATCGGTTGCCAACTGGTGCATGGCGATGTCTTCAATGACTTCACCTTCGCTTACGACGAAATGGCGGGCGCCCGAGTAGTCCTGCGGGATGCCGGCGCGGTCCTGGGTAATGCGGTAATGGATCTTGACGTTCATGGCTGTTCTCGATTTATGGACAATTATGGTTTCTGCCAGTCGAGTATAGCCCTAATATGTTGCGGCGCAATATCGGTTTGCCACAGGTTTTTTGCGAGCCTGTCGGACTCAGTTTTTCGTCAGGTCGTCGAGGGTGTTGAAATTGCCGAAGGCTTCGCTCTGCTCGGAAAAGTCGACTTCAATGGCACCCATCTCGGCGCACCATGCGGCAACCTTGCGCCCGCCGCCCTCAAGATAGGCTTCCAGTTGTCCGAGAAGCGAGCGGCGGCACAGGCAGAAAACCGGGTGCAGGCGGCCGCCAGCCCTGGCGATGGTCAGGTTCGCCTGGGTGCTTCGCAGAGCGCCGTGCAGACGACAGACCAGGTCGAGCGGCAGCCCGGGCGAATCGCATGGCGCCGTGAGCACCAGCGGCGTTTTGGCTGCCGTCAGAGCGGCATGCAGACCGGCCAAGGGTCCGGCAAAGCCGGTAATCTGGTCGGCCAGTACCGGGTAACCGAAAGCGGCGTATTCTGCCTCGCTCCGGTTGGCGTTGATCAACAGGTGGTCGACCTGCGGGGCCAAGCGCTTGGCGACGTGCCAGACCAGCGCCTTGCCGTCATAGAGCTGCAATCCCTTGTCGACGCCACCCATGCGTGTTCCCAGTCCGCCGGCCAGGATGACGCCGGTAATCATGTCTTCGGGTGCTTTGGAGGCTGGGGTGGGCATTCGCTATTGGTCACATGCTAGGATGGGCCATTATGTCCGAACTGGAAAAACTTGCCGAAGGTCTTGGCCGCCGGCTCATCGAGCGTGGCGAATGGCTGGCCGCTGCCGAGTCGTGCACCGGCGGCTGGCTTGCCCAGTCGGTGACGGCGATTGCCGGCAGCTCGACCTGGTTCGACCGTGGTTTCGTCACTTATTCCAATGCCGCCAAGGTCGACATGCTGGGCCTTCCCGAAAGCGTGCTGGAACGCCATGGCGCGGTTTCCGAAGCCGTGGCGAGGGCGATGGCGCAGGGGGTTCTGGCGCATAGCCGGGCCGACTGGTCGGTGGCGATTACCGGCATCGCCGGGCCGGGTGGTGGTTCGCCGGACAAGCCGGTCGGCACCGTCTGTTTTGCCTGGGCGCGAAAAAACGGAGGGTGCGAGGCGCAGACCTGCCTTTTCAGCGGCGATCGGGCGGCGGTTCGCGAGCAATCTGTCCGCCACGCGCTCAATGGCCTGATTGAACGGGTTGGTGCGGCTGTTTATTGCGCTTGAGGCAGCCGATCAACCGTGAAGTGGCGCAGATGCTGCTGGAAGACGTCGGCCTGGTCATCGACGTGGCCGAGGATGGTATCGAAGCGGTAGACAAGGTGTCCCGGAACAACTACGGGCTGGTCCTCATGGACATGCAGATGCCGCGCATGGATGGGCTGGAGGCGACCCGGCGTATTCGTCAGCTGCCGGATGGCCGGAACTTGCCGATTCTGGCGATGACCGCCAACGCCTTTGCCGAAGATCGCGAGCAGTGTCTGCAGGCCGGCATGAACGATTTCGTCACCAAGCCGGTCAATCCGAGCTTGCTTTATACGGCCTTGTACCACTGGCTGGGCGGCGCGACAGGCGCCGGAGCCGGGTTTTCCGGACTGCCACGGTCAACCGGAAAAAACGGCCAAAATTAAAATCCGGCCTCGGCGGCAATATCGCGGAGCAAGGGGGCGACCAGCCTGGCGGCGGGGCCTTGGGGCTGCCGATAGCTCACCCAGGTCGTGTTTTTCTCGCCGGGCAGCGTGTAGATCGAGATGGCAAACGGGCAGAACACGATGTTGTGCGGGTCCATTTCCATCATTTTGCGCGACAGCCCCGCCGAGCAGAATTCGATGATTTCCGCCTGCTCGAAGATCTGGCGCGTCGCGCCGATGTCGGCGCCGGTCCGCTGCAGCATGTCGGCAATGTGTGAGGTGTAGTTGATCACCAGCCCGCGGTTTTCGATGGCCATGACGACGGCGTCGCGGGTATCGACAAAATTGCCGGCGAGCTTTCTTTTGACCATCCACTCTTCGGCCTGGGCGAGCGTGGCGGCCAGTGCGAAGCAAAACAGAAATGTGAGCCGGCGCATGGGCGTTCCTGTATTAGCGATATCTGATGCGGTTATTGCAGGCGATGTCCGTCGCCGACGGCCGACGCCAAAACAGCCAAAAAGCTTATTCGGGCAGTGGCTCGAACAGCGCGGCGAGATCATCGGTGCCGAACTTGACGTCGACGCGATAGTCGTCGGACAGGATACCGGCGGCCAGTTCGGCCTTGCGTTCCTGCAGGGCGAGGATCTTTTCCTCGATGCTGCCGCTGACGATCAGCTTGTAGACGAACACCGGCTTGTCCTGGCCGAGGCGGTGGGCGCGGTCGGTGGCCTGGTTTTCGACGGCCGGGTTCCACCACGGATCGTAGTGGATCACGGTGTCGGCGGCGGTCAGGTTGAGGCCGACGCCGCCGGCCTTGAGGCTGATCAGGAAAATCGGCACCTCGCCATCCTGGAAGCGGCGGATCGGCACTTCGCGGTCGATGGTATCGCCGGTCAGCGTGACGTAGGCGATGCCCATCTTGTCGAGTTCGTGCTCGATGAGCGCCAGCATGCTGGTGAATTGCGAGAAAACCAGAACCTTGCGGCCTTCGTCGACCAGTTCGGGCAGCATCGCCATGAGCAGGTCGAGCTTGGCCCGTTCCGGCACCTTGCGGGCCGCCGTGGCCTTGACCAGGCGCGGATCGCAGCAGACCTGACGGAGCTTGAGCAGGGCATCGAGGATGACGATCTGGCTGCGCGCGAAGCCGCGGTTGGCGATTTCGTCGCGCACCTTGGCATCCATCGCGGCGCGCACCGTTTCGTAGAGGTCGCGCTGGGCGCCTTCGAGTTCGACGCTGCGGATGATGATGGTTTTCGGCGGCAGTTCCTGGGCGACGTCTTCCTTCTTGCGACGCAGGATGAAGGGGCGGATGCGGCGGGCGAGCAGGGTGCGGCGACGGAGGTCGCCCTGCTTCTCGATCGGCGTCCGCCAGTGGCGCGTGAACTGCTTGCTGGTGCCGAGAAAGCCAGGCAGCAGGAAGTCGAACTGACTCCACAATTCGCCGAGATGGTTTTCCAGCGGCGTACCGGTCAGGCACAGGCGATGCCGCGCATCGACCTTGCGCACGGCCTCGGCGCTCTGGCTCTGGGCGTTCTTGACCGTCTGCGCCTCGTCGAGAATGAGCAGGTGGTAGCTGTGCTGCATCAGTTCGTCGGCATCGCGCCAGAGCAGCGGGTAGGTGGTCAGCACCACGTCGTGCTGCATGATTTCCGGGAAGCGCACCTTGCGCTCGGGGCCGTGCAACGACAGCACCTTGAGATCGGGGGCGAAACGCGCCGCCTCGTTCTTCCAGTTGAAGATCAGCGAGGTCGGCAGGATGATCAGGGCCGGCTTGTCGAGACGGCCGGCTTCCTTTTCCATAAGCAGGTGGGCCAGCGTCTGCGCCGTCTTGCCGAGGCCCATGTCGTCGGCCAGGATGCCGGACAGCTCATGCTCGCGCAGGAACTGCAGCCAGGCCAGGCCTTCCTTCTGGTAAGGGCGCAGTTCGAGCTTGAAGCCGGCCGGCGGCTCGACGTCGCCGATGCCCTGCGCCTTGAGCAGGCGCTCGGCCAACGCCATGATGTCGCTCTGGCCGCGGAACTGCCAGCGGCTGATATCGGACAGTTCGGCCAGGCGAGGCGCGTCGAAGCGCGACAGGCGCAGCGTATTGCCGCCGGCAAAGCCGTCGAAGAGGTCGATCAGCGTCGCCGCCAGCGGCTTGAGGCGGCCGGCCGGGACGCGCAGGCGCTTGCCGCGGGGAGTGTAGAGATCGATGCCCTCGTCGTCGGGAACGCGCTCGAGTTCGGCTGCTTCGAGCCAGCGCGGGTCGGTACGAAAAAGATTGGCCAGCAAGGGGGCGAGCGGCAGGCGCTCGCCTTCGACCATGACACCCATGTCGAGGTTGAACCAGCCGTTGTCGGCCTCGTAAAGCTCGGCCTCCCAGCCATCGACTTCGATGACGTGGTGGCGGAAATCCTCGGGGAACTCGATCTGCCAGCCGGCTTCCTTGAGGCGCAGGGTGCCATCCTGCATGAAGGGCACCCAGCTTGACTCTTCGGCCAGCCCGTAAATGCCCTCCGGCGGGCTGCCAAAGGTGTGCAGCGTGTGACCTGGAATCTTCTGCAGGCCGCAGCTTTCGAGTGCCGTCAGCGCCCTGGCTTCATCGTCCTGGCGGCGCGTCAGGCGGATGGTTTCGCCTTCAGGCAGGGTAATGAATTCGCTCTTTTCTTCGGGGCGGACATCGGCATCGCCGTAGCGGAAAATGATCTTGGCAACATCGAAAGGGCCACCGCCAAAATTCTGCGAATAGCCGCGCCAGGCCCGGTGACCATGGGTGTGCAGCGTTTCGAGTTGCAGGATGGGAATCAGCGGGGCGTCGACCAGGCGCAGGCGGGCGCCGGCAGCGGAGCCGGGCAGGGGCAGGTCGGGCGCCAGTTCGGACAGTGCCTCGGCAACCAGCGCCGCTTCGTTGGCCGAGAGCGGCGGCAGCGAGAACAGGCGATTGATCACGTCCGGATTGCCGGTGACTTCGAGCGGCCCGGCTTCGCCTTCGGCCAGATCGATGTACCACGGCGGATCGACGGCGACGATCATTTCGGCCGACGGCTCCGGTTTCAGATGCGGCCGCTGGAATCCCATGCCGTCGACCTGCCAGCCGATACTGGCCGGCCGGCTCGGACCGGTGTTGAGCGGCAGGCCGAGATCGTCCTCGGGGTACAGCCGGTGGCTGGCCGCCATGCGCTGCAGGATCTCGGCACCGTTCTTGGGGCCCAGGCCGAAGGCGCGCAAGCCGGTTTCATGACCACGGTCGGCCCAGATCAGGCGCAGGATGCCGATGTCTTCTTCGTTGACGAACTGCGGCGGCGTGACTAGCGCGCGGTCTACTTTCCACCACTCTTCGGCGCTTTCCGGGTACTTGCCCTTGCGGATTTCGATGCCGAACTGGCGGCGGTCGGGCGTCCATTTCAGGATGTAGAAAAGCTGTTGGCGGGCGCTGGCCGGCCGTGCCTTCTTTTTGGCGACGGCAACCGAGACGCGGCGCAGGTCTTCGAGCCAGGACAGTGCACTGCCGCTGACGTGCTCCTTCGGATTGCGCTCCTCGATGGCCTTGAGCAGCATGGCGGCAACGTGCTTGCAATGCTTGCCGGCCGAACAGGTGCAGCGGCTGATCACCGCCATCTCGCCGCTCTGGGCCTGGCTCAGATAGGCCTGTGCGACGTAGGGTTCGGCGGACGAGCCGGGAACGAGCGCGCGCATCTGGCTGCCCTCGATGCTCAGGTTGCGAACCAGGTCGACGTAAGGCCGGGCCTTGTTGATGTCGCGCGTGGTAAACCACTCGGCGAGGTTCTCTTCGGTGAGGGTGGTGAGGTTGACTACGGCCATCGGCGGTCAGGCAAGCAGCGCGCCGACGAGCAGGGCGAGGAGCAGGGCAATGATGGACAGCCAGCGGTTCTGCTGGCGCTGGACGGCGATCAGGCGATCGAGCTGCGGTTGCAGGTCAGCCCTGGACGGCTGGGCCAGAGCCTGATGGACAAGGCGCGGCAATTGCGGAATGGTGCGGGCCAGATAGGGGGCTTCCTGTTTGAAGTTGCGGATCAGCCCGCGCCAGCCGATCTGCTCGCTCATCCAGCGTTCGAGGAAAGGCTTGGCGGTGGTCCACAGGTCGAGCTCGGGGTCGAGTTGGCGACCGAGGCCTTCGATGTTGAGCAGGGTCTTTTGCAGCATGACCAGTTGCGGCTGGATCTCGACGTTGAAGCGGCGCGAGGTCTGGAATAGCCGGAGCAGCACCTTGCCGAAGGAAATGTCCTTGAGCGGGCGGTCGAAGATCGGTTCGCAGACGGCGCGGATGGCCGCCTCGAATTCGTCGACGCGGGTATCTTTCGGCGCCCAGCCGGATTCGATGTGGGCTTCGGCAACGCGCTTGTAGTCGCGACGGAAGAAGGCGAGGAAATTCTGCGCCAGGTAGTTCTTGTCGGAATCGGTCAGCGTGCCGACGATGCCGAAATCGAGCGCAATGTAGCGGCCGTCCGGGGCGACGAAGATGTTGCCGGGGTGCATGTCGGCGTGGAAGAAGCCGTCGCGGAAAACCTGCGTGAAGAAGATTTCGACGCCAGCCGCCGACAGTTTGGAGAGATCGATGCCGTCGGCGCGCAGCTTGTCGATCTGCGAGATCGGCGTGCCCTTCATGCGCTCCATGACCATCACGGTCGACGTGCAGAAATCCCAATGAATCTCGGGGACGATCAGTAGTGTGGAGTCGACGAAATTGCGGCGCAGTTGCGAGGCGTTGGCGGCTTCGCGCATCAGGTCGAGTTCGTCGCGCAGGTATTTGGCGAACTCGGCGACCACTTCCCGCGGCTTCAGGCGCTTGCCGTCGGCCCACAGCTTTTCGAGCAGCATGGCCAGGTTGTCCATGAGCGCCAGATCGTGCTCGATGACCGAGAGCATATTGGGGCGCAGGACCTTGACAGCAACTTCGTGACTGCCATCCTCGGCGCGCAGCGTCGCGAAATGGACCTGGGCGATCGACGCCGAGGCGATCGGCGTCGGGTCGAATTCGGCGAAAACCTCGCTGGCCGGCCGGCCATAGGCTTTCTCGATTTCGGCCAGGGCGAGGTCGGAGGCGAAGGGCGGGACGCGATCCTGCAGCTTGGCCAGTTCGTCGGCGATGTCCGTCGGCATGAGGTCGCGCCGGGTCGACAGCACCTGGCCGAACTTGACGAAAATGGGGCCGAGCGCTTCGAGGGCGAGGCGCAGGCGGACGGCGCGGGGCGTGGACAGGTCACGCCAGAATTGCAGGGCATTGGCGAGGCGTACCAGGCGGCCGCTCGGCTCGTGTTCGAGCACCATTTCGTCGAGGCCGAAACGGCTGGCGACAGAGGCGATCTTGAGCAAACGAAGGAGACGCATGTGGACTGTAAACGCCGGCCGGGCCGGGCAAAATCGCTAAACGAGCATGTTAACACGCCAACGGCGGTTGCGCCCCCGTGATTTGCGACTGTTTGAGTCAGCCGGGGTGCGCCAACAATCTTGCAATGAGGCATGGGCAATGGGATAAACTCGATATTGCAACCTGCCGGTGTCATGCTGAGGGTTCGTAAGGAAATAACCTGGATATTTGGCCGCTGGATCGGGATGCGATGCAAGGCGCGCAGCGCGCCCGAGCCGAGCGAGCCAATTCAAGTTATTGACGAACGAGCCCTTAGCCACCCTTAGCCACCCTTAGCCATTCGAAGCGCCGATGAACGAACCGAAACATCCCTCCGATATCGCCCGCGAGGCGCTCAGGCGTCTCGCGACCAGTCAGTTGGCCCCGACACCGGCTAATTACCAGGCTTGTTATAACGAAATCGCCAATCTCCCGAATATCCCTGTTTTTCCGGAGGCGCAACTGCGGGAGTTGCTGGGCGAGTTGCCAGCCCGCAACGCAGAGCAGAAAAATCAGCTGGACAGGCTTTCCGCGGCGATTGCCAAGCGTAGCTGGCAGGGGGTCAAGGAGTCCCTGGCGGCATTTGCTCAGGCCGGCGAGTCCCGCCCTCTTGAAGCTGCGGTGCATGTCCTGGCGCCCGCCTTGCCCGGTGAGTTTGCCGGCAAGCTGGCGCGTTTCGTCGAGTGCGTGCTGCCGGCGCTCGGTGAAGAAGATTCGCGAATTCTCAGCGTGGCCGGTGAACTGCTCCTGTTGCTGCGCCAGCCGACGGTCGATATCGGGCAGGCGCAGGCCCTTTTTGGCAGCCTGACACACCAGGCCGTGTTTGCGGCCGAGGAGCAGGTCGAGATCAAGGGCTCGTTGCTCAAGTTGCTGCACCTGATTATTCAAAACATCGGTGAACTGAGCACGGACGACAGTTGGCTCAAGGGGCAGATCGACGGCCTGCTGGCCAGCGTGGCGCCGCCCTTGACCCTGCGCCATCTCGACGAAATGGAACGGCGCCTGCGTGACGTCATGGAAAAGCAGGGGCGCGCCAAATCGCGCTCGGTCGAGGCACAGGCAGAAATGCGCCATATGCTCGCCGAGTTTATCGAACGCCTGGGCGTGATGAACCAATCGAGCACCGAGTTCGAAGGGCGTATCGAAGCCAGCGCCCGCCAGATCGAGCAGGTTTCCCGTATCGAGGACCTGAAGCCCTTGCTCGACGATGTCATCGCGGCGACGCATGCGATGGCCGAGGAGACGGCAAGCTCGCGTGAACAGTTGAAGAGCCTGCAGGAAAAGGTGGTGGTGACCGAAGCGGAGCTCATCCACCTGCACCAGGAGCTGGATAGCGCCAGCGCCCTCGCCCGCCACGATCCTCTGACCGATGCCCTGAATCGCAAGGGGCTGGAGGAGGTCATGGAGCGGGAGATTTCGAGCATGCGGCGCAAGGAAGTGCCGTTGTCGGTCAGCCTGCTCGATATCGACAATTTCAAGAAGCTCAACGACCGCCTTGGCCATGAGGCTGGCGATCGTGCCCTGGTTCATCTGGCCGACGTGACGCGACGCAGCATGCGGCCGAGCGATACGCTGGCCCGATATGGCGGCGAAGAGTTCGTCGTCGTGATGCCGGACACCAAGCTTGAGCAGGGCATCGAGGCCATGGCCCGCCTGCAGCGGGAACTGACCAAGGCGATTTACATGGCGGGGAATGAAAAGATCCTGATCACCTTCAGCGCCGGTGTCGCCCAGCTAGCTGTCGACGAGTCCGCGACCGATGCCATCCGGCGGGCCGACCAGGCCATGTATCTGGCCAAACGCGCCGGCAAGAACCGCGTGATGGGCGGCTGACGACCCATTTTTCGATGGACTTGAGTCACTGTTTTCCGCCGGTTGCCGATCTGTCGGCCCGGGTGCTCGTTCTCGGCAGCCTGCCCGGCAAGGCATCGCTCAATGCGCAGGAGTATTACGCCAACCGGCAAAATGCCTTCTGGCGCATCATGGGTGATCTGATCGGTGCCGGGCCGGATGTGCCTTATGCCCAGCGGCTGGAGAAGTTGCGTTCGGCCGGTATTGCGCTGTGGGACGTGATCGCAGCCGGTGAGCGTCCCGGCAGCCTCGATGCCAATATCGTCAAAGACTCCGTTTGTGTTAACGATTTTTTGGTCTTTTTTGCCGTTCACCGTGGGATTCGCCATGTTTTCTTCAATGGCGGCGCGGCCGAGGCGACTTTTCGCCGCTATGTCTTGCCTGGCCTGCAGGGGGTGGATCTGCAGTTGATCCGTCTGCCGTCGACCAGCCCGGCGCATGCGGCGAGCCGTTACGCCGACAAGCTCGCGGCATGGTCGGCGATTGTCGCGCCAGCCAAATAAGTCGGGATCGGCAGCGTATAATCGACGTTTTGCATTTTTGTCCCACGAATCAATGCCCCTAGACGTCAAAACCCAGCTGGCCGCCCTCCTGCAACAGGCACTGGCCAGCGTTGCGCCGAGCGCAACCGATACCCCCATTCAACTTGAGCGGCCGCGCGATCCAACGCACGGCGACTTCGCGACCAACCTGGCCATGCAGCTAGCCAAGGCGCTGAAGAAGAATCCGCGTGAAATTGCCCTGCAACTGGTGAACGAATTGCCGGTGTCGGCTCTCGTCACCAAGGCCGAAGTGGCCGGCGCCGGGTTCATCAATTTCACGCTCGATGCCGGGGCCAAGACCCGTGTCGTCAAGGCCGTGCTGGCCGAGGGCGAGAATTTCGGTCGGTCGACGCTCGGTGGCTGGCAGAAGGTGCAGGTCGAGTTCGTTTCGGCCAACCCGACCGGCCCGCTGCACGTCGGCCATGGTCGCGGCGCGGCTTATGGCGCTTCGCTTTCCAACCTGCTGACCTTCGCCGGCTGGGATGTGACGCGCGAGTATTACGTCAATGACGCCGGCCGGCAGATGGACATCCTGGGCTTGTCGACCTGGCTGCGTTATCTGGCGCAGAACGGCGTCGATGTGCCCTTCCTGCCCAATGCCTATCAGGGCGACTATGTGCGCGACATGGCCAGGCAGATGAGCGCCGCGCACGGCACCAAATACGTCCGTCAGGCGGCTGACGTGCTGGCCGGCACGCCCGGTTTGCCGGAGGCCGAGCGGGCCGACGACGAGGCCAAGCGCCAGCGCGACCAGCATCTCGATGCCTTGATCGCCAATGCCAAGACCTTGCTCGGCGCCGACTGGACCTACGTGCATCAACATGCCTTGTCCGAGCAACTAGCTGATTGCCGTGACGATCTCGAGCAATTCGGCGTCCATTTCGACGTCTGGTTTTCCGAACAGGCGCTGTTCGATACCGGTCTGGTTGCCCGTTGTGTCGATCTGCTCGAAAAGAACGGCCATCTGTATGTGCAGAACGGCGCCCGCTGGTTCAAGTCGACCACCTTCGGCGACGAGAAGGATCGCGTCGTCCAGCGCGAAAACGGCCTCTATACGTATTTTGCTTCCGACATCGCCTACCACCTCAACAAGTTCGAGCGTGGTTTCGACAAGGTCATCAACATCTGGGGGGCCGACCACCACGGCTACATCTCCCGCGTGAACGGCGCGATCACCGCCCTCGGGCTCGATGCCAAAAAGCTGCAGGTGGCGCTCGTCCAGTTCGCCGTGCTCTATCGCAACGGCCAGAAGGCGTCGATGTCGACGCGCTCGGGCGAGTTCGTCACCTTGCGCGAACTGCGCAGCGAAGTCGGCAACGATGCCTGCCGTTTCTTCTACGCCCTGCGCAAGTCCGACCAGCACCTCGATTTCGACCTCGATCTGGCCAAGAGCCAGACCAACGAAAATCCGGTCTATTACATCCAGTACGCCCACGCCCGCATCTGTTCGGTGGTCAATCAGCGGGCCGGCGCGAATGGCGGTGAACTCGATGCACTGGCCGATGCCGACCTGTCGCTGCTCAGCAACCCGCGCGAACTGGCGATTGCCAGCAAGCTGACCGAGTTCCGTGACCTCATCGACAACGCCGCCCGCGAACTGGCGCCGCACCTGATCGCCTTCTACCTCAAGGACCTGGCCGGCGAGTTCCATGGCTGGTACAACGCCGAGCGCATGCTGGTCGACGATGCGGCGCTGCGCGATGCCCGCGTCGCCCTGGCCGTCGCCGTGCGTCAGACGATACGCAACGGCTTGACCATTCTGGGCGTCAGCTGTCCGGAATCCATGTAAGGAATTGCCATGAGTCGCGATATGAAGCCCCGCAAGAGCCAGCCAGCGAAAAAGAAGTCCGCCGGCGGCACGCTGGTCGGCATGTTCATTGGCCTGGTCATCGGCGTCGCTCTGGCGGCGGGTGTCGTCTGGTACCTCAACAAGTCGCCGCTGCCCTTTGTCGAGCGGGCGCAGCCGCCGGCCCGGGGTGACGCGGCCAATGGCAAGAATGGTCAGCCTGGCCAGCCGCTGGCGCTACCCGGCAAGCCGGGCGATCCGATCCCCGAGAAGCGCTTCCAGTTCTACGACATCCTGCCCGGCAAGGCCGACGCCGTGCCCGACAAGGCGCCCAAGCCGGAGGCCAGGAAGGAAGAGCCGAAGAAAGAGGAAGCGAAGAAGGAAGAGTCCAGGGAATCGAAGACGCCGCTCTTCCTGCAGGCCGGTTCGTTCAGCACGGCGCAGGATGCTGACAACCAAAAGGCCAAGCTGGCGTTTATGGGTATAGAGGCCGTTGTCCAGCAGGTGATGATTCAGGACAAGACCTTCTATCGGGTCCGTGTCGGTCCCTACACGAAGATCGATGAATTGAACAAAGTCCGCGCCGAGCTTGCCAAATCAGGCGTTGAAGCCCAACTTGCCAAATAGGAGTTACGAATGAAGGATGCACGCCGCAGTTTCGTCGGTTCCGTTTTTGCCCATTTTTTCGGGTTGACCGTAGCAATGCCGTCTTTTGCTCAGGGCGCAGCCTACACACCGATCAGTCCGGCCCAGCCGACTGAGGATGCCGCCAAGATCGAAGTCCTCGAGTTTTTCAGCTACGGCTGCCCGCACTGTGCCGATTTCAATCCGCTGCTGACCGCCTGGGCTGCCAAGCTGCCGGCCGACGTGGTCGTCAAGAAAGTGCCGATCACCTTCGGTCGCGCCGCCTGGGCCAATATCGCCAAGCTCTATTACGCGCTGGAAATCACTGGCGACCTGCATCGTCTCGAGGGCGACGTCTTCCGGGCGATTCATGGCGAGCGCGTCAATCTGTTCGACGAAAAGACGCTGACCGAATGGGTCGTCAATAAGGGTGTGGACGCGAAGAAATTCGGCGAAACCTTCAACTCCTTCGGCGTCATGAGCAAGGTCAAGCGTGCCGACCAGATGGCGCAGGCCTACAAGATCCAGGGTGTGCCGGCATTGGCTGTCGATGGCAAGTTCCTGATCGGGGACATGGGCTTCAACGAGAAGCTGGCCGTTGCCGACAAGCTGATCGCCCAGGCCCGCAGCGAGAAATCCAAGGGCGCCGGCAAGAAATAATTGACCCTCAAGGTCTTCATCACGGGCGCCTCGTCGGGAATCGGCGAGGCGCTTGCCGTTTACTACGCCGCCCAGGGCGCCACCCTGGGCCTGGCAGCGCGGCGAAGCGAATTTCTTGCGGCGTTGAACCGGCGTCTGGGTGGGCAACATGCCTGTTACGCACTCGATGTCAGCGATGCGCCGGCTCTGCACGAGGCAGCCACCGATTTCATCGCCCGCTTCGGCGCCCCGGACATCATCATTGCCAATGCCGGTGTCTCGGCCGGTACGCTGACCGAGTTCGAGGAAGACCTCGCGGCCTTTCGCCGGATCATGGACATCAACGTCTTCGGCATGGCGGCGACCTTCGCGCCTTTCATTCCGGCCATGAAGGCGGCCACGGGTGAAAGACGACTGGTCGGCATCGCCTCGGTCGCCGGCATCCGTGGCCTGCCGGGGGCGGAGGCTTATTCGGCCTCGAAAGCGGCGGCCATCGTCTACCTGGAAAGCCTGCGCCTCGAAATGCGCCCCTACGGCATCAAGGTGGTGACCATCGCGCCCGGCTACATCGAGACGCCAATGACCGAGATCAATCCCTACAAAATGCCATTCCTGCTGCCGGTCGATCAGGCCGCATCCCGTTTCGCGGCGGTTATCGTGCGCGGCACCAGCTACGCGGTTATTCCCTGGCCGATGGGCGTTGTCGCCAAGATCCTGCGCTCCCTGCCCAACTGGCTATACGACCGTCTGTTTACAAGCGCCCCGCGCAAGCCGCGCGGCTTGTTAAAATAGCCCGATGCTAGAACTCAAGATCAATGGCGAAGCCCGCCAGTTTTCCGCAGCGCTGACCGTGACCGGTTTGATTGAGCGACTCGGCTACAGCGGCAAGCGCATCGCCGTCGAACGCAACGGCGAAATCGTCCCCAAGAGCCAGCACGCCACGACGGCGCTGGTTTCCGGCGACCAGCTTGAAATCGTCGTCGCCGTCGGCGGCGGGTGAGGTAGTTGTTAGTTATTAGTTGTTAGTCCTTAGCGCAAGCGGACTGGCACCAATAACTGGCGACTAAAGACTAACAACTAGCGACTAAAGACTAACGACATGCATCAACTGACTATCGCCGGCAAGGCGTACCGTTCCCGTTTGCTGGTCGGCACCGGCAAGTACAAGGATTTCGCCGAAACCCGTGCCGCCATCGACGCTTCGGGGGCGGAGATCGTCACCGTGGCGATCCGGCGCATGAATATCGGCCAGGACCCGAGCCAGCCCAATCTGCTCGATGCCCTGCCGCCCGCGCAATTCACCATCCTGCCCAATACCGCCGGTTGCTATAACGCCGACGATGCGGTGCGCACGCTGCGCCTGGCCCGCGAACTGCTCGACGGTCATCCGCTGTGCAAGCTCGAAGTGCTCGGCGATCCGACCAGCCTCTTCCCGAACATGCCGGAAACGCTGAAGGCGGCCGAAACCCTGGTCAAGGATGGCTTTCACGTCATGGTCTACTGCTCGGACGACCCCATTCAGGCCAAAATGCTCGAAGAAATCGGCTGCGTCGCGGTCATGCCGCTCGCCTCGCTGATCGGCTCCGGCATGGGCATCCTCAATCCGTGGAACCTGCGCCTGATCATCGACAACGCCAAGGTGCCGGTCATCGTCGATGCCGGTGTCGGCACCGCGTCTGACGCTGCCATCGCCATGGAGCTCGGCTGCGACGGCGTGCTCATGAACACTGCCATCGCCCAGGCAAAAAATCCCGTCCTCATGGCCAGCGCCATGAAGAAGGGCGTCGAAGCGGGCCGCGAGGCCTGTCTGGCCGGCCGCATGCCGCGCAAACTCTACTCGGCCGACCCGTCGTCGCCGACTTCCGGATTGATCGGCTCATGAGCGCTACCCCCCTGATTCATCCGGCTGCCGTCGGCGAAGGCGTGTACGAAGAGGGCCGCGAAGCATCGACGCAAAACCACGGCCACATCAAGAGCTACGTCCGTCGCGCCGGCCGCATGTCGTCGGCCCAGGAAAACTACTACGCCGAGATGATGCCGAAGATCGGCATCGTCTACGCCGCGGAGCAAATCGACCTTGCTGCGGTCTACGGCCGAAAAGCCCCGAAAATCCTCGAAATCGGCACCGGCATGGGGGAAACCACGGCCAGGATCGCCGATGCCAACCGCGGCAACGATTACCTCGGCGTCGAAGTGCACGTGCCGGGCGTTGGCGCCCTGTGCAAGCAGATCGCCGAACGCGAACTGAGCAACCTGCGCATCTGCCAGCATGACGCCGTCGAAGTCGTCCGCGACATGCTGCCGGAAGCCTCGCTCGACGGCGTCCATGTCTTTTTTCCCGACCCGTGGCACAAGGCCCGTCACAACAAGCGCCGGCTCATCCAGTCGCCGTTCGTCGCGCTGCTCGCCTCGCGCCTCAAGCCGGGCGGCTATTTCCACTGTGCCACCGACTGGGAAGAGTACGCCCACCAGATGCTGGAAGTGCTTTCAGCCGAGCCGACGCTGGTCAATTCATCGGAAGGCCCTTCGACGGAGCCCAGGACAGGCTTTGCCCCGCGCCCCGAATACCGGCCGCTGACCAAGTTCGAGAACCGCGGCCTGCGTTTGGGCCACGGTGTCTGGGATGTCATTTTCAAGAAGCGCTAAGGCGCCTTTTCCCGAAAGATTTTTTATGTGGTTCAAGAACCTCCAGCTTTACCGCCTGCCGACGCCGTGGAATATCGACCTCGCCAAATTTGATGAACAACTGGCCCGCGGCCCGTTCGTGAAGTGCCCGAGCAACCAGCCGATGAGCCGGGGCTGGGTGTCGCCGCGCCGCGATGGCGCGCTGGTCTATTCGCTTGGCCAGCAATGGATGATCGCCCTGAGCGTCGAGCAGCGTCTGCTGCCGTCGTCGGTGGTCAATGACGAAGTCAAGGAACGCGCCGAACTGGTTGAAGCCCAGCAGGGTTACGCCCCCGGCCGCAAGCAGCTCAAGGAATTGCGCGAACGTGTCACCGAAGAACTCATGCCGCGCGCCTTCACCCGCCGCCGCACGACCTACGTCTGGCTCGACCCGCAAAACGGCTGGTTCTGCGTCGATGCGGCTAGCCCGGCCAAGGCCGAAGAAGTCATCGAGCATCTGCGCCATTGCCTCGACGACTTCCCGCTGACCATGTTGCACACCCAGGTTTCGCCGCAAGCAGCGATGGCCGACTGGCTGGCTGGCGGCGATGCGCCGGCCTGCTTCACCATCGACCGCGATTGCGAACTGAAGGCAGCTGGCGAGGAAAAGGCGGCGGTGCGTTACGTTCGTCACCCGCTCGACGGCGACGAAATCAGCGTCGAGATCAAGGCCCACCTGGCTGCCGGCAAGATGCCGACCAAGCTGGCGCTGACCTGGGACGACCGCATCTCCTTCGTGCTGGGCGAAAAGCTCGAAATCAAGCGCCTCGCCTTCCTCGATCTGCTCAAGGAAGAGGCCGAGAAATCGGCCGAGCACGCCGACGAGCAGTTTGATGCCGATTTCGCGCTGATGACCGGCGAGTTGTCCCGTTTCCTGCCGCAGCTGCTCGAAGCCCTTGGTGGCGAGGTCGTCGAAGCAAAATGAAGACAAGCGACGCCTGCCCCTGTGGCAGCGGCAGGCGTTATGCCGAATGCTGCGGTCAACTGCATTTTTCGGCCAAAAATGAAATGACGGCCGAGGCGCTCATGCGCTCGCGCTACAGCGCCTACGTGCTCAAGCTGGCCGATTACCTGCTGGCCAGTTGGCATCCCTCGACCCGGCCGGCCAGCATGGATCTGGCTGAGGACGACGGCACCAAATGGCTCGGGCTGGAAATCAAACGCTGCCAGCAGCAGGACGAGAATCACGCCACTGTCGAGTTCGTCGCCCGCTACCGCATCGCCGGGCGCGGCCACCGCCTGCACGAAATCAGCCGCTTCATCCGCGAAGACGGCCGCTGGTTCTATATCGATGGCGACATCGATCCCGGCACTATTCCGTCTGCAGTGCAACCGTGATTTTGTCGACATCGCCTTGCCGTGCTAATCGCACTGTCTGCGGCGTGTCTTCGCGTCACGCTTGCACTGCAAACAGAATCGAAACTGCCTGACCGGGCGCCCGCGCCCACCCTCTGAAGAAAACGAACACCCCATGATCATCCTCAAGAACGTCACCCTGCGCCGCAGCTCGAAAGTGCTGCTCGACAAGACCTCGGTCACCATCAATCCCGGTGAAAAGGTCGGTCTGGTCGGCCGCAATGGTGCCGGCAAATCGACGCTGTTCGCGCTGCTCAATGGCACGCTGCATGAGGATGGTGGTGATTACTCGATTCCCAAGCAATGGCAGATGGGTCAGGTCTCACAGGACATGCCGGAAACCGAGCAGAGCGCGACCGACTTCGTCATCGACGGCGACACCCGGCTGCTCGCCGCCCGTAACGAGGTGCATGATGCCGAGGCGAGCGACGACGGCATGCGCATGGCCGAAGCCTACATGGCGCTCAACGACGCCGGCGAGCACGACGCCGAAGCCCGCGCCCAGTCGCTGATCCTCGGCCTCGGCTTCAAGGTTTCCGAGTTGCACAACCCGGTCAACAGCTTCTCCGGCGGCTGGCGCATGCGCCTGCAACTGGCGCGCGCCCTGATGTGTCCGTCCGACATCCTGCTCCTCGACGAACCGACCAACCACCTCGATCTCGATGCTCTCGTCTGGCTCGAGGCCTGGCTCAAGCGCTACCAGGGCACGCTGGTCATGATCAGCCACGACCGCGAATTCCTCGACGCCATCACCGGCGTCACGCTGCACATCGACAACGCCAAGCTGGTCCGCTACGGCGGCAATTACAGCAAGTTCGAGGACATGCGCGCCGAACAGATGCTGCTCCAGCAGGCAACGATGGCCAAGCAGGCCGAGAAGATCGCCCACCTGCAGTCCTTCATCGCCCGCTTCAAGGCCAAGGCCAGCAAGGCCAAACAGGCGCAGAGCCGGGTCAAGGCGCTCGATCGCATGGAAAAGATCGCGCCGGTGCTGGCCGATGCCGAATTCACCTTCGAATTCCAGGAGCCGCAGAACCTGCCCAACCCCATGCTGTCGATGATGGATGTCACCATCGGCTACCCGCCGGCGGCGGAAGCGCCGGCCGGCACGCCGCCGACCGTCATCGTGCGCGGCATCAACCGCTCGGTGATGGCCGGCCAGCGCATCGGCATCCTCGGCGCCCACGGCCAGGGCAAATCCACGCTGGTCAAGACCATCGCCTGCGAACTGGCGGCGATCAGCGGCGACCTGACCGAAGGCAAGGGCCTGAACATCGGCTACTTCGCCCAGCAGGAACTCGACGTGCTGCGCCCGCACGACACGCCGCTCGAACACATGGTCCGGCTGGCCAAGGAAGCGATTGCCAACGGCCGCAGCAACGTGCCGGGCCGCGAGCAGGAGCTGCGCAATTTCCTCGGCACCTTCAATTTCGGCGGCGAAATGGTCAAGCAGGCGGTCGGCACCATGAGCGGCGGCGAAAAGGCCCGCCTCGTGCTGTGCATGATCGTCTGGCAACGGCCCAACCTCTTGCTGCTCGACGAGCCGACCAACCACCTTGACCTCAGCACCCGCGAAGCCCTCGCCGTCGCCCTCAACGAGTTCGAAGGCACCGTCATGCTGGTCAGCCACGACCGCGCCCTGCTCCGCTCCGTCTGCGACGAGTTCTGGCTGGTTTCCAAGGGCGGCGTCGCGCCGTTCGACGGCGATCTGGAGGACTACCAGCGCTATCTTCTCGACGAGGCCAAACGCGTGCGCGAAGAGGCGTCAGCGGCGCAGAGGAAGCTGGCGGCCTGAGGCATTGCGCCTTTCGCAAATATTCACAATTGCTGTCATGCCGATGGATTAGGATGGCCCAACCTAATCCCTTCTGGAGAACAAATCATGGGTCTTTTTGATTCCGTCGTCGGCGCACTCGCTGGCGGACAGTCCGGTGGCGATAGCCCTTTGCTGAACGTCGTCATGCAACTGATCAACAACCCGCAGACCGGCGGTCTGGGCGGGCTGGTCGAGTCCTTCCAGCAGGGCGGCCTGGGCGACATCGTCAATTCATGGGTTTCCACTGGTCAGAATCTGCCGATTTCGGCCGAACAGATTCAGGCTGTCCTCGGTGGCGGCAAGCTGCAGGAAATTGCTGCCCAGTTGGGCGTTTCCACCGAACAGGCTTCCGGCGGCCTGGCTGACCTGCTACCGCAATTGGTCGACAAGCTGACCCCGAATGGCCAGGTTCCCGAAGGCGGCGATTTGCTGGCCCAAGGCCTGGATATGCTGAAAAAGGGTGGCCTGTTCAGTTAACACCGCTGGCCGTTCTATAAAAAGCGTTCGAGCAGAACGTTGAGAAAACGCCGACCCTTCGCGGTCGGCGCGATTTTTTCCGGGCCGACGACGAGCAGTCCATCGGCCTCCGCCGCTGTCAGTTCCGACTGGATGCCAATCAAGGGCTGGGCCGTGCGCGCCTCGTATAGCGACGGGTGAAAGCCGTCAGCCAGACGCAGCGCATTCATCATGAATTCGAAAGGCAGGCTCTTGGCCTCGACCTGCGTTTCTTCCTGCACCGCATTGCCGCTGCGGATGTTGTCGAGATAGGCCTTCGGGTGTTTCCAGCGCATCTGGCGCAGGACGCGGTCGTGCAGCGTCAGCTTGGAATGGGCCCCGGCGCCGATGCCGAGGTAGTCGCCGAAATACCAGTAATTGAGGTTGTGCTTGCATTGCTTGCCGCTGCGGGCGAAGGCAGAGGTTTCGTAATTGCTGAAACCAGCGGTGGCCAGACGGGCTTCGATGCTTTCCTGCATGTCGGCGCAAATGTCGCCTTCCGGCAGCTCGGGCGGGAAGGCAGCGAAGCGGGTGTTCGGCTCCAGCGTCAGTTGGTAGCAGGAGAGGTGCGAGGGTGAAAAACGCAGTGCCGTTTCGACATCAGTGAGTGCTTGTTCATGTGTCTGGCCAGGCAGTCCGTACATCAGGTCCAGATTGAACGAGTCGAAATGTTCGCCAGCCAGTTGCGCGGCGCGCTTCGCTTCGGCGGCACCGTGGATGCGGCCGAGCGCTTTCAGGTGATCGTCGTTGAAGCTCTGGATGCCGAGCGACAGCCGATTGACGCCGGCGGCACGGAAGCCGGCGAACTTCTCCGCTTCGACCGTGCCCGGATTCGCTTCGAGCGTGATCTCGGCATCCGGCGCCAGCATGGCCAACGCCCGGAAGGCGGCGATCAGTTCGTCGATGGCGGCCGGTGAGAGCAGGCTGGGCGTGCCGCCGCCGAAGAAAACGCTGACCACCGGGCGGCCCCAGATCAGCGGCAGGGCGGATTGCAGGTCGGCGATCAACGCATCGACGTATTCGCGCTCGGGAATCGTGCCGTTGGCCTCGTGCGAGTTGAAATCGCAGTACGGGCACTTCTGCACGCACCATGGCACATGCACATACAGCGCCAAGGGTGGGGAAACGCGGAATTCGAGCGGTGCTACGGTCGACCGGAAATTTTGGCTAAAAATGGGAATCGTGCGGGATGTGGCCATAAATTAAATTTCTGCGATCATCCGGCAGCGCCGTCGCCCGCCAGTTCGCGTTCGATCTGCTCAATGCTCGGCAGGCTGGTTTGCAGCTCGGCAGGCAGGGAATCCAGCAACTGATACTCGGCAACGCCCAGCGGCTGGGTGTTGTTGCGCAGGGCGTATCCGGCGACGACCTTGTTCTTGCTCTTGCACAGCAAAAGGCCGATGGTCGGGGCATCCTGCGGGTGTTTGATCTGGGCATCGACGGCGGCGAGGTAAAAGCTCAACTGGCCGAGATGCTCCGGTTTGAACTTGCCGCCCTTGAGTTCGATCACCACGTAGCAGCGCAACTTGAGGTGGTAAAAGAGCTGATCGATGAAAAACTCGTCGCCTGCGACATCGAGCAGTACCTGCCGCCCGACAAAGGCGAAGCCCGCGCCGAGCTCCAGCAGGAATTCAGTGACGTGTTTTACCAGGGCATTTTCGATCTCGCGTTCCTGAGCTTCATTGGTCAGGTCAAGAAAGTCGAAACGGTAGGGGTCTTTCAAGGATTCGCGGGCCAGGTCGGACTGCGGCTTGGGCAGGGTCAGTTCGAAGTTGGTAACGGTCTTGCCGCTGCGTTCCAGCAAGCGGGTTTCAATCTGCATTACCAGTACATTGCGCGACCAATTGTGCTCAATCGCCTTGGCGGCGTACCAGCGGCGGGTTTCGGGACCGGGTAGTTTATCCAGCAGGGCCAGTTGGTGATACCAGGGCAATTGTGCAAGCACCTCTTGCACAAATTCCGTGTCCGGCCAGGCCTCGGCAAAGGCACGCATGTACTTGAGATTGCGCGGCGAGAATCCTTTCATGTCGGGAAAAGCCGTGCGCAAATCCTCCGCCAGCCGCTCAATGACCTTGGCTCCCCAGCCCTGCTCGGCCTGCCGCGCCAGAATGTCGTGCCCGATCTGCCAGTAAAGCAGCACCAGCTCGCGGTTGACTGCCAGCGTTGCCCGCTGCCGGGCAGTGTGGATGCGGTTCTTCAGGTCGGCCAGCCAGTCGGCGTAGCCGGCGGGGGGCGGAGTCAGTCGGTTGGGGTTATCGCTCATGGTCCGCTCCTGGTGGCGGGTGTCACAAATTCGGCAGGCGGGCGATCAGTTTCTGCATGGCCTGGCCACGATGCGACAACTGGTTCTTGATCGCGCCATCGAGTTCGGCCGCCGTCTGGCAATGCGTCGGGACGTAGAACAGCGGGTCGTAGCCGAAGCCGTCGGCGCCGCGCTGGGCGTCGAGGATGGTGCCATGCCACTCGCCTTCGGCGATGATCGGTTGCGGATCATTAGCCGAGCGGACGAGGACCAGCACGCAGGAAAAATGGGCGCGGCGGTCGGTTTGTCCCGCGAGGTCGGCGAGCAGTTTTTCGTTGTTGCGGGCATCCGATTTCGGTTCGCCGGCATAGCGGGCCGAATAGACACCGGGGGCGCCGCCGAGGGCGGCAACGCACAGGCCGGAATCGTCGGCCAGCGCCGGCAGGCCGGAAGCCTGGGCGGCATGGCGGGCCTTGGCCAGGGCGTTTTCGACGAAGGTGCAATGCGGCTCTTCGGCTTCCGGAATGCCCAACTGGCCTTGCGGAATGACTTCGAAACCGAGCGGCGCCAGCAGCGCGTTGAGCTCCTTCATTTTCTTGGCGTTGTTCGAGGCGAGGACGAGCTTTTTCATGCCGTAACTCTCACTCAGCCAGGGCGCTTTGCTGGGCGGCGGTGAGCTGGCGGATGCCCATGGTGGCGAGGTCGACGAGGACACTCATCTGCTCGCGGCTGAACGGCTCGCCTTCGGCCGTGCCCTGAATTTCGACGATGCCGCCGTTGCCGGTCATCACAACATTCATGTCGGTGTCGCAGTCGGAGTCTTCCGGGTAGTCGAGGTCGAGGACCGGGGCGCCCTTGTAGATGCCGACCGAAATGGCGGCGACGTGATCGCGCACCGGGTTGGCCGGCAGCTTGCCGGCCTTGACCAGCCCTTCGCAGGCTTCGTGGAGGGCCACCCAGGCGCCGGTGATCGCGGCGCAACGGGTACCGCCGTCAGCCTGCAGGACGTCGCAATCGAGCGTGATCTGGCGTTCGCCGAGGGCCTTGAGGTCGGTTACGGCGCGCAGGCTGCGGCCGATCAGGCGCTGGATTTCCTGCGTCCGGCCGGTCTGCTTGCCCTTGGCCGCTTCCCGCGCCGAACGGGTATGCGTCGCCCGGGGCAGCATGCCGTATTCAGCTGTCACCCAGCCTTGACCCTTGCCGCGCAGGAAGGGGGGCAGGTTTTCTTCGACGCTGGCGGTGCACAGCACGCGGGTGTCGCCCATTTCGATGAGCACCGAACCTTCGGCGTGGCGCGTGAAATTGCGGGTGATCTTGACGGTGCGGAGCTGGTCCGGCTGACGTTGGCTGGGGCGCATGGCTTTCCTTATTTTTTCGGGTTGTATTTGTCGATGGCCGAACGGATTTCCTCGATCGCCAGCTCGATTTCGTCGTCGCTGAGGTCGCTCTTGTAGGCCGGATTGCGGCCGAATTCGTCGAGACGTGTGGTGACTTCGTCCTGGGTCATGGTCAGGGTCGAAATGGCGCTGCTCGCCGTCTCGACGTAGGCATCCTCCCAGCGCACGGCGACGACAGACAGGTTGTCGCCGTGGGCGCCACCCTTGAGTTCGGCCTGGTTGAGCAGCATCGGCACGGCCTGCAGCAGGTTGGAACCCTTCAGCGCGACAGCCATCATCTCGCCGGGCATTTCGCCCCACAAACCGTCCGTGGCGAGCAGGACGACGTCGCCATGAGCGAGCGGCGTCTTGCGCGAAAACTCGATTTCCGGCGGGTGCGGACTGCCCAGGCAGCTATAGATCTTGTTGCGGTCCGGATGAAAGACGGCCTGCGTCTCGGTGATCATGCCTTCTTCGACGAGCAGGCGAATGCGCGAATGATCCTTGGTCTGGGTGATGACCTTGCCGTCGCGGATCAGGTACAGCCGTGAATCGCCGGCATGCGCCCAGTAGGCGACGTTGTCCTGGACGATGCAGGCGACGCAGGTCGTGCGCGGCGTGTCTTTGAGGCGGTGGCGGGCGGTGTAGTCGAGAATGGCATGGTGGGCATTGGTCATGCCCTTTTGCAGAAAGCGGAAGGGGTCGCCGAGGACCGGGCGCGCCTCGCGCTGGAAAGCGTCGGCCAGCGTCTGGACGGCGATCTGGGCGGCGATTTCGCCGTAGTGATGGCCGCCCATGCCGTCGGCGACGACCATCAACAGGGCATCGCGCGAGTAGCAATAGGTCGTCCGGTCCTCGTTGTTGGCGCGGCCGCCCTGACGGCTTTCCTGATAAATGGTGAATCTCATTGGATCGGCTTCCTGAGTTTATCGACGAAGCGGCCGATCCAGCTCGGCGAAGGCTTCGGGCGGGGTGGGGTGACGGTCTCGACGAGCGCTTTTTGCAGGGCAAAAACGCTTTGCGGACGGTAAAGATGGTTGAGGTTGAGACACCAGTCGATGATCTCGAGCAGACGGTCGGAGAACTGGCCATCCCAGCGCATCATGGCCGGCGCCAGGGTGTCCTTTTTCATGCGCACATCGGCCGCTTGCGGCGCGCTGCCAGCCAGGCAGGCGTACATCGAGGCGCCGACGCTGTAAATATCGCTCCACGGCCCGAGATCCTTGCGCGAGCCGTAATGCTCGGGCGAAGCGAAGCCGGGCGTGTACATCGGTTTGAGGATGGGCTGGTCGGTGATCAGCGTCTGGCGGGCGGCGCCGAAGTCGATGAGGACCGGCGTGTTGTCGCCGCGCAAATAAATGTTCGAGGGCTTGAGGTCGAGATGCAGCAGCTTGTTCGAATGCACCTCGCGCAGACCGTTGAGCATGCGCGTGAACACGCCACGCATGAAGCGCTCGGAAATATGGCCCTGATGTTTCTGGATGAATTCCTGCAGGGTCCGGCCATGCTCGTATTCCATGACCATGTAAACGGTCTCGTTGGCGCGAAAAAAATTGAGCACGCGGATCACGTTGGGGTGCGACAACCTGGCCAGGGCGCGGCCTTCCTCGAAAAAGCACTTCATGCCGTAACGGAAGGCGCCCAGATGTTCGGCCGTGATGACCGGATTGATATCCCCGCGCGTACGCAGGGCCAGACTATTGGGCAGGTATTCCTTGATGGCGACTTGCCGGCCGGTAGCATCGGTCGCCAGATAGACAATGGAAAAGCCGCCGAGCGAAAGCTGGCGGTCTATTGTGTACTCTTCCAGCAGGTGGCCGTTGGGTAACGGCTGATTGGCTTGTTGCGCCATGGAGCTCGCGGTTATGATGCAATTTCAGGCATTTTCGGGCGTGTTGTCCGGACTGTAAAGCAAGGGATTCCCGATAATGATTTGTAGTATGACCGGTTATGCCGTTAAAACACGTGATTTAGAGCACGGAACGCTGCAACTCGAGCTAAAAAGCGTCAATTCCCGCTATCTCGATTTTCATTTCCGCGTCGCCGAAGACCTCCGCGCGCTGGAAATTCCGCTGCGCGAATTGCTCGCTGCCCGCATCAGTCGCGGCAAGGTCGAGTGCCGTCTCTCCTTCAACGCGGCGGCCGCCCGGGCTGACCAGCTCAAAATCAATGGCGAACTGCTGGCCACGCTCAAGTCGCTGAACGAGCGCGTGCGCGGCGAGATGCCCGAGGCGATGTCGTTGTCAGTCAACGAAACCCTGCGCTGGCCCGGCATGTTCGGCGAACAGAACGTCGACTTCGCTGCCCTGAGCCCCGAAGTCATGGCCCTGGCGCGCGACGCGCTGGTCGATTTCACGGCAACCCGCGGCCGCGAAGGCGACAAGCTGGCCGAAACCATCATCGATCGTGTCAACGCCATGCGCGACATCGTCCGCCGCGTCGCGCCGCGCATTCCCGAGGCGCAGGCCATCTACACCGACAAGCTGCGCCAACGCCTGACCGAAGCCCTGGGCGGCGCCAGCGACGACCGCGTGCTGCAGGAGGTTGCCGTCTTCGCGACGCGTATCGACGTCGCCGAAGAACTGGCCCGCCTGACCACCCACCTCGACGAAGTCGAGCGCGTGCTCAAGCAGGGCGGCGCCTGCGGCAAGCGCCTCGATTTCCTCATGCAGGAACTCAACCGCGAAGCCAATACGCTGGGCTCGAAGTCGGCGATCACCGAAGTTTCGCAGGCCTCGATGGAGCTTAAGCTGCTCATCGAGCAAATGCGCGAGCAGATTCAGAATCTGGAATAAACGGCCGGCCGATTTCAATTTTGGCCGTTTTTTCCGGTTGACCGTAGCAATGCCATCGCCGGTGCCCTGGTTGGCCCGGTGCCGGGTGTTTTTCTGAGGGTTCCCATGGCCGGAAATCTATATGTAGTGGCCGCACCGTCCGGTGCCGGCAAGACGACGCTGGTTCGCCTGCTCCTCGAGCAGGAAAAGGCTGTCCAGCTCTCCATCTCCTACACCACGCGGGCGCCGCGCCCGGGTGAGGAAAGCGGGCGCGAATATCATTTCGTCGATGCCACGGAATTCCAGGCCATGATCGCCCGCCATGAATTCCTCGAATGGGCCGAAGTGCACGGCAATTTCTATGGCACCTCGAAGAAGTGGATCGCCGACCAGCTAGCGGCCGACCGCGATGTCCTGCTCGAGATTGACTGGCAAGGCGCACAACAAGTGCGGGCGCTGTTTCCGCAGGCGATCGGCGTCTTCATCCTGCCGCCGTCAATGGAAGAATTGACCCGGCGCCTGACCGGTCGCGGCACCGACAGCGCCGACGTCATTTCCCGCCGTTTGGCCGCTGCGCAGGCCGAAATGCGCCATGTCGGGGAATTCGACTATGTTATTATTAACGACCAGTTGGCTCAGGCGCTGGGTGATCTGTGTGCTGTCGTGCGCGCCTCCCGCCTGAGCTTTGGGGCCCAGCGTGCCCGTTACGCCGCCCTGTTTCAAAGAATGATCTGATTTTTGAGGTTCCCATGGCCCGCGTTACCGTTGATGACTGTCTGAAAAGAATTCCCAATCGCTTCATGATGACTCTGGCTGCCGCCCACCGCGCCCGTCAGCTGGCCAATGGCGCGACCCCGCTGGTCGACGGTGAGAAACACAAGCCGACCGTGATTGCGCTCAAGGAAATGGGTGCCGGCAAGATCGGTCTGGAAGTGCTTAACCGCGGCCAGTCCTGAAAGCAGGGGCGGTGAAGACTGATGGATTCCGTGCCGTCACCTCTGCCGCCTGCTGAAGAGGAACCCGCCTACCGGGTTTTCCTCGATAGTCTAGATTACGTTTCCCCGACTGAACTAGAAAGAATCAAGGCCGCTTACGCCTACGCGGCCAAGGCGCACGTCAATCAGCGGCGCATGTCGGGGGAGCCGTACATCACGCATCCGCTGGCTGTGGCCGGTGCCGTCGTCGAGTGGCGGATGGATGCCGACGCGATTGCCGCGGCACTCCTGCACGATGTGCTCGAAGATACCGGCTCCACCAAGCACGAACTGGTCGAGAAATTCGGCAAGGAAGTCGCCGATCTGGTCGATGGTCTGTCCAAGCTCGACAAGATGGAGTTTGCCTCCTATCAGGAGGCGCAGGCCGAGAACTTCCGCAAGATGCTGATGGCCATGGCGCGCGATTTGCGCGTCGTCCTGATCAAGCTCGCTGACCGCCAGCACAATCTGGCGACGATGTCGGCCATGCGCGCCGACAAGCGCACCCGCATCGCGCGCGAAACGCTGGAAATCTACGCGCCGATTGCCTTGCGCCTCGGCCTCAACAAGCTCTACCGCGAGTTGCAGGATACGTCGTTCCGGCTCATCCACCCGCATCGCGCGGCGGTGTTGACCAAGGCACTGAGCACGGCGCACGGCAACCGCAAGGAACTGCTGACCCGGATTCTCGATGGCATCAACGGAAAACTGGCGCATGCCGGCCTCAAGGCCGAGGTGTTCGGGCGCGAGAAGAGCTTGTACTCGATTTTCCGCAAGATGAAGGAAAAGCAGCTGTCGTTTTCGCAGGTGCTCGACATCTACGGTTTCCGTGTCGTCGTCGACAACGTGCCGACCTGCTATCTGGCGCTCGGCGCGCTGCACAGCCTGTTCAAGCCCGTGCCCGGCAAGTTCAAGGACTACATTGCGATCCCCAAGGCCAATGGCTACCAGTCGCTGCACACGACCTTGATCGGTCCCTACGGCACGCCGGTCGAAGTCCAGATCCGCACGCGCGAAATGCACAATGTCGCGCAGGAAGGCGTCGCCGCGCACTGGCTGTACAAGGACATGGACGAGAGCAGCGCCGATCTGCAGATCAAGACGCACAAGTGGCTGCAGTCGCTGCTCGAAATGCAGACCAGCGACTCGGCCGAGTTCTTCGAGAACGTCAAGATCGACCTCTTCCCGGACGAGGTCTACGTCTTCACGCCGAAGGGCAAGATCATGGCCATGCCGCGCGGCGCGACGGTGGTCGACTTTGCCTACGCGGTGCACACCGACGTCGGTCACCACTGCTCGGCAGCCCGCGTCAATCACGAGCTGGCACCGCTGCGCACCGACCTGCGCAATGGCGATCTGGTCGAGATCATCACCTCGCCGCAGGCCAGCCCCAACCCGGTGTGGCTGACCTATGTCAAGACAGGTCGGGCGCGCAGCAAGATTCGCCACTTCCTGCGCACCATGCAGAACGAGGAATCGGCCCGCCTCGGCGAGCGCCTGCTGCGTCAGGAATTGCTGTCGCTCGGCGTCGTGCCGATTTCGATCCCGGCGGCGGCCTGGGATCAGATGGTCAAGGCTGGCGGTCAGAAAAATATCGAAGAAGTCTATACCGAAATCGGCCTTGGCAAGCGCCTGCCTTCTGTCGTCGCGCGTCGTCTGCTGGCCCGTGAAAACATGGCGAATGACGTGCCGAGCGGCATGGCGCTGGCCATCCACGGCACCGAAGGCATGGCCATCCAGTTGGCGCGGTGCTGCCAGCCGATTCCCGGCGATCCGATCATCGGCTCGATCCGCAAGGGTAGTGGCCTGATCATTCACACGCACGACTGCCCGACGATCCGCAAGTCGCGCTCTTCCGAGCCGCAGAAGTGGATCGATGTCGAATGGGAGCCGGAAGAAGGCAAGCTCTTCGACATCCGCATCAAGGTCGAGGTCAAGAATGCGCGCGGCGTGCTGGCCCAGGTTGCGTCGGCCATCGCCGAAGCCGGGTCGAACATCGAGCATGTCGCCATGGATGCCGATCCGGAACGCCTGTTTACTTCGCTGCGCTTCACTATCCAGGTTGCCCACCGCAATCACCTGGCGGCAGTCATGCGCGGCATGCGCCACATCCCGGAAGTCACCCGCATTTCCCGTGAAAGGGGAGGCGAGAGTTGAA
Organism: Azonexus sp.; assembly: GCA_030691385.1. Taxonomy (GTDB): domain Bacteria; phylum Pseudomonadota; class Gammaproteobacteria; order Burkholderiales; family Rhodocyclaceae; genus Azonexus. The sequence goes on from JAUYEI010000003.1 coordinate 61,784, forward strand.
AGTACTGGTGCTCGGTGCTGGTGTCGTCGGCACGGCAAGTGCGTGGTATCTCGCCCGCGCCGGGCACCAGGTGACGGTCATCGACCGCCAGCCGGTGCCCGGCAACGAAACGAGCTTTGCCAACGGCGGGCAGATTTCGGTGTCGCACGCCGAGCCGTGGGCCAACCTGCATGTCTTCAGCCAGCTACGCAAATGGCTGGGGCGCGAAGATGCGCCATTGCTCTGGCGCTGGCGGGCCGATCCGGCACAGCTGGCCTGGGGGCTGCGTTTCCTCGGCGAATGCCTGCCCGGTAGCACCCGTCGCAACATGGAGGCGATTGTCGCCATGGCGCTCTACAGCCGTGGCTGCCTGCAGGCCCTGCGTCAGGAACTGGCCCTGCAATACGACCATCTCGAACGCGGCATCCTGCATATTTATACCGATCGCCAGGAGTTTTCGGCGGCTGTCGAGGCAGCGCAAGTCATGCGCCACCTGGGGCTGGATCGCCTCACGGTCGACACCGAAAAATGCCTGAAAATAGAACCGGCGCTGGCCGGTGCGCGGGAGTTGCTGGTCGGCGGCGACTACACGCGTTCCGATGAGTCCGGCGATGCCTTCAAATTCACCAACGCCCTGGCCGAGCGGGCGACGGCGATTGGCGTCGATTTTCGTTTCGGCCTGACTATCGAACGCATCGCTTCCGGCGGCAGCAAGATTGCCGGCGTCGTCGTCCACGGCCAGAATGGCGCCGAGTTGCTGACGGCCGATGCCTACGTGGTCGCCCTCGGCAGCTATTCGCCGCTGCTCACCAAACCGCTGGGCATCAGTCTGCCGGTCTATCCGGCCAAGGGCTACTCGGCGACGCTGACGCTGGCCGAGGGCAGCGTGGCACCGATGGTCAGTGTGACGGACGACGAGTGCAAACTGGTCTTTTCCCGCCTCGGCAACCGCCTGCGCGTCGCCGGCACGGCTGAATTCAACGGTTACAACCTCGACCTCAATCCAGTGCGCTGTCAGGCGCTGATCACGCGCACCCGCCAGCTTTTCCCCGAACTGAAAACGGTCGGCGAGCCGGAATTCTGGTGCGGTCTGCGCCCGGCCACGCCGTCGAACGTGCCGATCATCGGCCAGACGCGCTACGCCAACCTGTGGCTCAACACCGGCCACGGCACGCTGGGCTGGACCATGGCCTGCGGCTCGGGCACCGCGCTGGCCGAGATGATGAGCGGCACCCTGCCCGAACCGGATTTTCCCTTCCTGAAACCCTGTTACGGTTATTAGCGTCAATGCTGATCGATACCCACTGCCATCTCGATGCGGCCGAATTCGATGCCGACCGCGACGCGGTGTATGCCGCCGCGATGGCGGCGGGGGTCGGGCGTATCGTCGTGCCGGGTGTCACGGTCAACCGGAAATTTCGGCCAAAAGCGAAAATTGCCGGCTATCCGGCCTGCCTTGAGGCCTACGGCATCCACCCGCTTTACGTCGACCAGTCCAGCCCGGAAGACCTGTCCCGGCTGCGCGACTGGCTGGAGCAGGCGCCGCCGCTTGCCGTCGGCGAGATCGGGCTGGATTTCTACGTTGAAGGCATCGACATCGGGCGTCAGACCCACTTTTTCATCGAACAACTGAAACTGGCCCGCGCGTTCGATCTGCCCGTGCTGCTCCATGTCCGCCGGGCCATCGACCCGGTCCTCAAGCAGTTGCGCCGGATCGGCGTGCGCGGCGGCATCGCCCACGCCTTCAACGGCAGTCGGCAGCAGGCCGATGAATTCATCAAGCTCGGCTTCGCGCTGGGCTTTGGTGGCGCAATGACTTTCAGCGGCTCGACGCGCATTCGCGAACTGGTGCGCACCCTCCCGCTCGAATCCATTGTCCTCGAAACCGATGCGCCGGACATCCCGCCGGCCTGGCTCAATGGCGGCCGCAACGCGCCGGCCGAGTTGCCGCGCATCGCCGAGGTGCTGGCCGAATTGCGCGGTATCCCGCTGCCTGCGCTGGTGGCGCAGACGGCCGCTAATGCACGGGCCGTGCTGCCGGCCCTGCAAGCGGACATCTAAGCGGGCTGGCGCCGATTACTCGGCGACGACCAGGGGGCGGATGTCCGCTTTGGCCTCGATCCTGGTGAGCAGTCCATTGTCATCGAAAATCGCTTTGAATTCGCCCCAGCTACTCAGCCAGAAACGCCAGGTCTTGCTTTCCAGATCCGGATTCTCGTCGCTGACCGGATAGCCGACCGCCATGATGACCTGTTCGCGGGTCATGCCCTTGGTCAGGCGGGCTGTGCCGATGGCTTCCTGAATATTCCGGGGATAGGTGTTGAGTCTCTCGAGCGGATCCTGGGCAACGATGTAACGCCGGGCAAACGTTTCGAGCGAAATGCTGCGGCTGTAATCGTTGCCGATGTCCTGCTTGCGTCCATTGATCACGACATGGACACGGTTCTTGCCGTAGCCGTTCATGGTCAAAGGCGTTCCGGCAGGAATCATGGTCTTGCCCTGACCAAGATAGTTGATGTCACTGATCCACGCGCCATCGGTGCGCATGTTGCAGCACAGGAAACCGGCCGTCTGGGCGGCGGTGCCCGCCGAAGCAAGCGCGGCAAGGCAGAGCATCATGAAGCGTTTCAAGGTGTGTCTCCTCAAGGCAGAGGTGGGGGGCAAGCGCAATCCTAGCATTGTCCCGGCACGCCATTGAACCTTGAACCTTGAAACCTCAGTTGACCGCTCATCCAGCCTTGGTCAGCCGCATGAATACGGGCCTTTGTGTCTTCGAGGCCATTCACCCGTTGGCTGACAGCGCGACTCGGCTGCTGGCACGTCTGGTCGGGCGTCCGGCTTTGTCGCTTCGCCGAAACTCGCCGATTTGCTTTATTGTTATCGGCTCGTTTTCGCTTCTCCTTGCAGGCATGAGCCTGCTGCGTCGTCGCTTGGCGCCGGCCATCCCGCCCCGACGCACCATCTGCCACCTCCAACCGAGGTTTCAAGGTTGAAGCGGGGCCGGGCGGCGTAGCGTCACAAATCGATGCATCGTCGTCCTGGTCTTGTTCGATGCCTTGATAGCCAGGTCCAGCGTTTGATCGTCGTCAACATTCCACTAAAAAACCTAGGGGTATTTCCCCGATTTGATCTGCGCTAAAGAAGCATCGCCTTGTAGGCGTAGATTGCCCTCGCTGACATCTAATCGACTGGGCGTGGTATGGACATGAAAGTTTCCTCCGGCATCAATATTTCCAGCGTCATCCTTGGCGTTTTGCCCGCCGATAGCGCGGTGGTCAGCACGAGCCTGCGCGAACTCGAGGGGGTCGAGGTCCATGCGGTTGGCGAAGATGGCCGGATGATCGTCACGATCGAATCCGGCGACGAAGACAACACCAGCAATATCTTTGAGGCGATACGCCAGACGCCGGGGATTATCTCGGCCTCGCTGGTTTATCACCAGTATGAATCCGATCCAGATGAGGAGGCCTGAGATGATCGAAGTGAAACTTACCCGGCGTGATTTCATCAAGAGCAACGCAGTCGCGGCGGCCGCCACCGTCGCCGGCATCAGCGTGCCGAACGCCGTCATGGCGCAGCAGGCGGGCAAGGGCGACGGTGTGCGCTGGGACAAGGGTGTCTGCCGCTACTGCGGCACCGGTTGTGGTGTGCTGGTCGGCGTCAAGGAGGGCCGTGTCGTGGCCACCCAGGGCGACCCGGACGCCCCGGTCAATCGTGGCCTCAACTGCATCAAGGGCTATTTCCTCTCCAAGATCATGTATGGCAAGGACCGGCTGATGTCGCCGATGCTGCGCATGAAGGACGGCAAGTACGACAAGAATGGCGACTTCAAGCCGATCACCTGGACCCAGGCGCTCGACATCATGGAAGAGAAGTGCAAGGCCGCGCTCAAGGAAGGCGGGCCGCGCAATATCGCCATGTTCGGTTCCGGCCAGTGGACGGTGTGGGAAGGCTACGCCGCCGCCAAGCTCATGAAGGCCGGTTTCCGCACCAACAACCTCGACCCCAACGCCCGCCACTGCATGGCTTCGGCCGTTGCCGGCTTCATGCGCACCTTCGGCATCGACGAGCCGATGGGCTGCTATGACGACGCCGAACACGCCGACGTCTTCGCGCTGTGGGGCGCGAACATGTCCGAGATGCACCCGATCCTGTGGTCGCGCATCACCGATCGCCGGCTCAGTGCCAAGCACGTCAAGGTGCATGTCCTGTCCACCTTCAACCATCGCTCCTGCGAACTGGCCGACAGTACGCTGATCTTCAAGCCGCAGTCCGATCTGGCCATCCTCAACTACATCTGCAACCACATCATCCAGACCGGCGCGGTCAACAAGGATTTCGTCGCCAAACACGTCAAGTTCGCCAAGGGCGTGACCGACATTGGCTACGGCCTGCGCCCGAATCACCCGCTGGAAAAGGTGGCCATGAACAACGGCTACCCGGGCGAAGAAGGCAAGCCGAAGGGTAATCCGAACAACTCGACGCCGATGACTTTCGACGAGTTCGCCGCCTTCGTGTCCGAATACACGCTCGACAAGGCGCACGAGATTTCCGGTGTGCCCAAGGAGAGCCTCGAAACGCTGGCCAAGGCCTACGCCGACCCGAAGATCAAGGTCGTTTCCTACTGGACCATGGGTTTCAACCAGCACACCCGCGGCACCTGGGCGAACAACATGATCTACAACGTGCACCTGCTGACCGGCAAGATTTCCGAACCGGGCAACGGGCCGTTCTCGCTGACCGGGCAGCCGTCCGCCTGCGGTACGGCGCGCGAAGTGGGGACCTTCGCCCATCGCCTGCCGGCCGACATGGTGGTCATGAATCCCAAGCACCGCGAGCTCTCGGAAAAACTGTGGAAGCTGCCGGCCGGCACTATTCCCGAGTGGATCGGCCTGCACGCTGTGGCCCAGAGCCGCGCCCTGAAGGACGGCAAGCTCGGTTTTTACTGGACGTCGACGACCAACAACATGCAGGCCGGCCCGAACGTCAATGACGAAATCTACCCGGGCTGGCGCAATCCCAAGGCCTTCGTCGTCGTTTCGGATGTCTACCCGACCGTCTCGGCCATGGCTTCCGACCTCATCCTGCCTTGTGCGATGTGGATGGAAAAGGAGGGCATGTACGGCAACGCCGAACGGCGCGGCCAGATGTGGCGGCAGCAGGTCAAGGCGCCGGGTGAAGGCAAGTCCGACCTTTGGCAGTACCTGGAATTTTCCAAGCGTTTCAAGATCGAGGAAGTCTGGCCGGCCGAGTTGCTCGACAAGAACCCGGAATACAAGGGCAAGACCATGTACGAGGTGCTGTTCGCCAACGGCCAGGTAAACAAATTCGGCCTGGACGAGGTTGCCAAGGTCAATGCCCATGCTTTCAAGGACTACATGAACGATGAGTCCAAGGCCTTCGGTTACTACGTGCAGAAAGGCCTGTTCGAGGAATACGCCGCTTTTGGTCGCGGCAAGGCGCACGATCTGGCCAACTTCGACGTTTATCACAAGTCACGCGGCCTTCGCTGGCCGGTGATCGACGGCAAGGAAACGCTGTGGCGCTTCCGCGAAGGCTACGACAGCTATGTGCCGAAAGGCGAAGGCGTCCGCTTCTACGGCCATGCCGACGGCAAGGCCATCGCCTTCGCGCTGCCCTATCAGCAGGCCGCAGAAATGCCCGATGCCGAATACGACCTGTGGCTCTGTACCGGCCGTGTGCTGGAACACTGGCACACCGGCTCGATGACGCGTCGCGTTCCTGAGCTCTACAAGGCGATGCCGGACGCCGTGATCTACATGCACCCGGAAGATGCCAAAAAGCGTGGTCTGGCCCGTAACGATGTGGTCAAAGTATCGACCCGCCGCGGCGAAATCCAGTTGCGGGTCGAAACCAGGGGCCGCAACAAGACGCCGCTCGGCCTGGTCTTCGTGCCGTTCTTCGATGAGCATCGTCTCGTTAACAAGCTGACGCTGGATGCAACCTGTCCGATCTCGAAGGAGACCGACTACAAGAAGTGTGCTTGCAAGGTGGTCAAGGCTTGAGGGACTGACCGGAAGAGCAATCAGGGAGTGCCGAACGGGTGGGAGGGGCCCACCCGTGCCGGCTGAACTGAACAAGTGATGAAAGCGATGATAGCAAAAACCCCAAAAAGCGGTGCGGCGCGCCGCCAGTTCATTTTCGACTCGGCCAAGATGGTGTGTGGCGTGGGTATGCTCGGCCTCGGCCTTGGCTTGTACGCCAAGCAGTCGAAGGCACTGCCGGCGCTTGCCCTGCGACCGCCCGGCGCGATGCCCGAAGATGATTTTCTCGGTGCCTGCATCCGTTGCGGCATGTGCGTGCGCGACTGCCCTTACAACACGCTCGAACTGGCCAAGCCGGAAACGCCGGTGGCGACCGGCACGCCGTTTTTCAACGCGCGCAACATCCCGTGCGAAATGTGCGAGGACATCCCTTGCATCAAGGCCTGCCCAACCGGCGCCCTGGACCACAGCCTGACCGATATCAACAAGGCAAAGATGGGCGTGGCTGTGCTCATCGACCACGAAACCTGCCTCAACTTCCTCGGCCTGCGCTGCGACGTTTGTTATCGCGTCTGCCCGGTCATCGACAAGGCCATCACGCTCGACATGGTGCCCAACACGCGCACTGGCCGCCACGCCATGTTCCTGCCGACCGTCCATTCCGAGCACTGCACGGGCTGCGGGAAGTGCGAGAGGTCCTGTGTCCTCGAAGAGTCGGCCATTCGCATCCTGCCGCCCAAGCTGGCCAAGGGCGAACTCGGCAGGCACTACCGTATTGGCTGGGATGAAAAATCCAGGGCCGGCCGATCGCTGATTGACGAATCGAAAATGCTGGACCTGCCTGACCGCTTGCCGGAGGGGGCCGTCCTGCCCGGTCACTACGATCCGGCCAGCGGTCACACCGAGTCCATGCGCGGCATGCCCGGCAGCGAAGCCGGCGCCATTTCGAGCCTGCCGCCCGGGCTGGGGGGCAAGCCATGAGCGCTGCCAAGAACAAACGCATCGGGGCCGAAGCGGTTGAGGAAAAAGGCTGGTGGCGGGCGCACAAATGGCTGATCCTGCGCCGCATCTCGCAGTTCTCCATTCTGGCCCTGTTCCTCGCCGGGCCATGGTTCGGCCAGTGGATCGTCAAGGGCAATCTGGCCTACAGCTACACGCTGAATTTCCTGCCGCTGACCGATCCCTACGTTGCCTTGCAGTCGATGGTCACCGGGCATTTGCCGGAAACGCTGGGCTTGACCGGCATGGCCATCGTGCTGGTCTTTTACCTGCTGGTCGGCGGGCGGGTTTATTGTAGCTGGGTCTGTCCGGTCAATATCGTCACCGATGCCGCCGGCTGGCTGCGCAACCGTCTCGGCATCAAGGGCGGTTCGCAGCTTGGGCGCAGTACGCGCTACTGGATACTTGGCATGACCCTGGTCGGCTCGGCGCTGACCGGCGTCGTGCTCTGGGAACTGATCAATCCGGTTTCCATGCTGCATCGCGGCCTGATTTTCGGCATGGGAATGGCGTGGACCGTGGTCCTCGTCGTTTTCCTGTTTGATCTGTTCGTGACGAGTCGCGGCTGGTGTAGCCGGCTTTGTCCGGTCGGCGCCTTTTACAGCTTGCTCGGTCGCTGGAGTCCGCTGCGCGTTTTGGCACCGGCCCGCGCCGCCTGCAACGACTGCATGGACTGCTTCGAAGTCTGCCCCGAACCGCAGGTCATCCGGCCGGCGCTCAAGGGAGAAGGCAAGGGGGGCGGCCCGGTCATTCTGAGTCCGAACTGTACCAATTGCGGTCGTTGCATTGATGTCTGCTCGAAGGAGGTCTTTACCTTCGGGTTGCGGTTCAATAACCTGGTTTCCACTGCCAGCCTGCGGTGACGCAGTCGGAAGCCCGCTGATTATCGAGTTCAAGAGGAGGAGCGCCCATCATGAAATCAACGCTGAAGACGAGATTTGCCATTCTGGCAGCCGCTGCTTGCTGGGCGCTTTCCGGTCCGCTGGCACTGGCCCAGGAATCACCCAGGCCGATGCGGGGGGCGGACGTGAGCGCCACTGACCAGGCGCCGGAAGCCAAGAAATACCTGGGCGGCAAGCCGGGCGCCCAGGAGAAAGTGGCGCGCACCTACCGCGACCAGCCGCCGGTGATCCCGCATGCGGTCGAGAACTTCGATGAAATCACCCTCGAAGAAAACCAGTGCCTGACCTGCCACGGCGCCGATACCTACAAGAAGAAAAGAGCGCCGAAGATTGGCGACAGCCACTTCCTCGACCGCGACGGCAAGGTTCTGCCGACTGCCTCGTCGTCACGCCACAATTGCACCCAATGCCACGTGCCGCAGGTCGACGCGCCACCGCTCGTCGAAAACGATTTCAGGGGTGATCTGGCCGAAGGGAAAACAGGCAAGACGAGCAAGAAAAAGAACTGAAGGAGCGATCAATAACGAAAAGGGAGCCGAGGCTCCCTTTTTTTGCTGGTGCGCCCAGCATGGGCGCACTCCTGCGGGTGCAAGTCCCGTCGTAAGTTGATCACGACGAACGAAGTGAAGCGCAACTGCGTGAGGGTGCCAGTAGCGGACGGTGAAGCCGTGCGTGCATGCACCAGCGACGAAGCGACACGCCCGCGACATGAAACGGGAAGCACAGGGTCAGTGTTGCTGTTGGCGGCGCTGACGAGAGAGAACCTGCAACAAGCGTGGAAAC
>JAUYEI010000005.1 GCA_030691385.1 Azonexus sp.
ACGCTTCCAGCATGTTTGATGAACCGCCGGATGCGGAACCGCATGTACGGTGGTGTGAGAGGGCGACGGGGGTAAGCCCGTCGCCTACTCGATGTAACAAATCAGGAGTTTTCCAGTTTCTTTTTTATGTCTTCGACCAGCCCCAGTGAAGCATCTTCGACCATGTCGAGAACAAGATCGAAGCCATGGCCCAAACCATAGTATGGATCGGGCACTTCGTCGTCGTCGAAATTCTGCGAGTAGTCCATGAACAGTCCAATGCGCTTTTGCTGCTCCGGCGTCGCCATGCGCATCAGGTTATCAAGGTTGCTTTTGTCCATGGCCAGAATGAGATCGAAGTAATCAAGATCCTGGCGTGCAACCTTGCGGGCACGCAACTGGGAAAGGTTGTAACCCCTCGCCGCTGCTGCGCGTTGCGTCCGGGAATCAGGAGCTTCGCCGACATGATAGCCGTGCGTTCCCGCAGAATCTACTTCAACTTCACTTCCAAGGTCATTGATTTTTATGAAATATCTAAAAACACCTTCAGCTGTCGGCGATCTGCAGATATTGCCCATGCAGACAAGTAGCACGCGATAGCTCATTTTGTCTCTCCGTCAGGGTCGTGTCGCGCCACGCCGAATATCTGCTCCTTAAGCCGGAACAATTCGTCGCGGGCTGCCGCCGCTTTTTCGAATTCCAGGTTTCTTGCGCACTCCAGCATCGCTTTCTCGAGTCGCTTGATCTCCCTGGCCGCTGTCTTTTCGTTCATGGCTTCGTATATTGCCAACTGCTGAGCGGCCTTCTGCTCGATTTGGGCCGCTCCTGCATCATAAACCCCATCGATGATGTCCTTGATTTTCTTGGACACGCCGCGTGGTGTGATGCCGTGCGCCAGATTGAAGCTGATTTGCTTCTCCCGTCGCCGCCCTGTTTCGCCAATAGCCTGCTGCATCGACCGTGTAATCGTATCAGCATAGAGGATGGCTGTACCATGGATATGGCGTGCGGCGCGGCCAATAGTCTGTATTAGGGATCGCTCGGAGCGCAGAAAACCTTCCTTGTCAGCATCGAGGATCGCGACCAGTGAAACTTCCGGAATATCCAGGCCTTCGCGCAGCAGATTGATGCCGACGAGAACGTCAAACTCTCCTAAGCGCAGGTCGCGGATGATTTCGACGCGCTCGACGGTATCGATGTCCGAGTGCAAGTAGCGGGCCTTGATACCGTTGTCGGCCAGAAAGTCTGTCAAATCCTCGGACATGCGTTTGGTCAGGGTTGTCACCAGAACCCGCTCACCTACGGCAATCCGCTTGCCAATTTCTGCCAACAGATCGTCGACCTGTGTCGATGCCGGCCGAACGATCACCTCCGGATCGATCAATCCGGTGGGACGGGCCACCTGCTCGACCACCTGACCGGCATGTTGCTGCTCATAGTCGGCGGGGGTAGCCGAAACAAAGATGGTCTGGCGCATGTGTGCCTCAAACTCATTGAATTGCAATGGCCGGTTGTCGAGGGCCGATGGCAGGCGGAAGCCGTAGTCAACCAGGTTTTCCTTGCGCGAACGGTCGCCTTTGTACATCCCGCCGACTTGGCCGATGCTGACATGCGATTCGTCGATGAACATCAGCGCATCGGCCGGCAGGTAATCGATCAGCGTCGGCGGCGATTCGCCGGCCTGGCGCCCGGAAAAGTGTCTCGAGTAGTTCTCGATCCCCTTGCAGAAACCAATCTGATCGAGCATTTCCAGATCGAATCGGGTGCGCTGCTCGATGCGCTGTGCCTCAACCAGCTTGCTGTTCCGGGTAAAAAAGTCGATGCGTTCGCGCAATTCATCCTTGATTGCTTCAATGGCGCGCAGGACGGTGCCACGCGGCGTCACATAATGGGATGCAGGAAACACCGTAAAACGGAGCGCCTTGTGCAACAGATGGCCGGTCAGCGGGTCGAAAAACTGCAGTGCTTCGAGTTCGTCATCAAACAGCGAAACACGAATGGCGTGTTCGGCATGTTCCGCCGGAAAAATGTCGATGATGTCACCCCGGACGCGGAAGGTGCCACGATGAAAGTCCATCTCGTTGCGTTCGTACTGCATGTCGGTCAGCCGCTTGACGATGGCGCGCTGATCAAGCCGGTCGCCGACACGCATGGTCAGGATCATGTTGTGATATTCGTCGCGATCACCAATACCGTAGATACAGGAAACAGTGGCGACGATGACGACATCTCGCCGTTCGATCAGGCTTTTCGTTGCCGACAGGCGCATCTGTTCAATATGCTCGTTGATCGAACTGTCCTTCTCGATAAACAGATCGCGCGATGGTACATAGGCTTCCGGCTGATAGTAGTCATAGTAGGAAACGAAGTACTCGACGGCGTTTTCCGGGAAAAACTCCTTGAATTCGGAATACAACTGCGCCGCCAGCGTCTTGTTGGGCGCCAGAACCAGGGCAGGACGACCGGTGCGGGCGATGACGTTGGCCATCGTATAGGTCTTCCCGGAGCCGGTAACGCCGAGCAGGGTCTGGAATGACAGTCCGTCCTCCAGTCCCTCGACGAGTTGCCGAATCGCCTCCGGTTGGTCACCTGCCGGCGGAAACGGCTGGTGCAATCGAAAGGGACTGCCATCGAAGCTGGCAACCGGAATGATGTTGTTGGTTTCGCTCATGCTAAAATTCTTCGGTTTTTCGTCGCGCAGCAAATCGGCTGCGCGGACATTGTTTGTATTATTTCACGGAGTTCCTATGTCCTCTTCGATCTTCGCAGCGGTGGAAATGGCCCCGCGCGATCCTATCCTCGGCCTGAACGAAGCTTTCAACGCCGATGCGCGTACCACCAAGGTCAATCTCGGCGTTGGCGTGTATTTCGACGACAACGGAAAGATTCCGTTGCTGGCTGCCGTCAAGGCCGCAGAAGATGCTCGCGTGAAAGCTGCACTACCGCGTGGCTATCAGCCCATCGAAGGCTCCCCGGCCTACAATCAGGCAGTTCAAAATCTGTTGCTGGGCAAGGATTCCCCCCTGATCGCCAATGGTCAGGTTATCACCGCACAAGCCCTCGGTGGCACCGGCGCCCTGAAAATTGGTGCCGACTATCTGAAGCGACTGAACCCGGATGCCAAGGTCTACATCAGCGATCCGTCCTGGGAAAATCACCGTGCCCTGTTCGAGTCGGCGGGTTTTGTCGTCGAAAATTATCCGTACTACGATGCGGCAACGCGTGGCGTCAATTTCGCCGGCATGAAGGCCTGCCTGAACGGACTGCCTGCCGGCTCGATTATTCTGCTGCACGCCTGCTGCCACAACCCGACCGGCGCCGATTTGTCGGATGCCCAGTGGGGCGAAATCGTCGCCATCTGCCAGGAGCGCGGTCTGGTGCCTTTCCTCGACATGGCTTATCAGGGCTTTGCCGACGGCATCGATGCTGATGCCGTCGCGGTTCGTGCCTTCTCGGCTTCCGGCCTGCAGTTCTTCGCTTCCAGTTCTTTCTCCAAGAACTTTTCGCTGTACGGCGAGCGCGTCGGTGCCCTGTCCATCGTCACGTCCGGCAAGGAAGAGTCAGCGCGCGTCATGTCGCAAGTCAAGCGGGTTATCCGCACCAACTATTCCAATCCGCCCACCCACGGCGGCGCCCTGGTGGCCGGCGTGCTGGCTTCTGCAGAACTGCGCCAGATGTGGGAAGTCGAACTGGCCGGCATGCGTGACCGCATTCGTGCCATGCGTACTGGCTTGGTCGACGCCATCAAGGCGCAAGGCGTGGCTCAGGACTTCTCCTTCGTTGCCCAACAGCGCGGCATGTTCTCCTACACCGGCCTGAGCGCCGCGCAGGTTGATCGCATGCGCGACGAGTTCGGTATCTATGCCGTGTCGACTGGCCGCATTTGCCTGGCGGCGCTGAATACCAAGAATCTGGATTACGTAGCCAAAGCGATTGCGGCAGTCACCAAGGCCTGATCGAGTCGATATCCAAAAGCGGAATGGGCGGAACTTCGGTTCCGCCCTTTTTATTTCCGGGTCGTTGCACTCAGGTCGGGCAAGACGCCATAAATTCGAACCGCCGCACTCTGGCTCGACACTGATGTTTGCATGGTGACGGCCATATTGCCCTCGACCTGTCCGTTGCGCGGAGAATTAAACTGACCGACCGCGGTCACCATCCCGGCATCCATTCTGACATCACGACCAATAACCTGTTTGGGGGTGATATTGATCGTAGAGCGCAGGCGATCGAATTTTGTTGAGCCCGCCCGCACCTCGGATACGCCGCTGCGGCGAACCGCCTCACCTAGGTCTACACCATGGAAAGCGCCGCGGGTGATTTCTGTACTCAATACCGCTTCAAGATTGCTCCACAGACTCTCCCAGTCGCCGCCGCTCGAGCGCAAGCGCATTGTCCCGCTCATATTGCCATCGATTTTCAGCGATGGTGCGAAAGCGGCGCTGACCTTTCGGGTATCAAGTCTGCTCAGCGTGCCGTCACCAGCCATCACCAAGCCATTGCTCCAATCGAGAAGCCAGTTCCCGCGCAGAATACCGCCCAGAAAAGTGGTATCGATGTTTTGGATCAGCAATTTGTTTTTCTGCAATAGGCCTTTGGCTTGCAGGGAAGCGAATGAAACTGCAGTTCCAAATGGCGCCCAAGCCCGCCCTTCTAGGCTCAGAGCCAATCCCTGGCTGCCAGCCTGGGCATTTATGAGCACGCTGCGGTCGGCTGTTTCGAAGGTGGCTTTTTCGATTGATCCATCCTGACGAAATGCAATTTCCCCAAAAAGGTCGTTCATAGCGACGCTGTCACCGAACGTCAGTTGCAAGTGGTCGATCATCATTTTTTTGATGATCACCTCGTGGCTGCCGGCCGCTCGACCAATGAACATCGGCAACGCCACAAGGCGGTCGGCGGACATCGTAGCGTCCGAGACTTCAACCCTTGCTACTTGATGTGGCGCGCTCCCCAGCAGTGAAAGCAGTGAAGAAATACGCACTTCGGTAATTTTTCCATCCACTGGTTCACCAATGTGGACACCGACCAGCTTAAACGATGGGCTCGGGAAAAGTGTTACGCCAACCCGGTCTATTTTGACGGGAACATTGAGCATGCGCGTCGCCGACGCCTCAAGGGCCGGCTTGAACTGCTCGTAGGGGTAAAAGATAACGGTAACGAGCAGAATGGCCAGAAGCACAGCTATCGCCAATAACCCCTTGCTTCCTGCTGACATGCTTTGCCGATAGGGGCGATTCTCCGGTTCGCGCACGTCAGCGATAACGGCTGGCTGCGCAGCCTCTGTAACGATCCGAGATGGAGAAGGAAGAATCGGCTTGCCAAACGAAGAAAAGCCACTAGCTGCGCTCTCGCCTTTTTCCGACTCGGATACACCCAGTGACTTGGGCCCGAAAGTGGAAAACTGCGACATCGGCAGACTTTGTTCCTGCGCAGCCTCTTGTTTGGCCGTCTTCATACTTTCTTCCCACACCGAGACAGCATCCACGGTCGGGGCGATAAACCCCCCCTCTTCAAGCTCTCGCAACGCCGATTGAACCAGCCGAGGATTGCCGATTTTTGCAGTCAACTCCTCGACGCTCATTTTTCCGTCGACCTGCACCAATACCATGCGCAGATTGCGCTGAACGACGCGTGTGCTCTGGCGAACCGCCTCATCGCCAGTCGGCGTTTTTGCATAAACCAAATTGGAATCCATAACCCTGTTTTTTCTTCTTAAAAATCCACAAGATGCTTGACACGAGGGGATTCTACTACTATAATGCGCCTCTCTGTTCCTCGATAGCTCAGTCGGTAGAGCGCCGGACTGTTAATCCGTAGGTCCCTGGTTCGAGCCCAGGTCGGGGAGCCAGAAAACCACATCAGAAAGCCCAGCCAATTTGGTTGGGCTTTTTGTTTTAGCATTTTCAACCCCCTCCCTGCGTTTATTGCAATATGGCTTAGTGGCGTGAAAAGTGATGATAGCATCATCCACACGGCATCTTCGGGGGTGAGCTTTTCCCTGGCAAAACCAGTCTATTTCGCGCGGCAAGAAACTTTCTGGATTTTTGATGTCTCTACTTGTTCGAGGACGGTCTGCCATCGATAATCGCCGACCAGACAGTAGCTTGACTCTTTGTGGGCCATCAATGAAACATCCGCCATGCAAAATGAAACACTCCGGCAGGAAGTAACGCCGGTCGGCCTTGCCGATTTCACGCCACGCATCGACCCCGCTGCAATGGGCCACCGGGAAGGTACGTTACTCGACAAATACGGGCGGCGAATTTCCTACGTTCGCCTGTCAATTACCGATCGCTGCGATTTCAGATGCACCTATTGCATGGCCGAGGAAATGACTTTTCTGCCACGTAAGGCCGTGATGAGCCTTGAGGAGTGCTTGCGCGTAGCGTCGGTGTTCGCTGGTCTGGGTGTTACCAAATTGCGGATCACTGGTGGCGAGCCACTGGTGCGCAAGGATGCCATGTGGCTGATCGAGCGTCTCGGCGCCCTGCCCGGCCTGGAAAATCTGGTGCTGACCACCAACGGTTCGCAGCTTGACCGGTTTGCCGCCCCGTTGCGGGCGGCCGGCGTCAAGCGCATCAACATCAGCCTCGACACCTTGAATCCGGATCGCTTCCGGAAAATCACCCGGATCGGTGATCTGAGCAAAGTTCTGCGCGGTATCGAAGCAGCGCGACAGGCCGGATTTCGGCGCACCAAGTTGAATGCCGTGATGATGCGCGGTACCAACGATGACGAGTTCGTCGATCTGGTCAGCTTCGCCGTCGACAACGAGCTGGATATTTCGTTTATCGAGGAAATGCCGCTGGGCGAGATTCTTGGGCGCAGCAATACCTATATCTCGTCCGAGGAAGCGCGGGCAATGCTCTCGCGCCATTTCGAACTGATTCCGTCGACGGAGGATTCCGGCGGGCCGGCGCGTTACTGGCGCATTCCCGGCAGCGAATCGCGTGTTGGCTTCATTTCTCCGCACAGCCACAATTTTTGCGACACCTGCAACCGTGTCCGGATTACCGCCAAGGGCGAGCTTTACCCATGTCTTGGCCAGAACGATGCGGCCAACCTGTTGCCGATCCTGCGGGCCGGCAATGACGATGCGGCGTTACGCCAGGCAATCGTCGACAGCATGGGCATCAAGCCCTACGGACACGACTTTACCCAGCAGATGGATGCGCCACAGGTCGTTCGCTTCATGTCGATGACCGGCGGCTGATTTCAATTTTGGCCGTTTTTTCCGGTTGACCGTAGCATTCACGGGTAAACCTTGCAGAAGCCGATGGCGCTGATTGGCGTCGTAACCAGGCCAAGCAGCGTAAAGAAAAGCGACAACACCAACAAAAAGGCGACCCAACGGGCAAGCCGTTAACAAAATGTGAGTAAGGAGGCCGTCAAAGCCCCTGCCCACGGGCAAACCCGATGAGAAACCGCGGAAGATTTTTTCCGCGGTTTTCTCTTTTCAGATCACCCGAATGGCATCCCCGTGCGTTATATAGTCATGAGCCAAACCGCGCAAACGCCGGCCCAGCCGGCAACCCCGAGGGTTCCCCTTCCCGCAGGCGGGATCGACGTGAATTTCTGCAGAAACCCGGCGTGCCAAAACTTCGGACTTCCCGTCCCCCAGGCGTCGATGCGAGGGCCAGGATCCTCAAACCCCTACACGGTCGTGGCCTCTGGGAAAAAATCGCCGGCCGCAAGGTGCAACGCCTGCAACGAGAGCTTTACCCTCAAAAGCAATGCCGGCGTGGCCGAGGAGACCTGGCGGATCCTTGCCGAGACCTATCCGCAACCGGCCTGCCCCGACTCACTGTGCTCCAACCACCGAGTCCCCGTGGACTCCAAGGGGGCCTACCACGCCGTCGGCAAGACCGCGCTAGGCAGCGCGAGGTACCGCTGCAAGGCGTGCGGCGGCGGATTCTCGGTCAAGCCGGCGGGGCTGAACCCGATAAGGAACCAGCGGCAGTCGGACAAGAACAGGTCGATCCTGTCCATGCTGACCAACAAGATGCCCCTTCGCAGAATCTGCGAGGCGGCGGACGTTTCTCCGAGGGTGCTGTACGAGCGAATCGATTTCTTCCACGAGCAGGCCTTGGCCTTCCTTGCCGACAGGGAGAGGAACCTAGCATCCACCGACTTCTAGCGTCTGTACCTCGGCGTCGACCGCCAGACGTACGTGGTCAACTGGACGGGGCGGGAGGACAAGAGGAACGTCCTCCTTGACGCCGTCGCCGCGGCGGACAACAAGTCGGGGTACGTGTTCGGCATGCACTCCAACTTCGACCCGGGACTGGATCCCTCCGCCATCGAGCAGGCGGCGACCGCCGCCGGGGACGTTTTTGGCCTTGCACAATCCATTTCTACCTCCAGCCCCACCCTTACTCAAGCCCGCTCGTCGGGTTTGGCCCCTCAAGGCTGGATGGTCCGAAAATGCCGGGCGGGTTAAGATTCGGGGCTGCACAAAGGACTCTCATGGCCAAACACTCCGAACACGACGCCTCCCCCATTTATGCGGTTGCCAAACTCTTCGCCGACCGCTGCCTTGGGGCCGACGGCTCCCTCCTCGGCGACGACCCGTTGTGGACCGTACAAAACCTCCGCCGGCTTCACGAGGTGTTCGTCAAGGAGCCCGACGAGGGTGATCGCTCCTTCACCGACAAGTTCCGGGACCAAATCGCCAAGGCCGGAGATCCCGCCATCGCCCGCCTCGCCGCCGAGGTCGTCGCCGTGCATTTCCTGTTCCCCTCAAATGTCGGACCCGACCGGAAAACGGCTTTGGTCTCCGAAATACTCGGCTGGGGTGGAACCTCCCTCCCAGATCCGAACCCGCTCGCCAGGGCATTCGAACGCGGCATCGGCAGCGGAGGCCAGGGATACAACACCCGGCGGCCTTTCGAAATCGCCTTCCTGATCGAGTTCGCCCTCGCCTGGAAACTCCTCCCGGATGCACGCAGGGCGGCGGCTCTCGCAGATCCATGGCTCTTCATGGAGGAGGTTGACGCCGTGGACGGTGCCGACACCCGCCAGCTTCGGCACATGCTCATCCACCTGATCCACCCCGAGACGTTCGAGCGCATCGCGAGCCGGGAGCACAAGCGCCGCGTGGCCGTCGCCTTCTCGTCCCTGCTTGCCGCGGGCGGCCCCGACGACACGGATCGGCGACTGCTCGAGATACGCAGGGCGCTGGAGGGGCTGCTCGGAAGGCCGGACTTCGACTTCTACCGCCCCCCGCTTGCAGAGGTGTGGAACGACCCCGGCGACGACGGATCCTCAGGCGTCCCGCTCGAGGCGCTGCGGCACAAACGGCAAATCGTCCTGTACGGCCCGCCCGGCACCGGCAAGACGCACAGGGCGAAGCAAATCGCCGAGCGGCTCATCAGGCCCGCGCTGCTGGCCTCCATGGGGCCAAAGGCGTATTTCGCGAACCAGGCCGCCGTCCAGGCCGGCATCCGCTCCAGGACCCACAGGCTCCAACTCCATTCCGCATACGGCTACGAGGACTTTATCCGCGGCCTCCACATCGACGGCAACGGCGGAACCGAGTACCGCCCGGGATACCTGCCCAGGTTGGTCGACGAGATCGAGCGCGACGATCCGAACATCCCCCATGTGCTCATCCTCGACGAGATGAACCGGGCCGATTTGAGCCGCACCCTCGGGGAGGCGTTCTCGCTGCTGGAGGATCGAGGCCAGGTGATGGAGCTTCCGGGGACGGACGCCTCCGGCAAGGCCATGACCCTCCGCCTTCCCTCCAACCTCTACGTGGTCGGCACGATGAACCTGATAGACCAGTCGGTGGAGCAGATGGACTTCGCCCTGCGACGCCGTTTCCTCTGGGTGCGCTGCCCGTTCGACCGCTCCGCGCTGATTTCGGCCTCCAAGGCGCGTTGGGAAGCCGGCGGGGGGCGTGTCGGCTGGGACCGCGTGGCCCCGGATTTCGAGCGTCTGGCGACGGCGGCCGAGGCGCTGAACCGCCAGATTTCCGCCAGCCCGCTGCTTGGCTCTCAGTACGAGATCGGGCACGCCTATCTGGCCTAGTGGGAGCGAAGCTGCGATTTGAGGACATATAAGATTGAACTAATGTAGCGTCAGCGTCATCTCCTTTTGCTTCTAGCCTCTCTATAATCTGCTACTCAATTTGGGTGGAGTTTGCTGTGACGCAATCGTGGAATGATTTGGATCTGCGGGATTTGTGGACGTTGACGGCCGATGAACTCGCACTGCTACCCGGGATGACCGACAAAGGGCGGCTTGCCTTTGCGGTGCAACTGAAGTTCATGGAACTGTATGGACGATTCCCTGAACTTCACAACGAGGTCGATCCGGATGCGCTGGATTGTGTTGCCACTCAACTCAATACCGCCATCGATGGTTTTGCTGCGGTTGATTTCAATGGCCGCCAAGGGCGGCGGCACCGCCGATCCATCCGCGTCTTTCTGGGTTTTCGTCCTGCCACCGGGACCGACATCCAACGCCTGTCTGACTCACTGGTCAACGATGTGCTTCCCTTTGACCCGCAGGCCCGCCACGGCCGCGATATCGCCTTGGACTGGTTTCGTGCGCAACGGCTAGAGCCGCCCGCAACCGATCAACTCGAACGTGTCATTCGCTCGACCGTACACAGGTATGAGACCGGATTACTGGAGACGATTTACTCGCGCCTGTCCGCTGGCAGCAAGACTGCCATCGACCGGATGCTGGCGAGTGATGATTCCGCCGTCGTCGATGACACCACGAACACGGCCGACGCCACCTCGACCTTCGCGCAACTCAAGGCTGATCTTGGCAAATCCAGCCGCGATAACCTGCAACTTGGCATTGAGCGGCGCCAGTTAATCAATGCTATTGGCCTGGTCGCGGACGTGTTCAAGGGCATCCCGACCAAATTTATCGATCAGTTCCGCCAGCGCTGCGCCACCGAGTCAATCCGTGAACTGCGCCGTCATCCGGCGCCGATCCGTTACAGTATGGTGGCCATGTTCTGCTGGCGTCGGCGGCAGCAGTTGACCGATGGGCTGGTCGACATGCTGCTGCAGCTTATCCATACCATCGGTACGCGCGCCGAGAAGAAGATCGACAAGAAGCAGTTCGCCGCGTTCAAGAAGGTGCGCGGCAAGGCGCGGCTATTGTATAAGGTGGCGGAAGCCACCGTTGATCAGCCGGACGGCGTGGTCAAAGAGGTCGTCTACCCGGTTGTCAGTCAGACTATGTTGAAGGAGTTGATCGCCGAATTCGAGGCATTGAGTACGGACGTTGAGCGCGAGGTGCAAGAAACCATGCGTTCAACCTACAGCCATTACTATCGTGGCGTGTTGATGCCGGCGCTCGATGCGCTGGCTTTCCGCTCAAACAACGCGGTGCACCGGCCGGTGATCGACGCGCTCGCGGTGTTGCAGGCAAACCGTGACAGCCGACGGCAATATTATGATGTCGACGAAGTGCCGATCGAGGGCGTTGTGCCTAAAAAGTGGCGTCACATCGTCATCGACCTAGCCAAGGATGGCACCGAGCGCGTCAACCGGATCGACTACGAGGTATGCGTGCTGCGCGCCCTGCGCAAGCGCCTGCGGATCAAGGAAATCTGGGTCGAGGGTGCCGACCGTTACCGCGATCCGGAACAGGACCTGCCAGCCGACTTCGACGAGAAGCGTGACACCTACTACGACATGCTCAAGGCACCGAAGGATGCAAAGGACTTCATCGAGCAGGTACAGACCTCCATGCGCCAGTGGCTCAAAACCTTCAACGATGGACTTCCCGGCAATTCCAAGGTGAAGCTACGCAAGCAGGGGAAAAACATCATCCAACTGTCACCGTATACCGCGCTGGCTGAGCCGCCCAACGCCGCTGCGCTGAAGCGCGAGATCGGGCAGCGCTGGTCAGATGTCGAGCTGATCGACATCGCCAAGGAAGTCGACTTGCGCCTCAATTTCACGTCGGCGTTTCGCACCGCCGGCAGCCGTGAGGCACTGGACCCGGCCGTGCTACAGCGGCGCCTGCTGCTTTGCCTGTTCGGTATCGGCACCAACGTGGGGCTGAAGCGCATCGCCAGCCAACAGCCGAGCGTCACGGTCGACGAGTTGCGCTACGTCAAGCGCCGCTACGTGAATAAGGAAGCGCTACGGGCGGCCGTCGCCGAGATCGTCAATGGCACGTTCGCCATCCGCCAGACCACAATCTGGGGCGACGCCACCACATCCTATGCCTCCGACTCCAAGCAATTCGGCGCCTACGACCAGAACCTGATGACGGAATGGCACGCCCGCTATGGCGGCCGCGGCATCATGATCTATTGGCACGTCGACAGGAATTCGACCTGCATCTACTCGCAACTCAAGCGCTGTTCGTCGTCGGAGGTGGCGTCCATGATGGAAGGCGTGCTGCGCCACTGCACCACCATGGAGATCACACAGCAGTATGTCGACACCCACGGCCAGAGCGAAGTCGCGTTCGCCTTCAGCTACGTGCTGGGCTTCGATCTGTTGCCGCGCTTCAAACTGATCGCCCGGCAGAAGCTGGCCATGATCGATGCCGACGACGCCAAGCAATACGCGAACCTTGAACCGATCCTGACGCGCGCCATCAAGTGGGATCTGATCGCCCAACAATACGACGAGATCATCAAGTACACCGTTGCCCTACGGCTTGGTACGGCGGACTCTGAGGCCATTCTGCGCCGCTTCACCCGCGCGGAGCCGGCGCACCCGACCTACCAGGCATTGGCTGAGTTGGGCAAGGCGATCAAGACGATTTTCCTCTGCCGCTACCTGCACGAAGAGTCGTTGCGCCGAGAGATTCACGAAGGCTTGAACGTGGTCGAGAACTGGAACAGCGCGAACAGCTTCATCTTCTACGGCGAGAAAGGCGAGATCGCCACCAACCGGATCGAAGACCAGGAACTGGCCATGCTGTCTTTGCACTTGCTACAAATCTGTCTGGTGTATGTGAATACTTTATTCATCCAGGAGATATTGGCCGAGCCTGCGTGGCGCGACCGCATGACGGTGGACGACTGGCGCGCGCTGTCGCCGCTCATCTACCATCACGTGAACCCCTATGGTCGTATCGAGCTGGACATGAACCGGCGGCTACCCCTCGCCGCCTGATCTCCCGGAAACGAAGTGTATGAGTAATGTCTATCCCTTACTGCCCCGGCTTACGGTCAATAGCGCTTTTATCGGCGAGTTCCTGGCGGCGCCCGCCCCGTGCTGCGCCCTGGGCCTGGTTGAGGAACGTAAACGAACCTGCGGCTTCCTGGCGCTCCGGACGAACGAAATCATCCCGCCGACCGTGACCGGCTCAGGGTTCAATTTCGGTCACTCGCTGCTGGGGACATCGCGCTATCTGGTCGTGCATTTCGCTTTCGAATTCTATGGCTTCGGGCGTTACCATGTGCTCGTCAAGCCGAACAATCCCATCGTTCGAACCGTGTTGACCGCGATGGTTGAGGGCGATGCTCCCTTTTTCTTCGCGATCAACGCCAACGGCAGCGCGACAGCGTTCGGGGGAGAACAAGGAGGGTGTGGCAGCGACGCAATGGCGGCGCTCAGGGGCAACCTGCCGCGCATTTTGCGCAGCGAAGCCACCGACGCCCAGTATCAGGAAGCGCTGGCCCAATTCCGGGCCAATCCCCTGCCACCGGGCACCCTACTGAATTGGGTATGCCGCGATAACGTTGAGCATCTGGACCTGTCGAGCGACCAACTGACGTTATCACCGGCTGCTACGGATTGGTAAAAAACCCCGCACGAATGCGGGGCAGAATCTGCGACCAAATCAAGACTGAGCCATATATATTTAATCGGGTTATATAAATGACATAGTAATGTCATGACTATTGGCTATCGTCCTGACCCATGTAGTCAAAAAGGGGGGGCAACAGAGCGGTGGTCTACGCATGAAATCCTCCATTGGCATGTGAACGCAGGGAGGACTCATGATGCGCAAGCTGACGGCGACCGGCACACCCGCCTCGCTCCATTCCGAATACGGCATACCGTCCTGGCGGGGGTTCGTTCGCGCTATCGCGTCTATCGCCGCGATAGGTGCTGTCATGGTTGCGACCACCTTGGCGTACGCAGGTACCTACGCCACGCCCAGTCAGCGTGCCGCCGACTGGCTCGAAGCCCAGCAAGATGTCAGCGACGGCAGTTGGCGCGATACCTCGGAAGCTCGTACCTTCCTGCAAACGGCCGAGGCGGTGCTGGCGCTGCATCAGGCCAATCGCCGCCGGGGCTCCTACTATGCGGGGCAAACCTGGATCGAGAACCACGACCCCAAGAATCTCGACGCCCGCGCCCGGCGCTTGCTGGTGCTGCGAGCGACCCAGTCCAGCGCCCAGCCGGACATCGATGCCTTGCTGGCGGCGGTATCGACGCCTGCCGCGGGACAATCGGGTTGGGGCCTGGCCAAGCGCTACCGCGCTTCGCCACTGGATACCGCCCTGGCGCTCGATGCGCTGCGCACGGTCGGCGCGAGTTTCAACAGCGCCCAGGCTATTGCGTACCTGAAAGCGGCTCAACTTACCCCGGCGGGCGATCAGGGCTGGCCGACGGCGGCGGGTAGTGCCACCGATGCCTATACGACGGCTCGGGTGATTCAAGCGCTCGCGCCCTACAAGGATTCCGACCCGACCTTGACCACCCCGCTGGCCAATGCCGTCACTACCTTGAAGAGCAAGGTCGGCACCTCGTCGGCGCCCCATGTCCGAGCCGCTGCGGCGCTGGCCTACCTGCGCATCGACCCGGCGTCTACCGACGCCAAGACCTTGCTCAATTCGCTGACGGCGATCCAGCGCGTCGATGGCGGTTTCGACGCCGGTGTCTTTGCCGCCAGCCTCATCGTGCAGTCCTTTGCCGCCGCCGAAGGTATCGACGCCACGACCAGCCGCGAACGTGTCGATGTCACCGATGCCGCATTGCGCACGGCGATCAACGAAGCCTTGGGGCGCGGCTCGATGGATCAACTCAACCGGGGCGAGCTATCTCAACTGACCACGCTCGATATTTCCAATCGGGGCGTGACCAGCCTCAACGGCTTGCAGTACGCCAGCAACCTGACCAGCCTGTACGCGGCCAACAACGCCATCAGCGACACCAGCCCGATTGCCGGGCTCACCAACTTGGCCACCACCGATTTGAACGGCAACCCCTGTTCCGGCTGTACGCAAGTCGCTTCCGGCAATGGCGATGTGCCCATTCCGTTGTGGGCACTCGGGGCACTGGGCGCCATGCTCATGGGTGCGGTGAACCGTGCCAGCCGGCGCGGCCGGTCGGGCGACTAAGGGAGGAGAACGACATGTCATCTTTGCACCTGAACCTATTTGCCGCACTGGCCCTCCTGGCAACGGCCGCCGACGCCGCCGAACCCGTCACGCCGCAAAGCACAGCCAAGGCGGCGGGCGAAACCGCAGCGCGGGCGCTCAGCCCGGCCCAGACCAATGCCATCCGCGCTATCGGGCGCGGCGTACTCGCTGCCAAGAAGAGTGAGGCAGACGACCCGGCCGACGCCGAACAACTGGCTCGCCTGCGCAGCACGCTGGATCAACTGATCGCAACCGACCTCGACCCGAAGAATCGCGGGGCAATCTCTGTACAAGGCCACGAGACCAGCGAGCAGCGCAGTCTGCGCGAGAAAATCACCAGCCGGCGCGAAGCGGAACGCTCAGATGCCCGTGCCCTAGCCGCGCAACTGCGCAGCCAGGGCGACCTCAAGGCAGCGCGGGCGCGGACAGCGCCGGAAGAAGATACACGCTCGGCAGGCCTGCCCATTGGCGAGCAGCGGGCGCAACTCTTTGCGCGCTGGTCGCAAAAACTCGATACCGCCCTGGCCGATGACAACCTGGATCGTCCCGGTCAGTTGCGTGCTTTGCGCGAGCAACTGCGCCCGACCCGGGGTGGCCTCGTCGAGGCGCCGCTGACCCACGGCACACCCACCCTGCAGGCCATGCCCGCCGGATTCGCTCTGCCGAAGAACAACGGCGCAGCCAAGGAGTAAGGGAGATGAAGATGCCAACTCACCCCATTCATGCCCTGCGGCGCAAACTGGGCTCGCTCGCTTCGATCACCTGCCTGAGTCTGCTGGCGATGAGCCTGAACGTCCAGGCGCAAGTCGTCACCGAATCGCCCGAGATTGTCTACAGCGGCACTGACGCGCAACTGCTGCACGACAAGGCCAGCCAACTTGGTACCGCTGTCGCCATTTACGAATATGTGCATAACGCCATTGAGCACTCGGCCTACCACGGCTCGCGCTCGGGTTCAGTCAACACCTTCTTGGGCCAGCGCGGCAGCGATGTGGATATCGCTACCTCGCTCATCGCCATGCTGCGCTCACAAAACATTCCGGCGCGCTATGCCGTGGGTACGGTGCGCATCCCGGCGGCGCAACTGACCAACTGGCTGGGCATTCCGCAACTGGACACCGCCGTCGAGGTGCTCAAGTCCCAAGGCATCCAGGGCGTCACGCTGGCCACCGACCGCAGCACGGTGGACTTCGAGCACGCCTGGGCCGAAGCCTTCGTGCCCTTCGACCAGTATCGCGGCATCAACACCGTGAGTCCGGCCATCGATTGCAGCCAAAGTGCCAATTTCCCCCGCTGCACCTGGGTAGCGCTGGATGCGAGCTTCAAGCAGAAAACCTACAACGGCTTGAACCTCGACCCCTACAGCGCGGTGACCTTCGACTACACCGCCTACTACAACGCCATCAAGAACAACGACGCCACCCGGCGCGACAAGAACCCGCTGGCGATCCTCGAAGACCAGATCGGCAGCTGGCTGCGTACCAACCATGCCGGCAGGACGCTGGAGGACGTTGAAGACGCCGGGCATGTCGTCCCGCTGCGTGAAGGTCTGTTGCCAGCATCGCTCCCCTTTCATGTTGTCGGCACGATCCGTCGCTACGACACCGTGGCCGCGCACGACGCTGCGGTGCCCGCAGTCGAGCCAAAAAAGTGGGGCAAGACGGTTCGTGTCGGGTTCCGACTCGTATCAGGCGGATTGACCATTCAGGCCGGCGGCACACCGGTCCTGCTGGCCGAGGTCAACACCAAGCGCCTGACCATGACCACCGAATTCGTGGGAACCGGCAACGTACCCAACATGGTCGTGCGACTGGGTGGCACAGAAATATCTCGACCGATCTCCGGCGGCGGCACCATCGTCGGCTACACGCCGGCTGTTGGCAACCCCTTCACCATCATGGTCAGCATGGACGGCGCACCCGGTGCGGTCAGTGGTGACGCCGATCGCACGATCTCGGCGAGTTACTCCGGCATCATCGGCGGTTACTACCTGA
The DNA here is from genome assembly GCA_030691385.1 of Azonexus sp. Lineage (GTDB taxonomy): Bacteria > Pseudomonadota > Gammaproteobacteria > Burkholderiales > Rhodocyclaceae > Azonexus. The sequence continues at coordinate 17,275 of JAUYEI010000005.1, forward strand.
TGGCTACCGGCGGTGAGTCGTCCAACTGGTCGCAGGTGCATCGCGCCGCTGATCAACTGCTGGCCGCAAACGACCTGAACAGAATCGTCTTCAATCCCGGTGAAGTCGGGTGTCTCACCGATGGCACCAACTGCACACCCTACGTGGATGCCAACGCCAATGGCTGGGATGCTAGCGATATCAAACTGCTGGAAAATAAGCCCGCCCTCGACGCCCTGACCGGCGGCCTGCTCTACGTGGGCGCCACGCAGTACTACGCCAAGCTGCGCGAGCAGTTCGAGCGCACCGACCGGCTGATGAAGACCCGGACCCCGGTGATTGGCTTCCTGGGGGTCGTGAGTTCGGTCTACGAGGCCGAGTACATCGACGGCACGGCCTTCTCGATCCTGCCCGGGGGCCTGCTTATCGACATGAAGGGCATCACCATCGGCGGCTCCTACCGCACCAACGAGTCGGCCGTCACCTACTCGAACCGCCAGTTCGAGTTCCTGGGCCACATCACCTCCTCGCTGGAACACGAGACCTGGCAGGAGCTGACCGGCTACGACGCCGTGTCCACCGTGCGCGGCATTCAGATGGCCCTGGGCAGCGGGGCGAGCCTGGTCAATGTCAAGCGCGACGCCGGCACCAACACCGTGCCCGCCTTCATCAGTTCGGTGGGCTTCGGGGCCTCGGCGCAAGCGCCCTTTGCCATCGCCCAGCGCGATGTCTATGGCACCCGCCCGACGACGTGGTCGCATACGAGCTACACCATGACCGACGGTTTCGATGTGTTCAAGAAGACCCCCACCAGCAGTTCAGACACGCGTTTGTCCACGCTGTCCTACTACAACGACTACTGGCACGCCAATATTGGTTGTTTCGATGACACGGAGAACCAGCTCAACAGCTATCGCATCACCTATGGCGGTTCGGCCACGCTCAATGCGGGTTCCTCCTGCGGCGTGCCGTGGGCGGCGGGCACCACCATTGATGGCGCCATCGCCAAGATGCAGACCGGCTACAACAGCTACCGGGGCGGCAGCAACGCGGGCTTCTTCAACTACCTCGACGTGCTGCAAGGCTTCACCAGCACCGACTTCGCCTACCGCAGCAAGACTGTCGCGGCCAATGCCTACTCCACGAGCTTCGTGGCGGGCATCCGCAACGACCTGCAACTGCGCGACACCGCCCAGTCCTGGGTGGAATACACGCTGCCCTCGACCTTGGTCACCGGGGCGACTTACCGCTTCGAGGTGGATATCCGCAAGGGCTACACCGCGTCCAACAACCGCCTGTCCTCGCTGTCCTTTGAAATCGCCAACCGCAGTCTGACGGCCGGTGGCGGCTACGTGGGCCTGGATAGCGCCGCGCCTGCCGCCGACAGACGCCAAGCCGATGCTGCCAACCAGGCCACACCGAACACCATGCAAGGGAACTGAGATCATGCGCCGCTCCACTCCGCCGACTGCAGCACCCACTGCGCCCTTCCTGGTGCGCCACCGCCGCCGCCTCGCGGCCCTGACGCTGGCCAGTTTCCTGCTGACCAGCGTCGGCCCCGTCCTGGCTGGCGGCTACGTCGACGGCAATGTCGTCCTCAATCCCGCCAAGGCCATCAACACCGGCGGCGTGTCGGTCACACCCACCTTCAACAACGACCAGTTCAATGACCAGTTGCTGGTCGGCACGGTGAACAATGACGCCATCCGCACCCCGAGCACAGCCGACCCGGTCTCTACCGTCAGCGGCAACAACTACCACGACGAAACCGACTTCGTGATCCGCGGGCGCAACGGCCTGAACACCGTCTTCACCCGCACCTACAACAGCGCGCCCTCGAGCACCAAGGTGGATCGCGGCCTGGGCTACGGCTGGGTACACAGCTACCTGATGCGCCTGAAGTCCAACGACTTCGGCGACTGCCCCAACTGCACCAGCGCGCAAAAGCCCGAAAACGCCAACAGCAAGACCAGTTCCATCACCTACACCGACGAGCGCGGCGGCGAACAGGCCTTCCTGGTCAACGAAACCACCTATGCCGTCACCCCGCCCAAGGGCGTCTACGACACCCTGACCCTGGACAGCCCGAGCACCGGCCAACACACGCTGACCTTTCGCAACGGCGTCAAATACATCTTCGAGACACCGACGGGCACCCTCAAGACCACGCCCAACGTCGTGGCGCGCCTGAAATACATCGACAACGCCTGGGGCGACCGCCTGACGCTGACCTATGACGGCAACGGCCGCTTGTCCACCGTCACCGACAACTTGAGCATCGCCGGCCGTACCGGCATCACCTTGACCTATCACCCGGATGGCCGCCTGAAAGATGTCAGCGACTGGACGGCCCGCAAGTGGAGCTACACCTACGACACTTCGGGCAACCTGCAAACGCTGACCAACCCGCTGGCGCAAGTGCTGACCTACGGCTACGACACGCCCAAGCACCTCCTGACCAGCATCGCCAAGCCTCTGCAGCGCGACGGCCAGACGGTACAGACCAAATTCAAGTACTACGAAAACGGCCGCACCTTCCAGCAGACCAATAGCCTTGATCAAGGCGACACGCTGGACTACGACCTCTATCGCAAGAGCACCCGCGTCACCGACCCCCGCGGCGGCGTCCGCGAGTATTTCTATGACGACAACGGCCGCATGACCAAGCTGGTCGAGCCCGACGGTGCCGTCCTCTTGTTCGAGAACCAGGGCGACGCCATCCGCAGCAAGAAATACGACGCGCTGGGCTACACCACCACCTACAGCTACCGCGCCGACAAGGTCTTTACCGGCACGTCGGACGTGTTCGGCAACGTCACCCGCGAACAGGATGCCTTGACCCGTACCGTGGACACCACCTACGGCCCGCTCGACCAAGTCGCCAGCGTCAAGGACAAGCGCGGCACCACGGCCACCACCACCTACGGTGGCAGCACGTCGGGCTGCGACTACACCAACCGCCCCAAGGAAACCCGCCTCAGCGCCCTGTCGGGCAGTGCCAATGTCCTGCTTTCCAGCCAATGCTGGAACAGCAATGGAACGCTGAACACTTCCCGGCAATATCTCGATGGCAGCCGCTATCGTGAAACCCGATTGACCTACGAAGCGGGCAGCCAGGGCCTGAACGTCAGCCAGCAGCAGATCGTCGGCCTGCCCTCGGGCATCGCCGCGACGCAGACCTTTACCTACGACAGCCTGGGCCGCAAGAAGACCGAGACCCTGAAGCGCCGGGCCAGCCCGCCCACTGCCGGGCTGATCGACCTGACCCCGGCCTACGACTACGATGCGCTGGCTCGGGTGACGACGGGGACCGACGCTCTGGGCAACGAGGCGATCAACACTTTCGCCGCCAACGGCCAGTTGTGGAAGGTGACCCACCGCTACAGGAAAACCGACGGCAGCTTCGACGTGCGCGACGTGGTGACAAGAAGCTTCGATGCGGCCGACCGGGTCAAGACCGAGACCGATGCCGAAGGCAACACCACCGCC
>JAUYEI010000024.1 GCA_030691385.1 Azonexus sp.
TCGCCGAAACTCGCCGATTTGCTTTATCGTTATCGGCTCGTTTTCGCTCCTTCTTGCCGGCATGAGCCTGCTGCGGCGTCGCTTCGCGCCGGCCATCCCGCCCAGGCGCACCATCTGCCACGCCCAACTGAGGTTTCAAGGCTGAATCCGTGCTCTAATTCGCCCCCTTCCTCGCTCGAAAGCCGTCGCGTGTTTGCCGTCGTTCTCTACCAGCCCGAAATTCCGCCCAACACGGGCAACATCATTCGCCTGTGCGCCAACACCGGGGCCGAGCTGCACCTGGTCGAACCGCTCGGCTTCGACATCACCGACAAGGGTTTGCGCCGGGCCGGGCTGGATTATCACGAATACGCCCGTGTCGTGCGTCACGCCGACTGGGCTGCCTGCAAGACGGCACTGGCCGGGCGACGCATGTTTGCGATGACGACCAAGGGCACGGGCAGTCCCTTCGATACGGATTTGCAGGAAAACGATGTGTTTGTTTTTGGTCGCGAAACCAGTGGCTTGCCGCCGGAAGTGCTTGCCGAGTTTCCGCCGGCGCAGCGGCTACGCCTGCCGATGCAGGCGGGGCAGCGCAGCCTCAACCTCTCCAACGCTGCCGCCGTGACCGTCTTTGAAGCCTGGCGCCAGGCCGGCTTCGCTGGCGCCAGTTAGGCCAATTCTTCCTTCGGATCGCGCGCCATCAACTGCTCGACGGCTTGCGCAGCATTCAGACGACCATCCAGCACGGCCGCCACGGCAGCGCTGATCGGCATGTCGACGCCGAGTTGGCTAGCCAGGCGATCAACCTCGCGGGCGGTATAAACGCCTTCGGCGACATGGCCAAGTTCTTCGAGAATCCGCGGCAGGGGTTTGTTCTGGGCCAGCGCCAGACCAACGCGACGGTTGCGCGACAAGTCGCCAGTACAAGTCAGAATCAGGTCACCCATGCCGGCCAGGCCCATGAAGGTCTGTCGGTCGGCACCCAGCGCCAGACCGAGCCGGGCAATTTCGGCCAGGCCGCGCGTCATGAGCGCCGCCCGGGAATTGAGGCCCAGACCGAGACCGTCGCAAACGCCTGTGGCAATGGCCAACACATTCTTGACGGCGCCACCGACCTCGACACCAACCAGGTCATCATTGGCGTAGATGCGCAGGCGCGCCGTATGGAGTTGTCGCGCCGCCTCACGGGCGAAAGCCGGATCATTGCCGGCCAGCGCTACGGCCGTCGGCTGCCCGGCTGCCACTTCCTCGGCAAAGCTCGGACCGGACAGGGCGCCGCACAAGGCCTGCTGACCGAGCGCTTCGCTCACCACCTGGTGCGGCAGCTTGCCAGTTCCAGCCTCAAAACCCTTGCACACCCACAACACCGGCAACCTGCAGCCGATTGCCTTGAGGCGCTCGACGGTGGGCCGCAGACCGGCAATCGGCGTCGCCACGATGAGCAACTCGGCCGCTGCGACAGCCGCCGCGAAATCCGTCGTCACGGCAACCGAATCCGGCAACTTGTAGCCCGGGAAAAAACGATGGTTTTCGCGCGTCGCCTTGAGGTCGGCGGCGACATCCTCTTCGCGCGACCACAGCGTCAATTCATGCTTGCCGGCAAAAGCAATGGACAGCGCCGTGCCCCAGGCACCGGCGCCCAGCAGCGAAATTTTCATAGACCCCAGACCTGCGTCGATCGAATGTAGCCGGCCACGCCATCGCGATGGCGCACCTTGGCCCAGCCCGGCGAGGCGGGTTCGATGAATTCAACAGCCACCCATTTGTCCAGTTCGGCCAGCACCGTCGATTCCGGCTTGTCCGACTGGCGGATTTCGGCTTTCGGCGCGGTCACGACGAGCGTCCGTTTATCCACGAGGTTGCGCGATTCCAGCCAGGCCAGCGTCCCTTCGGCATCGCGCACCTTGAACCAGCCTTCGAGTTTGACGACGACCTCGACCGGCGTCTGCGCCTTGATCAGGTAGAGCTTCTTGCCCTGCAGCGACGGCGCATCGAAGAGGATGGCCGCCGGCACACTGACCGAGCGGTAGTCGATAGCCAGCGCTGCTCCGGCAGCGCTGATCAGCGACAGGGCGACAAGCGCACGACGCCAGATGGTCATCTTACTGAATCGACGCGTCGGCCGGAGCGCCGGCCTGCTCTTCTTGCTGTTGCTGCAAGCGCTGCATGTACATGCCTTCGAAATTGACCGGCTGCAGCACGATGGGCTGGAAGCCGGCACGGCTGACCGCATCCGACACTGCTTCGCGGGCATAGGGGAACAGGATATTCGGGCAGGCGACGGCGATCAGCGGCTCGAGTTGCTCTTCCGGCACGTTCTGGATGCGGAAGATGCCAGCCTGACTGACTTCGACCAGGAAAACGGTCTTTTCGGCCATCTTGGCAGTAACCGTGACGGTCAGCACGACTTCATAGACGGCTTCGCCGACAGCGCGACCGCCGGTATTGAGCTGAATCTCGACTTGCGGCTGCTCGCGCTCGAGGAAGATTTCCGGCGCATTCGGCACTTCGACCGACAGATCCTTGACGTAAAGTTTTTCAATACCGAAGACAGGCTGAGCGTTTTGTTCCATGGTTTTCTTTCAGAAGTTAAATCGGTTCAGGTCAACCTTCGAGCAGCGGCTTCAACTGGCCGGATGCGTCGAGGGCATAGAGATCGTCACAGCCACCCACGTGGGTTTCGCCAATGAAGATCTGCGGCACTGTACGCCGCTGAGTTTTCTGCATCATTTCATCGCGGCGTACCGGATCGAGGTCGACGCGAACTTCCTCGATCTGCTCCACGCCTCGTGCCTTGAGCAATTGTTTGGCACGCGTGCAATAAGGGCAGACTGCCGTCGTATACATCAGGACACGGGCAGTCATTTGCTCTTGGCACCCTTTTTGATCGGATAGCCGGCCCCCACCCAGGCATCAACGCCACCGGACAAGTTGTACAACTTCTCGAAGCCCTGCTTTTTGAGCTCGCCACAGGCCTTGTTCGAGCGCATGCCCGAAGCGCAGCAGACGATGATCGGCTTGTCCTTGAACTTGTCCAGTTCGCCAATGCGCCCGGCCAGCGCGCTGCCCGGAATATTCTTCGCTTCCGGCAAATGCCCGGCTGCGTACTCGCCAGCCTCGCGGACATCGAGGATGCAGGCATCTTCACGATTGATCAGTTGCGTTGCCTCGGCCGGCCCGACACGATTGCCCGAGGGGCGCACCAGCGCTGGCCAGAGCAGGGAAAGGCCACTGACCGCGACCAGCGAAACCAGCAGAATATTCTGGTTGATAAATTCCATCGGTATCACTTAAGCCTCCGTCCCGCAAAAAACTTCACGCATCATGCTGACCAGTTGCAGCGTGCGCTGATCACCAACCCGGTAGAAGACGCGATTGGCGTCCTTGCGGGTAACCAGCACGCCTTTTTCGCGCAGGATGGCCAGATGCTGGGAAATATTGCTTTGCGAGGTACCCACCGCCTCGACGATTTCCTGCACACACGCCTCCTGCTCGCCAAGCACGCAAAGGACTTTCAGGCGCAGCGGGTGGGCGATGGATTTCAGCGCACGGGCGGCCAGCTCGATGTGCTCCTGCTTGTCGATCAAACTGAAGGTTGGCGTTTCCAAGATAAAACCTCGTTTCGATGAATGGCGCATTATAAAATAGCGTTTTACGTTTCGCTTAACCGAAATCAATCCGCGATGAGCTTTGGACACACCCGGCCCGGCCAGCGCAGCCCTCGGCCTACCGGCAAAAGGCTGACGGCGGCACTGATTGCCGCGGTTTTCCTGGGCACAGCACCGATCGGGGCCAAGCCAGCTACGACCGAAAAAAAATCTGCCCAGATCGTCGCCTCGCCCGATATCGCCGAAAAACAGGCGGATCTGGGCGAATTACGCAGCCGCATTGAAGGGTTGCGCAAGGAATTATCAAGCAGCGAAGAGAGCAAAGCCGATGCCGGCGACCGCCTGCGCGAATCCGACCGCCAGATTTCGCGCCTGCAACGCGAACTGCACGAGTTGAACGATTCCCGCGGTCAACTGGAAAAAAAGCTCAAAAACCTCGAGCAGCAATCGCAGGAGCTTGGCGTCACGCTCGGCCAGCAACAAGCCCAGCTGGAAAAACTGATCTACAAGCAATACCTGCGCGGCACGCCAGACTCGCTGCAACTGCTGCTCAACGGCGACGACCCCAACCAGATGGCGCGCGACCTGCACTACCTGTCGGCCATTGCGCTGACCCGCGCCGAACTGATGGGCGAAATCAACGCCACGCTCGACAAGAAGAAAGCGCTCGCTGCCGACGCCAAGGAGCGTAGCACCGAACTGGCCGAGGTCGAAGCCGAGCAGAAAAAACGCCATGCCGATTTACAGAAGCAACGCGAGGAGCGCCAGGCGCTGTACGCCCAACTCGCCAGCAAGGTCAGCGCCCAGCGCAAGGAAATCGGCACCCTGCAGCAAAACGAAAAGAGGATGACCCAACTCATTGATCGGCTGTCAAAAATCCTTGCTGCCCAGGCGGCCAGGGCAGCCGAGGCCGCACGCCAGGCCGAAGCACGCCAGGCCGCTGCCCGGCAAAAAGAGCGGGAAAAGGACAAGCGCCCGGCGCCGACCGAAGAACGGGAAATCGCCCGGCCGACCCCCGGCGTAGAACCCACCCGCCCAAGAAGCGTCGAAGCCGAAAACCACTACGAACCGGCCCCCAGCAACGGCAGTTTTGCCCGCCAGCGCGGCAGCCTGCGCCTGCCGGTGCGTGGCGCGGTGTCCGGCCGTTTTGGCTCGGTCCGCGATGGCGGCGGCACGTGGCGCGGCTTATTCATCAAGGCCGGTTCGGGCAGCGAGGTCAAGGCCATCGCCGGCGGCCGCGTCGTCTTCTCGGAATGGATGCGCGGCTTCGGCAACCTGCTCATCGTCGACCACGGCGACGCCTACCTGTCGATCTACGGCAACAACGATGCCCTGCTCAAACAAGTCGGCCAGGCCGTCAAGGGTGGAGAAACAGTCGCCACTGTGGGGAACAGCGGAGGCAATCCCGAATCCGGTTTATACTTTGAGCTCCGCCACCAAGGGCAACCGATCGACCCGATGAAATGGGCCAGCTTGAAATGAGCAAAACGAAAACCATTAGCCTGACCGTTGGCGCCTTCGTCGCCGGCGCACTGATCAGCCTGAACTTCCCGGCCATGGCCGACAAGGACGTCAAACAGGGCCTGCCTATCGATGAACTGCGGACCTTCGCCGAGGTTTACAGCGCCATCAAGCAGGGCTACGTCGAGCCGGTCGAAGACAAGAAAATGATCACCAATGCCATTTCCGGCATGCTTTCGAACCTCGACCCGCACTCGAGCTATCTCGACGCCGATGCCTTCAAGGATCTGCAGGCCGGCACACAGGGCGAATTCGGCGGCCTGGGCATCGAAGTCGGCATGGAAGACGGCTTGATCAAGGTCGTTTCGCCGATCGAGGACACCCCGGCCTACCGCGCTGGCGTCAAGTCGGGCGACCTGATCTTCAAACTCGACGAAACCCCGGTCAAGGGCCTGACCCTGTCCGATGCCGTCAAGAAAATGCGCGGCAAGCCGAAGACCCCGATCAAGCTGTCGATCATCCGCAAGGGTGAAACGAAGCCGATCGAAATCACCCTGATCCGCGAAGTCATCAAGGTGCAGAGCGTCAAGTCCAAACTGATCGAACCGGGCTACGGCTGGGTGCGCGTCACCCAGTTCCAGGAAAACACGATCACCGAACTGGCCAAGCATGTTTCCGCCCTCTACAAGGATGGCAACAAGCTGAACGGTCTGGTGCTTGATCTGCGCAACGATCCGGGCGGCCTGCTCAACGGTGCCATTGGCGTTTCCGCTGCCTTCCTGCCGCCGGACGTCAAGGTCGTGTCGACCAACGGCCGCACCGAGGATGCCAAGCAGGAATTCCGGGCGCGCCCGCAGGACTACCTGCGCGGCAGCAAGGAAGATCCGCTCAAGACCATGCCGGTCGAAGCCAAGAATGTGCCGATGGTCGTGCTGGTCAACGGTGGCTCGGCCTCGGCCTCGGAGATCGTCGCTGGCGCACTGCAGGATCACAAGCGCGCCATCGTTCTCGGCACCCAGACCTTCGGCAAGGGCTCCGTGCAATCCGTCTTGCCGCTGCCCGGCAACACGGCAATCAAGCTGACCACGGCCCGCTACTACACGCCGGAAGGCCGCTCGATTCAGGCCAAGGGCATCACACCCGACATCGTCGTCGAAGAAAGCGCCAACGGCGCCAGCCCGGGCATGCGCGTGCGCGAAGCCGATCTCGACCGTCACCTGAGCAACGACCGTGAAAAGGAAGCGGCGAAGGAAGCGGCCAAGCCGGAAGCCAAGGGACAAACGAAATCTCCCAAATCCGGCAAGGACAAGAAGGAAGATGTCGAGGAAGAAATGCCGCAACGCCTGGAATATGCCACCAAGGGCGACTACCAGTTCCAGCAGGCGCTGAATCTTCTCAAGGGTCTCCGGATCATGCAGAATAAGGCGCAATAGTTCATCAATCGGGAGGGATGATGGCAGGTACAGACCTCAAGAAAAAACGGGAAATCCTGTTCTCCAGGTTCCCGCCGGGCCAGGTGCCCGAGGCGGCTGATGATCTGCAGCAGATTGAAGCCGTCGAGGTGCACGCCAGGTTCGAAAAGCGCTCCCTCGACGTCAGTTACGACCTGCAGCAGCACACGCTGCGCGAGCTCGACGAGCATCTGGTCGACAAGGGCTTTCACCTCGACAATACGCTGTTCACCAAACTGACCCGGGCGCTGATCTACTACGTCGAAGATACCCAGTTGCACAACATCGGCGCCCCGGAAAAACGCCTCAAACGCTCGGCCCAGGAAGCCTACATCAACGCCTGGGAACACCACCCGCACGGCGACCACGACGACACGCCGCCGGAGTGGCGCGAATATAAATAGTTGCTAGTCGATAGCCGGTAGTTGTTAGCAACAGATCCCGCCTAACGACCAATAACTAACAACTACCGACTATATGACTGACGACCAGCTACTGCGTTATAGCCGACACATCCTGCTCGACGTGCTGGGCATCGAAGGCCAGGCACGCATTCTGGCCACCCACGCGCTGATCATCGGCGCCGGCGGACTCGGCTCACCGGCGGCGCTTTACCTGGCTTCGGCCGGGATCGGCAGGATCACGCTGGTCGATGACGACACGGTCGATTTCACCAACCTGCAGCGGCAGATCCTGCATACGCAGGCGCGCGTCGGCATGGCCAAGGCGGAGTCCGGTCGGCAGGCGCTGACGGCGATCAATCCTGAAATCGAGATCATCCCGCTGCAGCAGCGGCTATCCGGGGAAGCGCTCGATGCGCTGGTTGCCTGCGCCGACCTCGTGCTCGACTGTACCGACAATTTCGCCACCCGGCACGCCATCAATCGCGCCTGCGTCCATCACCAAAAGCCCCTGGTCTCCGGCGCCGCCATCCGTTTCGATGGCCAGATCAGCGTCTACGACCTGCGCCGTGATGATTCGCCGTGCTACCACTGCCTGTTTCCTGAAGGCGAGGACGTCGAGGAAGTGCGCTGTGCGGTGATGGGTGTCTTCGCGCCGCTGACCGGCATCATCGGCACCATGCAGGCGGCCGAAGCGCTCAAGCTGGCGGCCGGCATCGGTGAAACGCTGACCGGGCACCTGTTGCTGCTCGATGCGCTAACGATGGAATGGCGCACTGTCCGTTTCAAGAAGGACGAGGATTGCGCCGTGTGCGGACCTAAGGGTTCGTAAGGAATTAACCTGGATATTTGGCCGCTGGATCGGGAGGCGATGCAAGGCGCGGAGCGCGCCGTGTAGCCAGCCACACAAGCGATTCGCAACGCCGCAGCGCACCCGAGTCGAGCGAGCGAAATGTTCAAGTTATTGACGAACGAGCCCTAAGGGAAACGTGCGATCAGGCGAATATCTTCGCCAAGCTGGCGCAGATCACGAATCTTCAAATGCTGCTTGCCGTCTAGCCTGGTCAGCTCAGGCAGGTTGAACAGGCCGCTCGCTTCGTGGCCGATCAGGCAGGGCGCCAGATAGAGCAACAGCTCATCGACCAGACCTTCACGCAGCAGCGACCCATTGAGCTTGAAGCCGGCTTCGGCGTGTACTTCGTTGATGCCGCGCTGCGCCAGCAATTCGAGCAGAGCTTCGAGGTCAACCTTACCGGCACCGTTATTTAAAATTTCGACGAAATTTCCGGTTGACCGTAGCAATGCCATTTTTTCGGCATTCTCGACGGCGCCGACGATCAGCACCGGCTCGCCTTGCAGAATACGCGCCGTCGGTGCAATTTCCAGCCGGCTATCGACCACCACGCGCAAAGGCTGGCGCGTCGTCACCACATCGCGCACGGTCAGACTCGGATCGTCGTCGCGCACCGTGCCAATACCGGTCAGGATGGCGCAGGCCCGCGCCCGCCAGGCATGGCCGTCACGACGGGCAGCGGGGCCGGTGATCCACTGGCTGATGCCGTTATTGAGAGCCGTCTTGCCATCCAGGCTGGCCGCCGCTTTCAGGCGCAGCCACGGCCGTCCGCGCGCCATGCGCGAGACAAAGCCGATGTTGAGTTCGCGCGCCTCGTTTTCAAGAAGGCCGCTCGCCGTTTCGATCCCGGCCCCCTGCAACAAGGCCAGGCCCTTGCCGGACACCAGCGGATTCGGATCGGTCATTGCCGCCACGACACGCGCAACGCCGGCAGCAATCAGCGCCTCGGCGCAGGGCGGCGTGCGGCCGTGATGGCTGCATGGCTCCAGCGTCACGTAAGCGGTGGAACCCCTGGCCTTGTCACCGGCCGCACGCAGGGCATGGACTTCGGCATGCGGCTCGCCGGCCTTCTCGTGCCAGCCTTCACCGACGATTTCGCCGTCACGGACTACGACGCAACCAACCCGCGGATTCGGCGAAGTCGTCCACAGGCCACGCTCGGCCAGTTGCAGGGCGCGCGCCATCATGCCGTGGTCGACGGCTGAAAAACTCATTTTTTCTTCGGCGTGCTGGAAGAAGTGGGCGAAACTTCGCGGATCGCCTTGGAGAAGGCATCCACGTCTTCGAAATTGCGATAGACCGAGGCGAAGCGGATGTAGGCGACCTTGTCGAGCTTCTTGAGCTCGCGCATGACCAGTTCGCCTAGCTGCTGCGTCGTCACCTCGCGTTCACCAGCCGAGCGCAACCTTTCCTCGATATCGGCGACGGCCGCATCGACCGACTCAATCGACACCGGCCGCTTGCGCAAGGCCAACTCCAGACTGGCGCGCAGTTTGGTCCGGCTGAACTCGGTGCGCAGGCCGTTTTTCTTGACCACCTGCGGTAGCTGGATTTCCGCCCGCTCGTAGGTCGTAAAACGCTTGTCACAGGCGTTGCACTTCCGGCGGCGACGAACAACGTCCGCCTCGTCGGAGAGACGAGTATCGACAACCGCCGTGTCGTCGTGGCCGCAGAAGGGGCATTTCATGGCTGTTAGTCGGTAGTCGGTAGTCGCTAGTAACTAATGACTAGCGACTGGCAACTAACTCTCAAGCGCCGTAGACCGGGAACTTGCTACACAACGCTGCGACCTTGGCGCGCACGGTAGCGGCCACGGCCTCGTCGTTCGGGGCTTCAAGCACGTCTGCCACCAGGTGAGCGATCGTCTCGGCTTCGATTTCGGTGAAACCGCGCGTCGTCATGGCCGGCGAACCGATGCGGATGCCGGAAGTGACGAAGGGCTTCTGCGGGTCGTTCGGGATGCCGTTCTTGTTGACCGTGATGTGGGCACAGCCGAGGGCAGCTTCGGCTTCCTTGCCGGTAATGTTCTTGGCACGCAGGTCCACCAGGAAAACGTGGCTTTCGGTACGGCCGGAAACGATGCGCAAACCGCGCTCTTCACCGAGCACCTTGGCCATGACGCGGGCGTTGTTGATGACCTGTTCCTGGTAGTTCTTGAACTCCGGCGTCGCCGCTTCCTTGAAGGCCACGGCCTTGGCAGCGATGACATGCTCGAGCGGACCGCCTTGCAGGCCGGGGAAGATGGCGGAGTTGAGGGCCTTTTCGTGCTCGGCCTTCATGAGGATGACGCCGCCGCGCGGGCCGCGCAAGGTCTTGTGCGTGGTCGAGGTCACGACGTCGGCGAAGGGGACCGGATTCGGGTAGAAACCGGCGGCGATCAGGCCGGCGTAGTGGGCCATGTCGACCCAGAAAATGGCGCCGACTTCCTTGGCGACCTTGGCGAAGCGTCCCCAGTCGATGCGCAGGGAATAGGCCGAGGCACCGGCGACGATGATCTTCGGCTTGTGCTCGCGGGCCAGCGCTTCCATCCTGTCGTAGTCGATCGCTTCGTTGGCATCGAGACCGTAGGAAACGACGTTGAACCACTTGCCGGACATGTTGAGCGCCATGCCATGGGTCAGGTGACCGCCTTCGGCCAGGCTCATGCCCATGATGGTGTCGCCCGGCTTGGCAAAGGCCATGAGCACGGCCTGGTTGGCCTGCGAACCGGAATTCGGCTGGACGTTGGCGGCTTCGGCGCCGAACAGTTTCTTGAGGCGGTCGATGGCGATCTGCTCGGCAATATCAACGTATTCGCAGCCACCGTAGTAGCGCTTGCCCGGGTAGCCTTCGGCGTACTTGTTGGTGAGTTGGGAGCCCTGGGCTTCCATGACGGCCTTGCTCACGTAGTTTTCGGACGCGATCAGTTCGATGTGGTCTTCCTGACGCTGCACTTCAGCCTGAATGGCCTTCCAGAGTTCAGGATCAACTTTTGCCAGGGTGTCTTTCGCGGAAAACATGTCAAATGCCTCAAGCCATTGAAAAGGGGTCGAATTTTATCACGCCGGAAGCTCGTCAAGGGCGCCCGGCTCCAGATGGTCGGTTTCGCCCCAGGTTTGCAGGCGCCACTGACCGTCCACCGTGACAATCCAGTTGATGCCGGCGTTGGGAATCAGGAAGTCGCGCGGCATTTCGAGCGAATTGCCGCGGACGAAACGGTTGATGATGTCGAGCACGCCGCCGTGCAGGACGATGGCAATGGTCTCGCCCGGGTGCCGCGCCGCCAGCTCCTTGAGCTTGCCGGTGACGCGGGCGAACATGACGTGCAGACTTTCGCCCTTCTCGAAATCGTAATCGGCGTTGCGCCCTTCGAAGGCGGCGTAGCCTTCCGGATGGTTTGCTTTCGCCTCGTCGTAGGTCAGGCCTTCGAAAACACCGTAGCGCCGCTCGCGCATCTCAGGCACCGGCGTCGGTACCAGCCCGAGTTCGGCGCCGATAGCCTGCGCCGTCGCCCACGCCCGCTTGAGATCGCTGCTGTAGAGCGCGACAATGCCGGCCGATTTGAGCCAGCGCCCGGCCGCCATGGCCTGGCGCACACCGCTTGCGTTGAGGCCGATATCGATCTGGCCCTGGATGCGCCGTTCGGCATTCCACTCGGTTTCGCCATGGCGCACCAGGCAAATTTGCGTTGCCCGGGTTGTAGGGATTTCCACCATTTTCTGCCTCTCGCCTTCGCTGTAAATTTGGCCCACTGCCATTTTCAATTAACTCCGGCCATTTCCAGAAGCCGGGAATTCTATCAACCGAGGAGGACTTTTTCGTGACCCTTCTGCTCAAGCTCTCGCAGCTGATCGACTGGCTCAATGAGCGCGTCGGCAAAGCTGCATTCTGGCTGGTGCTGGTAATGACCATCATCTGCGCCAGCAACGCCAGTTACCGCTTTATCTTCAATGACAGTTCAAACGGCCTGCTGGAAATCCAGTGGTACCTGTTCGCTGCCGTTTTCCTGCTCTGCTCACCTTATACCCTGCAAAAAAACGAACACGTTCGTATCGACGTGCTGTCCGGCAAGTTGTCGCCGCGCGGTCTGGCTGTCATCGACATCATCGGCACCCTGTTCTTCCTGCTGCCGATGGTGGTTACCGTCCTCTGGCTATCACTGCCGCTGGTCGCCGAGTCATACAAGATCCAGGAAATGTCCCCCAATGCCGGCGGCCTGATCCGCTGGCCGGTCAAGATCCTGCTGCCGATCGGCTTCACGCTGCTCGCTCTCCAGGGTGTTTCCGAGCTGATCAAGCGCATCGCCTTCCTGGCCGGAATGATCGACGACCCGAACCACAAGGATAGAGGCCCGACGGCCGAAGAAGAACTGGCCGCCGCCATTGCTGCAGCCAAAGCACAGGAGGCCAAATAATGGCGGAGTTCATGATTGCCAACATGGCGCCGCTGATGTTTGGCGCGCTCGTTGTATTCCTCCTCTTCGGCTATCCGGTCGCCTTCGCGCTGGCCGCCAACGGCATCGTCTTCGGTCTCATCGGCATTGAACTCGGCCTGCTCACGCCGGCACTGTTCCAGGCCCTGCCCGAACGCATCTTCGGCATCATGTCCAACGACACGCTGCTCGCCATCCCGTTCTTCACCTTCATGGGACTGGTTCTCGAACGATCGGGCATGGCCGAGGATCTGCTCGACACCATTGGCCAGCTCTTCGGCCCGATGCGCGGCGGCCTGGCCTACGCGGTGATCTTCGTCGGCGCCCTGCTTGCTGCGACGACCGGCGTGGTTGCCGCCTCGGTCATCTCGATGGGCCTGATCTCGCTGCCCATCATGCTGCGCTACGGTTACGACAAGCGACTGGCCTCCGGCGTCATCGCTGCTTCCGGTACGCTGGCCCAGATCATTCCGCCGTCGCTGGTGCTCATCATCATGGCCGACCAGCTCGGCAAGTCGGTTGGCGACATGTACGAAGGCGCCTTCATTCCCGGCCTGATCCTGACCGGGCTTTACGTCGGCTACGTTTTCGTCCTCTCCATCCTCAAGCCGAACTCATGCCCGGCCCTGCCGCCCGAAGCGCGCAGCCTGCGCGGCTTGAAGCTGCTGCTGCGCGTGCTGACCACGCTGGTTCCGCCGCTGGTCCTGATCTTCCTGGTTCTCGGCACCATTTTCCTCGGTATCGCAACACCGACCGAAGGTGGCGCCATGGGGGCAGCCGGCGCGCTGATCCTGGCGGTCGCTCGCAAGCGCCTGAGCTTCAAGCTGCTCAAGCAAGCCATGGAAACAACCGGCAAGCTGTCGTCGTTCGTGATCTTCATCCTCGTCGGCTCGACGGTGTTCGGTCTGGTCTTCCGGGCGGTCAACGGCGACCTGTGGGTCGAACACCTGCTGCTCGGCCTGCCCGGCGGCCAGGTCGGTTTCCTGATCGTGGTCAATCTGCTGGTCTTCCTCCTCGCCTTCTTCCTCGACTTCTTCGAACTGTCCTTCATCATCGTGCCGCTGCTCGCCCCGGTAGCCGACAAGCTGGGTATCGATCTGGTCTGGTTCGGCGTGCTGCTCGCGGTCAACATGCAGACCTCGTTCATGCATCCGCCCTTCGGCTTCGCGCTGTTCTACCTGCGCTCGGTGGCACCGGCCTCGGTCAAGACAACCGACATTTACTGGGGCGCCATTCCCTTCGTCTGTATCCAGATCATCATGGTCGCGCTGATCATCATCTTCCCGGACATCGTCAGCTACGGCGACGAGGCGCAGAGGGAGCAGCTACGACTGGAGAAGGAGGGCAAGGCACCGGCTGCCATCGACCTCGACTCGCTCATGAAGCAGAGCGACGAGGAGCCCGACGAGAAGCAGGACGACGACAGCTCGGCCGCCGATCTGCTCAAGAACCTGCAGAGCGACAGCAAGTAATTTCGCCAGCTCGCATCAGGGCGGGGTCTGCGGACCCCGCTTTTTTTCGTCCGGCTCAGGGGATGAAGGGCAGGGCCAGTTCATTCGTATCGCTTGCCTCGCCCGACAGGCGGCGGCATTCATCCATGAACATCCGGGTCGCCGTGCTGACATGGCGCTGGCGCTGGCGGACGAACTGGAAGCGCCGGCGCAGCGCCAGGTCCGGCGTCCTGATCTCGACCAGACTGCCACGCCGAAACGCTTCGCGCAGGGATAGCCGCGACAGGCAGCCAACGCCCAGGCCGGATTCGACGGCGCGCTTGATGGCCTCGGTATGCTCAAGCTGCAGACAGACATCGGGATCGACGCCGATGGCCCGCACGGCCCGGTCGAACAGGGCGCGCGTTCCCGAACCCGGTTCGCGGACGATCCATTTTTGTGCCGCCAGCACGGTCGACCGTGCCAAACCGGCCGCCGCCAGAGGATGTGCGGGGGCACAGAAGACGACCAGTTCATCATCGAGCCAGGGTTCGAAAATCAGGTCGGAATCACTCGCCTCCCCCTCGATCAGACCGAGATCGAGCTCGAAGCGGCGCAGGCGTTCGATGACCTGCTGCGTGTTGCAGACACTGAGATCGACCCGGCTGCCGGGATTTTTTTGCAGGTATTCAACGACCACCAGCGTGGCCAGATAGTTGCCGATGGTCAGCGTCGCGCCGACAGCGACCGGCGCCAGACGAGCGCCGGCCAGGTAGCCCTCGACCTCGCCGGCCCGGGCCAGCATGTCCTCGGCCTGCGGCAGCAGGCCGCGCCCGCTGCCATTGAGGCGCAGCGACTTGCCGACACGGTCGAACAGCGGGCAATCGAAGTGGCGTTCCAGTTCGAGCAGGGCCGTGCTCGCCGCCGATTGCGACATGTTGAGCTGTGTTGCCGCCCGCGACACATTTTCCAGGCGGGCAATGGCGGCAAAGACTTCGATCTGGCGCAGGGTGATTTTCATATCTGAATTTTAGATTATCGATATGTAAATTACCCGCTTTTATCAATAAACGATGCCGCCTAAGATGGGTCACATTCTGTATGAGAAGGAGCATCAGCATGAGCAATCTGGCCACCGAAACCGTTACCTCCGTCCATCACTGGAACGACAGCCTGTTCACCTTCCGCACGACACGCGACCCCGGCCTGCGCTTCACCAACGGCCAGTTCGTGATGATCGGTCTCGAAGTAGATGGCCGCCCGCTGACCCGCGCCTACAGCATCGCCAGCGCCAACCACGAGGAATATCTCGAGTTCTTCAGCATCAAGGTCCAGGACGGCCCGCTGACTTCCCGTCTGCAGCATCTCAAACCCGGCGACCCATTACTGGTCAGCAAGAAGCCGACCGGCACCCTGGTTCTGCGCGACCTCAAGCCGGGCAAACGCCTGTTCATGTTCGCCACCGGCACCGGCCTCGCCCCGTTCATGAGCCTGATCCACGACCCGGAAACCTACGAGCGTTTCGAGAAGGTCATCCTTATCCACGGCGTCCGGTGGACCAATGAACTGGCTTATCACGACTACATCGAGCAGGATTTGAAAGAGCACGAGTACTTCGCCGACTGGGTCAAGGAAAAGCTGATCTACTACCCGACGGTGACGCGCGAACCCTTCCGCAACGAGGGGCGACTGACCGACCTCATCGAGTCCGGCAAGCTGTTCGCCGACACCAACCAGCCGCCGCTCGACCCGGCTACCGACCGCGCCATGATCTGCGGCAGCCCGGCCATGCTCGAAGACACGGCAGCCATGCTCGATGCTCGCGGCTTCGAAGTCGGCAATCACCACACCGGCAAGCTGGGCGACTACGTGATCGAACGCGCCTTCGTTGAAAAATAGGCATTTTTTGCGTTTCACGCAGCAAACCCGGTTGACCGTGGGAAATGGGCAAGGCTATCGTGAGAATAGCCAAAACAGATTGGCGGCGCGCCGGCAAGACGCGCATCATTCAGTCGTTGCCAGACCAGTCTGTTTTTCTGGTCAAAAGCCCACCTGATCGACAAGGGAGAAAATCATGGATATCGGAATCACCAAGAAGGATCGCGAAAAAATCGCCGACGGCCTGTCCCATCTGCTGGCCGACTCGTTCACCCTCTACCTGAAAACCCATAACTTCCACTGGAACGTGACCGGCCCGATGTTCAACACCTTGCACGTGATGTTCATGGATCAATACACGGAGCTGTGGAACGCGCTGGACATGATCGCCGAACGCATCCGCGCCCTGGGCGTCGCCGCACCGGGCACCTACAGCGAATTCGCCAGGCTGACGGTGATCAAGGAAAGCGAAGGCAAGGTTTCGGCCGAGGACATGATCAAGCAACTGGTCGCCGGCCAGGAAGCCGTCACCAAGACCGCCCGCGGCATTTTCGCCATTGTCGACAAGGCCGGTGACGAGCCGACCGCCGACCTGCTCACCCAGCGCATGCAGATTCATGAAAAAAATGCCTGGATGCTGCGTAGCCTGCTGGAATAACAGACTTCCACGGTCAACCGGAAAAAACGGCCAAATCTGAAAATTTCAATCAAATAACCTAACAAAAACCCGCGAACTTTGCGGGTTTTTTCTTGCCTACTTCATGCAGATAACATCACACGAGGAGGCGATCATGAATCAAACTCAACGAGTTGGCTGCTGGAAAAAGGCTTGCTTCGCAGTCTTGATGTTTGCCGGTCTGGCTCAGGCGCAAACGGTGGAACGACCGGTGTTTCAGGTTGGCGACCAATGGAAGGTCGAAACCAGGGATGGCTGGACAAAGCTGCCTATCAGCCAAACCGACAGAGTCATCACTTCAGTCACAGACGGTCGTATCGAAGCCAGCGAAAATGGCGAGCAGGCCATCTATACGCGCGACATGAACCCCGTGGAAACGCCGCAAAATCGCTTTGAGCCTCCGGGCAAAGCGCTGCAATTCCCCTTCTCGGCCGGAAGCGAATGGTCATATGAAGGCACGACCCTGATCAAGGCCCAGGGTATCACGGGGCGTTCGCAATACAACGTCAAGGTTGTCGGACAGGAAAAAGTCACCGTTCCCAGCGGCACCTACGATGCCTACAAGCTAGTGATGACGGGCTTCTTCAGCACCAGAACATCAACGAATTTCACGCGAAATTACTGGTACGCGCCGAGCGCCCGATCTATCGTCAAGATCGAACACATTTCCCCTAGCAACCAATGGATTTCCGAGGTAACCGAAGTCAAACTCAAACCCTGACACGCAAGAAAAAACCCGCCAATTTCGCGGGTTTTTCTGGTTGACCGTGGGATTCGACTATTTCCCGGTCTGCAGGAAGCCGTCCATCCGTCGTTCGGCCAGACTGAACCAGGCGGACTGCGTTCGCCGGTATTTGTCGTACTCTACATAAATCTTCTTGAATGCCGGGTTCTTGCCCGCTTCGTCGACGTACAGGTCGGTCGCCGCCTTGTAGGTGGCCTTGAGAATTTCCGAAGAAAACTCCTTGACCTTGACACCAGCCTGCATGAGCTTGGCCAGCGCCGCCGGGTTCTTGTGGTCGTATTCGGCCATCATCGTCACGTTGGCTTCGAAGGCAGCCGCCTGGAAGGCTTCCTGGTATTCCTTTGGCAGCTTGGCCCATTCGGCCTTGTTGACGAAGAAGTGAATGGTCGGGCCCGGTTCCCACCAACCCGGGTAGTAGTAGTTCTTGGCAACCTTGTAGAAACCGAGCTTTTCATCGTCGTACGGCCCAACCCACTCGGCGGCGTCGATCGTGCCCTTTTCCAGCGCCGGGTAGATGTCACCACCGGCAATCTGCTGCGGCACCACGCCGAGAGTCGAGAAGACAGTGCCGCCGAGGCCGGCAATGCGCATCTTGATACCCTTGAGGTCAGCTACAGTCTTGACTTCCTTGCGCCACCAGCCGCCCATCTGGGTACCGGTGTTGCCGCCCGCGAAGGAGAGGACGTTGTAGTTGCTGTAAAACTCGTCGAGCAAGTTCTGGCCGCCGCCGTAGTAGATCCAGGCGTTCATCTGGCGCGCCGTCATGCCGAACGGAATCGAGGTGCCGAAGCCGAAGGTCTTGTCCTTGCCGACGTAGTAGTACGAACAGGTATGGCAGCACTCGACGGTGCCTTGCTGAACGGCGTCCAGCGCCTGCAGGCCGGGGACGATTTCACCACCGGGGAAAACGCGGATGTCGAACTTGCCACCGGTCATCGCGCGCAGGCGATTGGCCAGCACTTCGGCGCCGCCATAAATGGTATCCAGGCTCTTCGGGAAGCTCGAGGTCAGACGCCACTTGATATTGGGCAGCGCCTGGGCGATGGCTGGTGCGGCGAGGGTGGTGGCAGCGCCGGCAACAGCACCGACAGAAGCCTTCTTCAGAAAATCACGACGTTGCATATTGTCTCCTCTAAAAATAAGGATCGCCATTCATGACGATTGCCTCATTCTTCACCAAGAGTCCGTTTTTGGCGAGTAGTGGAAAACCCTAATCCCCCTCCGTGCCACCAATCGCGATGGTTTTACGGTTTACAGCATCGAGTAGGCGACGGGCTTACCCCGTCGCCCTCTCACACCACCGTACATGCGGTTCCGCATCCGGCGGTTCATCAAACATGCTGGAAGCGTCGCTGAGTATCCAGCAACGAAACCAACCCCAGTCCGTCAAAGAAGCGTTTTGGACAGGCCGCGTTCATATGGCTCGCGCCGGCGTTCCACCAGGG
>JAUYEI010000034.1 GCA_030691385.1 Azonexus sp.
GCGACACCCTTGCCGTTCAGCTAACGCTTCCCCTTGTCGGGCGAGTAGAGGTCTTTCACCTCCAAGTAAGTACGCCCTGCCGGGCGCACCCAGAAAAAAAAGCCACCTTGCGGTGGCTTCGTTCAGGCAGTCTCCCGGCGAATCACATGCGGGCGATCATCGCATCGCCGAAAGCCGAGCAGGACAACTCCTCGGCACCCTCCATCAGGCGGGCAAAGTCATAGGTTACCTGCTTGTCGCCGATGGCGGCTTCCATAGCCTTGATGACGAGGTTGGCCGCTTCGGTCCAGCCCAGATGGCGCAGCATCATTTCGGCCGAAAGAATGAGCGAACCGGGGTTCACCTTGTCCAGCCCGGCGTACTTGGGCGCCGTGCCGTGCGTCGCTTCGAAACAGGCGTACTGGTCTGAGATGTTGGCGCCCGGCGCGATGCCGATGCCGCCGACCTGGGCGGCCAGCGCGTCGGAGATGTAGTCGCCATTCAGGTTGGTGGTGACGATGGTGTCGTATTCGGCCGGACGGAGCAGGATCTGCTGCAGGAAGGCGTCGGCGATGGAGTCCTTGACAGTGACTTCGCGACCGGTGTCCGGATTGGTGAAATGGCACCACGGGCCGCCGTCGATCAACTGGGCACCGAACTCTTCCTGCGCCACCTGGTAGGCGATGTCGCGGAACAGGCCTTCGGTGAATTTCATGATGTTGCCCTTGTGCACGATGGTCAGCGACTTGCGGTCGTTGGCGATGACGTACTTGAGCGCGGCGCGCACGAGGCGGGTGGTACCTTCGACGGAAATCGGCTTGATGCCGATCCCGGACGTCATCGGAAAACGGATCTTCTTGACGCCCATTTCGTCCTGCAGAAACTTGATGACCTTCCTGGCGCCTTCGGATTCGGCGGCCCATTCGATACCGGCGTAGATGTCTTCGGTGTTCTCGCGGAAGATGACCATGTTGGTCAGTTCCGGGTGCTTGAGCGGCGACGGCACACCCTTGAAATACTGGACAGGACGGACGCACTGATAGAGGTCGAGTTCCTGGCGCAGCGCGACGTTGAGCGAGCGGATGCCGCCGCCGACCGGGGTCGTCATCGGCCCCTTGATCGAGACGGAATATTCCTTGAGCGCATCGAAGGTTTCTTTCGGGAACCACTCGTCCGGGCCGTAGAGGCGAGTCGATTTTTCACCGGCGAAAACTTCCATCCAGTAGATTTTTTTGGCGCCACCGTAGGCTTTGGCCACGGCAGCATCGATGACCTTGATCATGACCGGCGTGATGTCGATGCCGATGCCGTCGCCCTCGATGAAGGGAATGATCGGATTATTGGGGACAGGCTGCCCCGGGACGATTTTCGAACCACCTTGCGGAACCGTGATGTGAGATGCCATATCCACTCCTTGCGTTGTTTTCGGATGGGCCGTCAGCTACGAACTCCCTTGATCAGCAACACCCGGCGCTTGTCTCCGGCACCGGGTAGCTGAGGGAATTATGTCGTAAAACAGCGGCCGCTGTCAGCCATTTAGCCGGCCAGCAAGGATGCTGCGGTCAACCGGAAAAAACACCCAAAAACAAAAAGCGAAGACCGGATCGGCCTTCGCTTTTTCTGATCCGGCGCTCATGCGCCGGCAATGGGTGTGCGCTTAGGTGCGAGCAGCGTTCAGTGCGGCATTCAGTGTCGGGCTCGGACGCATGACGGCCTTGCACTTCTCGGCATCGGCCTTGTAGTAGCCGCCGATATCGACCGGCTTGCCTTGCACCGACTTCATTTCAGCGACGATCTGGGCCTCGTTGTCGGTCAGCGACTTGGCCAGCTTGGAGAAGTGGGCTGCCAGTTCGGCATCTTCCTTCTGCGCCGCCAGTTCCTGCGCCCAGTACATGGCCAGGTAGAACTGCGAACCACGGTTGTCCAGCTCACCGGTCTTCGGCGACGGCGACTTGTTGTTGTCGAGCAGCTTGCCGGTGGCGGCGTCCAGGGTCTTGGCGAGCAGGATGGCGCGCTTGTTGCCGTCCTTGATGCCCTGCTCTTCGAGCGAAACCGCCAGGGCCAGGAACTCGCCGAGCGAATCCCAGCGCAGGTGGTTTTCCTGCGTCAGCTGCTGGACGTGTTTCGGAGCCGAGCCGCCGGCACCGGTTTCGTACATGCCGCCGCCGCTCATCCGCGGCACGCCGGACTACATCCTGGCCGAGGTACCCCCGTCCATGCTCGGGAACAGAACGGTCAGGTCGTCGCGAATGATTTTGCCAGTCACCGAGATGGTGTCGAGGCCACGGCTGACACGCTCAAGCGTGAAGCGCATGGCGCGCACCTGGCTCATCACGTAGATTTCCAGACCGCTGGTGTCGTGATCCTTCAGGTACTTGTTGACCTTCTTGATCAGTTCGACTTCGTGCGGACGATAGCTGTCCAGCCAGAAGACGGCCGGCATGCCGGACTGGCGGGCGCGGGTGACGGCCAGCTTGACCCAGTCGCGGATCGGCGCGTCCTTGCACTGGCACATGCGCCAGATATCGCCGGCTTCGACGTTCTGGGTGAGCAGCACTTCGCCGGTGTTGTTGTCGACGATGTTGGCGATGCCGTCCTCGGCGATTTCGAAGGTCTTGTCGTGCGAGCCGTATTCCTCGGCCTGCTGGGCCATGAGGCCGACGTTCGGGACGGTGCCCATGGTCCGCGGATCGAAGTTGCCATGCCATTTGACGAAGTTGATCATCTCCTGGTAAATGCGGGCAAAGGTCGATTCCGGCATGACGCACTTGCTGTCGTACGGCTTGCCGTCAGCGCCCCACATCTTGCCGCCCTGACGGATCATGGCCGGCATGGAAGCGTCGACGATGATGTCGTTCGGCGAATGGAAGTTGGTGATGCCCTTGGCCGAGTCGACCATGGCCAGACGCGGACGGTGTTCCTGACAGGCGTGCAGGTCACGGATGATCTCGTCACGCTTCGATTCCGGCAGGTTCTTGATCTTGTCGTACAGATCGACCATGCCATTGTTGACGTTGATGCCCAGCTCGGCAAAGGTCTTGCCGTGCTTCTCGAAAGCGTCCTTGTAGTAGATCTTGACGCAGTGACCGAAGACGATGGGGTGCGAGACCTTCATCATCGTCGCCTTGACGTGCAGCGAGAAGAGAATGCCGGATTCGCGGCAGTCTTCGAGCTGAGCTTCGTAGAAGTCGCAGAGCGCCTTCTTGCTCATGAACATCGAGTCGATGATCTCGCCTTCCAGCAGAGAGAGCTTCGGCTTGAGGACGGTGGTCTTGCCGCCCTTGGCGATCAGTTCCATACGGACTTCACGCGGCTTGTCGAGGGTCATCGACTTTTCGCCATGGTAGAAGTCGCCGTGTTCCATGTGGGAAACGTGGGTCTGCGACCACTGCTTCCACTCGCCCATGGAGTGCGGGCGCTTGCGCGCGTAGTTCTTGACGGCCATCGGCGCGCGGCGATCGGAGTTACCTTCGCGCAGCACCGGATTGACAGCGGAGCCAAGGCACTTGCCGAAGCGGGCCTTGAGCGCCTTGGCTTCTTCGGTATCGGCAGTTTCCGGGTAATCGGGAATCTTGTAGCCCTTTTCCTGCAATTCCTTGACGCAGGCTTTGAGCTGGGCAACCGAGGCAGAAATGTTCGGCAGCTTGATGATGTTGGTTTCCGGCAGCAGGCAGCGCTTGCCGAGCTCGCCGAGCGTGTTCGGCACTTTCTGGTCATCCGGCAGGAATTCGGAGAATTCGGAGAGAACGCGCGCCGAAACGGAGATGTCGGCCTTCTCGATTTCGATGCCGGCCGGCGACGTAAAGGCACGGACAATCGGCAGGAAGGCGCAGGTTGCGAGCAGCGGCGCCTCGTCGGTTAGGGTGTAAATTATTTTTGACTTTCCACCAGCCATGAATATCCCCTTGCAATGGATTGAGTTATTGGCGCCGGTCATCCCGGCCCCTTATAAAAACCGAAGTACAGCAGCAAAACTTCAAGTATCGTCGCGCAGCGATTCTCAGTCAACGAAACGACATTTCACGTTGCGGTTTGGGCGTTTTCTACGTGGTTCTACAGTGGTTTGGCGGTGCTAAGATTGACGCTTCACCGGGGATGAACCACATGAAAATCTCAGTCGGCCTCTATGGCACCAACGCGCACCAGATCGCGCTGGCCATGATCCAGGGATTCAACAAGCACTACACGCTATTCCGCCAGACCAGCCGCGAGGCCAAGTCGCGTTTCGAACAGGGCGACTGGCTCGGTGTGCACAAGGCCGTCCGCGAACGCATCCGCTTCTACGACGACCGTGTCGACGAATGCGTCGAGCGCCTGCGCAACGAGTTCGATGCCCAAGGCATCGGCGACACGACCTGGCAGCAGGTCAAACTGCTCTACATCGGCCTGCTCCTCAACCACAAGCAGCCGGAGCTGGCCGAAACCTTCTTCAATTCGGTGACGACGAAGATCCTGCACCGCAACTATTTCCACAACGATTTCATTTTCGTCCGCCCGACCATCTCGACCGAAAACATTGAGGGCGACGATACCCAGACCTACCGCAGCTATTACGCCAAGGAAAACGGTCTGCGTGGCGCCGTGCACAAGATTGTCGAGGATTTTGGCTGGCATCGCCCGTTTGCCGATCTTGAGCGCGATGTCGAATACGTCTATGCGGCGATACACCGCTTCCTGAACGGTATGCCGCGCCGCGAGGTCAATTTCCAGATTCAGGTGCTTGGCTCGGCCTTCTACCGCAACAAGGCTGCCTACATCATCGGCAAGGCAATCAACGGCGCGGCCGAATACCCCTTCGCCATCCCGGTGCTGCACGACGAAAACGGCAAGCTCTATCTCGACACCGTCCTGCTCGATGCCTGGCGGATCGGCCTGCTTTTCTCGCTCTCCCGGGCCTATTTCATGGTCGACATGGAGGTGCCATCCGGCTACGTCCAGTTCCTGCGCTCCATCCTGCCCGCCAAGCCACGCTCCGAGTTGTACATCATGCTCGGCCTTGGCAAGCAGGGGAAAACCATGTTCTTCCGCGACTTCATCTATCACCTGCACCATTCGGAAGACCAGTTCATCATGGCCCCCGGTATCCGCGGCCTGGTCATGCTGGTCTTCACGCTACCGTCCTACCCCTACGTTTTCAAGATCATCAAGGATATTTTCGGCGCCTCAAAAAACATGGATCGCGCCACCGTCAAACGCAAATTCATGATGGTCAAGCAGATCGACCGCGTCGGCCGGATGGCCGATACGCTGGAGTTCTCCAACGTCATGTTTCCGCTCAAGCGCTTCGATGACGAAGTACTGGAGGAACTGCAAAAACTTGCCCCCTCCTGCTTCGAGGTCAATGGTGACCAGCTGATCATCAAGCATCTCTATATCGAACGCCGGATGGAACCACTCAATATTCACCTCGACCGGATGGAGCGCGCCAACAACATCCAAGGACTGGAAAACGCCATCAAGGAATACGGCAGCGCCATCCGCGAAATGGCCCAAGCCAACATCTTCCCGGGCGACATGCTGTGGAAGAACTTTGGCGTCACCCGTTTCGGCCGTGTCGTTTTCTACGATTACGACGAAATCGAATACATGACCGACTGCAACTTCCGCAAGATTCCGCCAGCCCCGGATTTCGAAACCGAGATGTCCGGCGAAGTCTGGTACGCGGTTGCCAAGAATGACGTATTCCCCGAGGAGTTCAGCACATTCCTGCTCGCCTCACCGACCCTGCGCAAGATTTTCCACAAGCATCATACCGACCTGTTATCGCCAAAATTCTGGCAAGACTCCCAGCAGAAAATCAGGGATGGGCATGTCGAAGATTTCTTTCCCTATCCGCAGGAGCTTCGTTTCTGCAACAGCCAGCCACCGGCTGGCTAACACCAAGCATTAGACAATACTAAAATACGGAATAAGTTCCGAGCCACAATATGGAGAAATCAGCATGCCGCTAACCATCGCGGTTGTCAGGGAACGCTTACCCGGCGAAAGTCGCGTTGCCCTCGTCCCCGAGACAGCCAAAAAATTCGCCGCCCTCGGTGCCACGCTACGCATGGAGCAAAGCGCCGGGACCGAAAGCCACTTTCTCGATTCGGATTATCCGGGCGTTACCTTGGTCGACGGCATTACCGAAGCCTACGGCCCGGCCCAGCTAATTTTGCGGGTGACGCCACCGTCGCCAGAAGAGATTGCAGCACTGCCTCAAGGCTCCGTCCTCATCGGTCTCCTCAAGCCCTTCGAAGACAAGTCCCGCCTCGCTGCGCTCAACGCCCGCAAGATCACCGCCTTCGCCCTCGAACTCCTGCCCCGCATCTCGCGCGCCCAGAGCATGGATGCCCTGTCCAGCCAGGGCGCCTGCGCCGGCTACCAATGCGGCCTGATCGCCGCCGCCCGGTGCACCAAGTTCTTCCCGATGCTGACCACCGCTGCCGGCACCATCCGCCCGGCCCGGGTCCTCGTCATCGGCGCCGGCGTCGCCGGCCTGCAAGCCATCGCCACCTGCAAACGCCTTGGTGCCATGGTCGACGCCTACGACGTCCGTTCCGCCGCCCGTGAGCAGATCGAATCGCTCGGCGCCAAATTCGTCGATACCGGCGTCTCGGCCGACGGCACCGGCGGCTACGCCCGTGACCTGACCGAAGACGAGAAAGCCCAGCAGACGGAGAAGCTCGCCAAGGCCGTCGCCCTGTCCGACGTCGTCATCACCACCGCCGCCATCCCCGGCAAGAAGGCCCCGATCATCATCACCCGCGACATGGTCGGCCGCATGAAATACGGCGCCATCATCGTCGACATGGCGGCCGAATCCGGCGGCAACTGCGCCCTGACCCAACCCGGCGAACACGTCATCGCCAACGACGTGAATATCCACGGCCCCCTCAATCTTCCCTCGCGCATGCCGACCCACGCCTCCGAACTCTACGCCAAGAATATCTACAACTTCATCTCGCCGTGGATCAAGGACGGCCAGCTCAATTTCGACTGGAGCGACGACGTCGTCGCCGGCACCCTGTTGTGCAAAGACGGGAGCACCGTGCACAGCGTGGTCAAGCAAGTCATGGGAGAGGCTTAATGGACGGCCTGCTCGCGTTGTACATCTTCATGCTCGCCGCCTTCACCGGCTACGAGATCATTGCCAAGGTGCCGGTCATCCTGCACACGCCGCTGATGTCCGGTTCCAACTTCATCCACGGCGTGGTCGTCGTCGGTGCCATGCTCATGCTGGGTCAGGCCGATACGCCAGCACAACAGGCCATCGGCTTCTTCGCCGTCGCCCTCGGCGCCGCCAATGCCGCCGGTGGTTACGTCGTGACCGAACGCATGCTCGCCATGTTCAAGAAGAAGGAAGCCTGACCATGACGCTCCCCATCTACGTTCAAGGCGCCTGGTTCCTCGGTGCCGCCCTGTTCATCGTCGGCCTCAAAGGCATGAGCTCGCCGGCCAGTGCAAGGAAGGGCATCGTCATCGCCGGCTACGGCATGCTCGTCGCCATTGCCGCCACCTTCCTGATTCCCGGCCTGCAGAACATCGCCCTGATGGCTCTCGCTCTGGCCCTCGGTGGCTCGGCCGCCTGGATCTCCGGCCAGAAGGTCAAAATGACCGACATGCCGCAGATGGTCGCCATCTACAACGGCATGGGCGGCGGTGCGGCGGCGGCGATTGCCGCCATCGAGTTCGCCAAGGGCGATGCCCATAGCCTGGCGACGACGGTGCTCGCCGTCATCGGTGCGCTGATCGGCGCGGTGTCCTTCACTGGCTCCTGCGTCGCCTGGGCCAAGCTGCAGGGCGTACTCAAGAAAGCCTATCGCCTGCCGGCCCAGAATGCGGTCAACATCGTTCTCGCCCTGATTGCCATCGCCCTCGGTGGCGCCATGGTCGCCATGGCCCCGGCCCAGCCGGCACTGATCTTCGGCTTCTTCGCCGTCGCGCTGCTCCTCGGCCTGATCGTCACCCTGCCCATCGGCGGCGCCGACATGCCGGTCGTGATCTCGCTGTTCAATGCCTTCACGGGTCTGGCCGTCGGTTTCGAAGGTTATGTCCTGGGTAATCCGGCGCTGATCATTGCCGGCATCGTCGTCGGTGCGGCCGGTACCTTGCTCACCCAGCTCATGGCCAAGGCAATGAATCGGCCGATCTCCAACATCCTGTTTACGCCGATGGTGGCGAGCGGCCCCGGGGAAGCGATCAGTGGCAGCATGAAAGAGCTTTCAGCACTCGATGCAGCAGCCATGATGCGCTACGCCTCCAAGGTGATCATCGTGCCGGGTTACGGCATGGCGGTCGCCCATGCCCAGCACAAGGTCTGGGAGATGACCTCGATGCTCGAGGAAGCCGGGGTCGAGGTGAAGTTCGCCATCCACCCGGTGGCCGGACGGATGCCGGGGCACATGAATGTGCTGCTCGCCGAGGCCGGCGTGCCTTACGACAAGATCTTCGATCTGGAAGAAATCAACGGCGAGTTCGGTCAGGCCGATGTGGCGCTGGTCATCGGTGCGAACGATGTGGTCAATCCGACGGCACGCACCGACAAGGCGAGCCCGATCTACGGCATGCCGATTCTCGATGCCGACAAGGCGCAGAACGTGATCGTGATCAAGCGCGGCAAGGGGACTGGTTATTCCGGCGTCGAGAATGCGCTGTTCTATACCGATAACTGCCGGATGCTTTATGGCGATGCGCAGCCAATGGCGGGCGAGATCATTCAGCATTTGAAAGCGATGGGGTAATCATCCTTGTTGACGCGCACTTTCAAATGGCCGGACAAAGTAGAATGTCCGACCATTGCTCCTGCGGACATAAAAAATGCAAAGAATCGACGATCTGCTGATCTGGCTGGCAATTGCAGGCAGCCTCGGGTTGTGGCTCTGGTCACTGATGATGGGGCCGGTGTCGACGCACTTCTTCCTGCTCCTTGCGGTGCTGATGGTGGCCGCGACGCTCGCCTCCCTGGCCGAGCGGAAACGATGGAAATCCCGACAGCAGGGCCAGATCAGCGAACTGCAGGATGCCATGTCCGAGTACCAGGTGCTCTCCGACGAAGCGATGGCGCATGCCGACCTGCAATTCACTTCGCTCGAGCGGGACATGCAGGAAGCACAGGAGATCATTCGCGCTTCAGTCAACAAGATTTCCGGTAGCCTGACCGGCCTTGAATCGCAATCGTCCAACCAACGGCAAATCCTCGGTTCGCTGATCGAGCAGATGCTGCAAATGACCACCGAAGATCATAGCCACCAGCAGGAACAGGTCAGCCTGCAGCGTTTCTTCGATGAAACCAACGCCCTGATTGCCGAATTCGTCGCCCGGATGTCGCACCTGAAGAGCACCAGCCAAGGCATCGCCAGCAGTTTCGACGAGATGCAGAACAAGGTGTCGCACATTACCGGCACCCTCAACGACATTGCCGGCATCACCAAGCAGACCGACCTGCTCGCCCTCAATGCCGCCATCGAAGCGGCACGGGCCGGCGAAGCCGGACGCGGCTTTGCCGTGGTCGCCGACGAAGTGCGCAATCTGGCAGCGCGCACCGGCGAGTTCAATGTCGACATCCGCAACGCCCTGAACGACATTCTTGCCTCCCTGCGGGAAGTCGGCGTACGGGTCGTCGATGCGGCCAATATCGACATGAGCATCGCCGAACAGTCGCGCTCGACGCTACACGAACTGGGCAGCGAACTGCTCGAACTGACCGCCAAGGCGCGCGAACAGTCCGACCACATCACGGCGGTCACGGCACAGATGCACACACTGACGCAGGAGGGCGTGATGGCCATGCAGTTCGAGGACATCGTGACCCAGATGATGTCGCGAATCAGCCAGCGCACCATCAATGTCGGCGAATACATGCATGCCTTCCTCGCCCTCCAGCACGACAACGAAGCCAACGGCCTGCAGCGTTTCCGCACGCGCAGCCAGAAACTGGTCCAACTGCTGGTCAACTCGCACGTCAAGGGCGATGCCATGAAGGCCAACAGTGCCGGACTGCGCGCCAAGAACAGCAGCAACGGCGATATCGAGCTGTTCTGAGGCCGGTTTGACATTGCCACGGTCAACCGGAAATTCAGGCCAAAAATGGAATTGACCAGTCCGATCGAAACCCTCGGCGAGAAGACCTCCGTCGATGGCCGGCCTGAGCATCGGCATGCTCTTCGGCATTTTTGCCCAGCGCTCGCGCTTCTGTCTGCGCTCCGCCGTCGTCGAATTCTCGAACCGGGACGGCTGCAGCAAACTAGGCCGTCTGGCTATTCGCCTTTTCGGCGGCGGTCATCGCCACCCAGCTTTTCATTATCCTTACGGCGCGCCGGAAGCCTCGATTGTCGCCTGGCTGGGCAGCCAACAACGGGTGAGCGCCGCTTGACGGCCGTTTTTCCAGCCTTCAGCCCGGTCCCACGGTCAACCGGAAAAATGGGCAAAAATTGAAATCGCCTTGGGCGCCGGTCAGTCCAATCCCCTGGCCGACCGGCGCCGCCACTGCAACTCAGCGCTTGACCGGCGTTCGCCAGCCGAGAAAGGAATAGACGACGATAGCGCTGCCGATCAGGCCCATGCCGAAAACCAGCGCAATCAGGAACCAGTCGGCCGGGCCGCCGGCGTCGGTAAAGCCCGACGATGACACCTTGGCCATCAGGATCAGGGCGAGCACGCCGCCGCCCAGGCCAGCCAGTTCGGCGCGCACCAGGCGGCGGGCGACGATGCCTTTTTCCTTGATGAGCAGGCGCAGGAAGGCCAGGGTACCGCCCACCGCAAGCAGGATCAGCAACCACAGCAGGGGGCCGAGCATTTCCTGAAAGACCACCAGGAAAATCAGGGGATCGAATTCTTTCATGAGTTTCTCCTCTTTCAGGCGCGGCCGCGCAACATGCTGAGATAGGTCGGCTTCAAAGCCATGGTTTTCATCACCCAGGTGATCCACAGCTCTTCGAGCGGCGCGATGATGCCGGGGAAGGACGGCACCAGGTTGTCCTTGTAGTCGAACTCGACGAGCATGGCCTGGCCGAGGCGGGTAATCAGCGGGCAGGAGGTGTAGCCGTTGTAGGCCGAGGTCGACTCCTTGCCGGCGATCCTGGCCAGCAGATGATCGACGGCGACCGGCACCTGCCATTTGACGCTGGCTGCCGTCTTGCCCTTGGGCACGCCGGCCACATCGCCGACCGCGAAGACATTGTCGAAGCGCTTGTGGCGCAGGCTGTGTTTATCGACTTCGATCCAGCCGTCCTTGGCCCAGCCACCTTCCTGCCAGGGCAACGGGCTGTTGCGCACGGCATCGGGCGCCCGCATCGGCGGAATGACATTGATGAAATCGTAGGGATGCTCGACCGGACCGATCGGTGACTTGAAAACAGCGATGCGCTTGCCGAGGTCGATGGATTCGAGGATGCGCTCGTAATTGACCTTGACCTTGCGGTCATCGAACAGCATGCGCACCTTTTCCGAAACAATGGGCACGCTGAACAGCACTTTGTTGTTGGCGTTGTACACCAGCTCCGCCTTGCCCCGGTTGCCTCGCCGACGCAGATAGTCATCGGTGATGAAGGTGTATTTGAGCGGCGCACCGGCGCATTTCATCTCGGTGCCCGGCCGCAGGAAGAGGCCGATGCCGCCTTTGTCGGCGAAGTCGGACATCGACCGCCAGGTGGCTTCGGCTGCCGCCGCGCTGTGGTAAACGCTGCCCAGGCCGTTCTTGCCGATCTCGCCGACCTCCATGCCGGGAATCGCCGCGTAATCCAGCTTCAGGCCGGTGGCGACGAGCAGGAAATCATAAGGGATCGCCTTGCCGCTTTCGGTGACCACCTTGTTGCCCTCCGGATCGAACTCGGCCACCCTTTCCTCGATCCAGTCCACACCCTTCGGCACATACTCGGCGGTCGTCGACACGACATAGGACGCGGGCTTCAAGCCGGCGCCGATCAGCGTGTAGCCGGGCTGGTAGAAATGTTCCTTGCGACCATCGACCAGGGTGATGCTCGCCCCGTCCAGTTGTTCGGCCAGCCGCGACGCGGCGGCCAGGCCGGCCGCTCCGGCCCCGGCGATGACGATGCGCGCCTTGCTGACCAGCTTGTCGGCGGCCCGCGCCGCCGTTGCCGGCAACAGCAAGGCACCAGTCCCCGCCGCGCCCAGACGCAGAAAGTTCCGTCGCCCCGCGCTCGCCGATTTCAATATGGCCGCGAACTCCCTTTCCCTTTGCTCAGTCATTTTGTCTCCTCCTTGGCACTGCAGATTTCGAGCATCCATCGTTGGTGGACGCCCGTTTAACAAAATCATATTCTTGAATTCTTATATTTGATCTTTTAAAAATGCCGACCGCCCGGACCGGCATTTTTGGCAAGCCTTACTGCGCGAAATACATTTTTGCCCGGTCGAGTTTGTAGGTCCACGGCAGATTGGCGTTCTTCCAGCCGTTGACCGCGCGCTGCCCGGTTTTCGGGCCATCCTTGGCGGTGTCGCCCTCGAAGCCTTCGGCCACCGAGTAAACCCTGGCATAACCGGCCGCCTGCAGGCGGTCGGCCGCCTTCGAGCTGCGGTCGCCGGAACGGCAGATCAGGACGAGGGTGGCGTCCTTGCCGAGGCCCATGGCCTTGAGGCGACGTTCCAGTTCGGGGACAAAATCCTGATTGGGTTCGAGCTTGTACATGGCCCGCTTGTCGTCCCAGTCGCTCATCAGTTCCGGATGCTCGACGAAGGGCACCAATGCATCGGCATCGCCCGGCCAGCCGACGTACATGGCCTCGGCGCGGGTCCGGATATCGAACAGGGCAACGCCCTTGGGGTTGGCTTTCTTCATGTCATAGGCCTGCTGCGGCGTCAGGTAGAGGCCGACCTTGGACTTCTTGACGTCGGGCAGCTTGTCCCAGTCGGTGCTACCCGGCGCCCAGTCGGCGGCGAAGGTTTGCGTGGCAAAGGCCAGTGCGGCAACAGCAAATAGTTTCGGCAGGAGTTTCATCAGGCAATCCCCGGATTGTTGGCCGCGCCCTTGAGCGTCGGCAGGTTGAGATTGACCGGCTTGACGGTCTTGATGTCGCGCAGGTATTTGGCCACGACGTCCCAGATCGGTTCGCCGGCGTTCTTGGCCTCTTCCGAAACCGGTGCCCAGCCGGCGACCTTGTAGGTTTTGGCCGGATCGATGAGCTTGCCCTTGAGCATCATGTTCTGGATGCGGTTGCCCATCTTGCCGGTCGGGTCGCAGGTCCATTGCAGGCCGCCGACGCGCACCATGTCGCCGCCCTGCTGGTAGTAGGGGTCGGGATTGAACAGGTTGTCGCAGACGTCTTCGAGCACCGTCTTGATCATCTCGCCGCTCATGTTGCTGACCGTCGTCCACGGATAGGTGATCGCCGTCTGGTCGAGCACGTGTTCCATGAGGATGGGCTGGCCGGGCAGCAGCGAGGTGCCCCAGCGGAAGCCGGGCGAGAAGGCGATTTCGGCGTCCTTGACCTTCATCAGCGCGTCGAGGATGACCTGGTCGAAGGTGCCGTTGAAGTTGCCGCGCCGGTAGAGCAGCCCCTCGCTGACCGCCAGCTTTTCGTTGAGCTTGGACAGGTAGGGGGCGCGCGCCTTGTCGATCAGCGTCTGCATGTCCTTGTCGGCCGGCAGCAGGTTGGCGAAGACAGGCAGCAGCTTGTAGCGGAAGTCGGCGATCTTGCCGTTCCTGACGTCGAAATCGAGGACGCCGAGATACTTGCCGTTGGAGCCGGCGTTGGTGACCAGGGTCTGGCCACCGGCGTTCTTGACGACGACCGGCGTCGGCACACCGTCATGGGTGTGGCCGCCGAGGATGGCGTCGATGCCTTTGACGCGCGAGGCCATCTTGAGATCGACGTCCATGCCGTTGTGCGAGAGCACGACGACGACCTGCGCGCCAGCCGCGCGGGCTTCGTCGACGGTCTTCTGCATATTTTCTTCCTGGATGCCGAAGCTCCAGTTCGGCGTCTGCCAGCGCGGGTTGGCGATCGGCGTGTAGGGGAAGGCCTGGCCGATGATGGCGACCGGCACGCCGTTCATCTTCTTCATGACGAAGGGCTTGAAGACGGCGTCACCGAAGTCGGTGGTCTTGACGTTCTGGGCGACGATGTCGATCTGGCCGGCGAAATCCTTTTCCTCGATTTCCTTGACCCGGGCCTCGCCGTAGGTCGATTCCCAGTGCAGGGTCATGACATTGACGCCGAGCGCCTTGCAGGCATCGACCATGTCCTGGGCGTTGGTCCACAGCGCCGTGCCGGAACCCTGCCAGGTGTCGCCGCCGTCAAGAAGCAGCGCGCCCGGACGATTGGCCTTCATGCGCTTGACCAGCGTCGCCAGGTGGGCAAAGCCGCCGACCTTGCCGTAGGTCTCGGCGGCTTTTTCGAAATTCAGATAGGTGTAGGCATGCGCTTCGAGGCTGTTCGGCTTGAAGCCGAAATGCTTGAGCAGGTTGGCACCGACGAGGTGCGGCACCTTGCCGAACTGGTCGCCAAAGCCGAGATTGACGTTCGGCTCGCGGAAGTAGATGGGCAGCAACTGGGCATGACAGTCGGTGATGTGCAGCAGGCTGACATTGCCGAATTTGGGCAGGTCGTACAGTTTGGCGGCGCCTTTTTCGGCCTGGGCCAATTCGCTGTGCAGTGACATGCCACCGGCCGCCGCGACGGCCATGACCTGAAGAAATTCCCGACGATTCATGCTCATGTTTTTTAGTCCGTAGTTGTTAGTCGTTAGTTATTAGCTGAAAGTCGGTAATTGCTGTTTGCTAACAACTACCGACTAATAACTAACAACTAGTCTCTATTCACCGGCGATTCCGGATCGATCAGGAAAGCCACGATGTGGGTGATCTGCTCCGGCGTCACCCAGTTATGCAGGCCGAAGCGCGGCATGTTGGTGCACGCCGTGAAGGCGTTGGCGTTGTAGATCTTGTCGTAGACGTACTTGATCGTATCTTCGTCCTTGCCGCGCACCTTGCCGAAGTTGCTCAGGCTCGGGCCGATCGTGCCGTAGGCGACTTCCTTCCTGGCCAGTTCGTGGCAGGCATAGCAGTTGCCGCCACGAACGCGCCCGGCCGGGTCGGGCTGGATGAAGCCGATGTGACCGCCGGTGCCGACCGCGGCGAGCTTCTCGCCTTCCTTCCAGTCGCCGATCAGCTTGCCGTCCACCGGGTAGCGGATGGTCGCCGCGTTGAGCTTCTCCAGCTTTTCGCCGATCTTGCGCGGCGGGTTGTCGCGATATTGCTGGCAGGTCTTCATCGTTTCGTCCTGCTCGAGACGCGTCATCCAGTATTTCGGATTCTCGGCCTTGAACGAGGTGCGGAACATCTGCTCGGCCTCCTTGGCGTATTTGCCGCCCGGTGCTTCAACGGCCTTCTGAGCGAAGGCCGGGGCACCGACTGCTACGGTCAACCCGAAAAAGAGGGCAAATTTGAAATTCATGGTCATCCCCTTTTTCAGCGCTTGATGCCCGGCGTTTCCATCACGGTGCCGGTCGCCGTTTTTTGCAGATAGGTTTCCAGCGCGATGATCGAATCGGCCAGATAGGCGGGCTCAGGCCAGCGGGCCTGGCGCATGCAGTCGATCAGACGACGCTGCATGGTCCACACCGTGCCCTGCGACACGCGGTACGACGGCCAGGTCTTCATGGCGAAGCCGGCACCGTCCTTGGTCGTCAGGTTGCCGAGATCCTGCAGGCGGATGCGCTTGCCTTCCTGACCGTGGCAGATCGAGCAGGAAAAATCCTGCGGACCGGAGCGGCGATAGAAAATGCTCTCGCCCATCTTGGCCATCTTCGCTTCTTCCGGATGCGTCGCCGGCACGTTGATCGGCTTGCCGTTCGACTTGGCGCCGATGAAGGTGACCAGCGCCTCGATGTCGGAATCCTTACCCGGCTTCGAATACCACTGCCTGGTCGCTTCGGCCAGCGTGAAGCCTTGCAGGGTCATCATGCAATGGACCAGGCGGGACTCGACGTCCATGACCTTGCCGGTGTCCTTGAAATATTTTGGCAGGGCGGCATAGGCGCCCTCCAGCTTGCCCGGCCCCTGGCCGAGGTCGCACTGTTCGAGCGAGGCATTGTTCGGGCCGCGTTTTTCCAGCCACAGGCTTTCGCCCTTGACCTCGAACAGGTCGGCCGGATTGCCGTCGGCCAGCGCTTCGCGGTACTTCGCGAGTTCGTCGGCGACCTTGCTGTCCTGGGCGGCCACACCGCCGGCAAAGGCGGAAAACACCGCCACGCCAACCAGCGTTTTCATCAAACGTCGGATCATTGATTACTCCTCCACGGGGTAAATACAAGGGCAGCGGCGGTCTGCGCCGCCTGGCTGCCGTATCGCACGCCATCAGTTAGTTGATGGCCGCTTCGTCGGTGCGGGAATCGCCCTTGTTGTCCTTCCAGCTGACCGTGACCTTCTCGCCCTTGGCGCCGCCCTTGAACTTGAAAGCCAGGTACGGGTTCTTGGACACGGACGGCCCGAATTCGCTGGTCAGCACGACCTTGTCGCCATGCTTGGCGGTCAGTTCGGTGATGAACCAGGCCGGCACGATGGCGCCGGCGGAATCCTTGCGCTGGCCGGTTTCCATTTCGTGGCTGACCAGAACCTTCACTTCGGTCACGCCATCCTTGTTGGCGGCGCGGATTTTCATTGGATTGCCCATTTGTTTCTCCTAAATTCAGTAAGTGTGAAAACGGGAGGAAAGGCGTAGCGAGCGATGGCAGAGCAAGGCGCGACCGGGAGACAGTGCAAATTGCACGGCGACCGGGAGCAACGCAGCTATGCCGAGCGCAGTAGCCTTGACCCCGTTTTTAGCCGCCGCAGCCACCTAGGGTGACCTTGATTTCCTTGGTCGCCATGAAGAACTTGCCATCCGACTTGACCAGGGCGTAGATGTTCGAGGTCTGGCCCATCTTGACGCGGGTCTGGACGTTGGCTTCGGTGCCTTCCGGCAGGACGAAGGAAGCGGCCAGCGCATTCGGGTTCTTCTCGATCAGGATGGCGACCATGCTCACGTTGGGCAGCGTCGAAGCGACGCCAACCGGCACGACGGCGCCGTTTTCAGCGATGTCCGGACCGGTGACCTGGACGTCCTTGCTGTCGGCCGGCGTGCCGGCGCCGAGCGCCTTGAGCGTATCGGCCATGCTCTTGGCGTCGAAGGCGGCCTTGTTCCAGTCGGCCAGGGCGATGCCCGGGGTGATGATGCCGGCAGCGGCCAGCATGCCCAGCAGGGCGGCGCCGGAGCCGGATTTGAGTACGGTGCGACGTTGATTGTTCATGACTTCTCCTCTGTTGAAATGGGGGTTACTTGGAACCGGACAAAATCCACTGCACCAGGGTCTTGATGTCCTCGTCCTTGAGATGACCGTTCGGCGGCATCGGGATCGAGCCCCAGACGCCCTGCCCGCCGGCCTTGACCTTGGCGATCAGGCGCGATTCGGCATCGGTCTGATCCTTGTAGCGGGCAATGACTTCGCTGTAGCCCGGGCCGACGATCTTGCTCTTCATGCCGTGACAGGCCATGCAGCCGCTCTTCGTGGCCAGATCCAGCGTGCCGGCATCGGCCGCCTTCTTGGCGGCCTCGGGGCCGAGCGTGCGGGTGCCGCGCACCGGGCCGAAGCTGCGGTTCTGGTCGGCCAGCTCACCGTGCGCCGTGCGGGCGTAATCAGGCAGGGTCGAGCCGATCAGCACTTCCGGCTTGCAGTTCTTCATGCACGCCTTGTTGGCCGTATCCGGCTTGCCACCGTTGCCGATGCCGCCCCTCCTGGCTGGCGCACCGGGCCACATGCCGTGATCGGTCGTCATGCCGTTGCGGTTGGGCAGCAGCTTCTGGACTTCGGCGATGTTCTTGTCGGAGAGCACGAAGTCGCCAGCCACGATTTCCTGCAGATTCAGCAGATAGGCGAGGATGGCGTAAACCTCGTCCGGCTTGAGCGACTTCGGCGCCGTCCACGGCATGGCGCGCTGGATGTAGTCGAAGACCGTCGAAATGGTCGCCACCTTGGTGAAGGTCGTGCGTTGCGGCAGTTCGCCCGAAGACAGACCCTTGACGTTGCCGGTCTTGATGTCGTCCCTGGTCGTGCCGCCGGCGAGCGGCGTGAACACCTCGTTCGATTCGCCGAAGGTGCCGTGGCAGGAGGCGCACTTTTCCTCGAACAATTCGTTGCCGCGCTCGACATTGCCCGACCCCTTGGGCAGGCCCTTGAAGTCCGGACGAACGTCGATGTCCCAGGCCCTCACTTCAGCCGGCGTGGCCGGACGGCCGACGCCCTGGTAGTTCTCGAAGGCGATTGCTACGGTCGACCCGAAAAACAGGGCAAAAACGAAAAGCGGCTTAGAGAACCTGAACATTGCTGACCTCCCCGCTTTCGATGACTTTCCACGACTGGATGGCGTTGTTGTGATAAATCGACTTGGTGCCGCGCACCTTGCGTAGCTGACCATAGGTCGGCTGGACAAAGCCGGTTTCGTCCATGGCGCGCGACTGCAGGATGGCCGGCGAGCCGTCCCACACCCAGTTGGTGTTGAAACGGGTCAGCGCCTTGTTCTGGATCGGTCCTTCAAGACGCGCCGTCTGCCAGTTGATGCCGCCGTCGAAGGAGACATCGACCTGCTTGATCCTGCCGCGCCCCGACCAGGCGAGGCCGGAGACGTTGTAGAAGCCCTTGTCGAGCAGCGTCTGGCCGCCGGACGGGGTGGTGATCACCGACTTGGCTTCCTGAATCGAGCTGTACTGGCGATGCAGGCCACTCGGCAGGAGGTCGATGTAATGCACGGCCTCGTCCTTGGTCGCATACGGCTTGTCGCCGACTTCGATGCGACGCAGCCACTTGACCCACGACACGCCCTGAACGCCCGGCACCACCAGACGCAGCGGATAGCCGTTTTCCGGCCGGAGCATTTCGCCGTTCTGGCCGTAGGCGACGAAAACTTCGCCCGACTCGACCATTTCCATCGGGATGGTGCGCGTCATCGACGAGCCGTCGGCGCCCTCGGCCAGCACGTAGCGGGCCTTCTTGTAATCGACGCCACAGTCTTCGAGCAGCACCTTGAGCGGCACACCGGTGAATTCGGAACAGGACAGCATGCCGTGCGTGTATTGCACGGTCGGCACGGCAACGTTACCCCACTCCAGACCGGTATTGGCGCCGCACTCGATGAAGTGGATGCGCGACACGGAGGGCAGGCGCATCAGCTCGTCCAGCGTATAAACCTTGGCCTTCTTGAGCAGCGAATCATCCGAGCCATTGACCATCAGGCGATGCCTGGACGGATCGATGTCATGCCAGCCCTGGTGATGGCGCTCGAAATGCAGGCCGGACGGCGTGATGATGCCGAACAGGCCCTGCAGCGGCGCGAACGACACCGAGGCACCGCCAACGCGGGCCAGGCCTGGCGACTCGCGGCGCAGCAACTGGCTTTCGTACTTGGACGGCATGCCGTACGGGTTGGTCGCTACCGGCAGACCGAGCGAGGTTGTCCACGCCGGGTTTTCCAGGATATTGATGTCGCCCGCGCTGGCCGCCCGCGCTGCCATCGGCGCCGCCAATGCCGCACCGGCCGCAAGGAAACTCTTGCGCAGGAAGTCGCGGC
Source organism: Azonexus sp. (assembly GCA_030691385.1). GTDB lineage: Bacteria > Pseudomonadota > Gammaproteobacteria > Burkholderiales > Rhodocyclaceae > Azonexus. The sequence goes on from JAUYEI010000034.1 coordinate 19,523, forward strand.
GACCGCTACCAACCGCCTTGACCTGCTCTTCCGACAAAAAATTCTCCGGAGCGGACCGCAGACGCCCCGGTTGTTTCACAATGTCACCCATATGGACAAACCCCTCAGCTTAATTGACGTCAGTACTGCACTTCACCGGCGACACCCCCAACTGATCGCCCAGATCGCGGCTCGCCACCGTGATGCTGACCGTTCGGCAGATGTCGACGAAATTCGGATCGATCACGCGGTACATGACCGAACTTCCCTCACGCCGCCGGTCGACTACCCCGGCCCGGTACAGGATGTTCAGATGCCGCGAGATGTTGGCCTGCGTCAGGCCGATTTTTTCAACCACCTCATGAACCGGACGCTCCTCAGCGCACAGGCACGAAAGAATGCGCAAACGAGTCGGATCGGCCAACAATCCGAAGTAATGCGCCACCTGTTCGAAAACCTGTAATGTCTCGTCCGATGTCTCGTCCATATCGTTCTTTTGATTTCAATCAAGAATCAATGTATAACTGCGTACTTATATAGTCAACTACTAATATTGCTGCAACGCAGCATGCAATTAGTGCGAAAGGCTTATAACCTTGGCACTAAGCTGAAATGGGCAATTAAAATAATTTTGGCTATATATGGCGTATCGACAACACTAGAGGAGATGTATCGATGAAACCGTTTGCTCCCATAGCCGCCCTGTGCCTGCTGGCCTTTGCCAGCGTCTCGCAGGCGGCCGATCCCAACCTCGGCCGCAATCTGGCCGCCACCTGCGCCAACTGCCACGGCACCAACGGCAACGCCGTCAAGGGCTCCGGCATGGATGCCCTGGCCGGCATGGAAAAAGCCAAGATCCTGCAGAAACTGGCTGACTACAAGAGCGGCGACAAGCCCGCTTCGATCATGCATCAGATCGCCAAGGGTTACACCGAAGCCCAGCTTGACCTGATCGCCGGCTATTTCGCCGCACAGAAATAAGGGGAGATGACCATGATGCTGATGAAAAGACGTGATTTCCTGAAAGTCGGTGCGGCAGCCGGCGCAATGGCTTCCCTCTACGGCTGCGCCGGCGGCGGCAAGGCCAGCGGCCATGTTGTCGTCGTTGGCGGCGGCTACGGTGGCGCCACGGTCGCCAAGTACCTGCGCATGTGGAGCGAAGGCGGCGTGCAGGTGACGCTGATCGAACGCAACCCGACCTTCATTTCCTGCCCGATCTCCAACCTGGTCATTGGCGGCACCAAGACCATGGAAGACATCACCGTCAGCTACGACGGCCTGAAGAGCAAATGGGGCGTCCGCGTCGTCCAGGACGACGTCGTTGCGGTCGACGCGGCCAAGAAGACGATCTCGCTGAAGGCTGGCGGCGCCATGAGCTACGACCGTCTGGTCCTCTCGCCGGGCGTCGATTTCATGTTCGACCAGATCCCCGGCCTCAACAACGCCGATGCCCAGTCGAAGATCCTCCACGCCTGGAAGGCCGGCGCCCAGACCGTCGCCCTGCGCAAGCAACTTGAGTCGATGAAGGACGGCGGCACCTACGCCATCGCCATCCCGAAAGCGCCCTACCGCTGCCCGCCCGGCCCCTACGAGCGCGCCTGCCTGGTCGCCAATTACTTCAAGGAACACAAGCCGAAATCCAAGGTCGTCATCCTCGACGCCAACGAAGACGTGATGTCCAAGAAAGGCCTGTTTACCAAGGCCTGGACCGATCTCTACAAGGGCATGATCGAATACCGCAACAACAGCGAAGTGAAGGATGTCGAAGTCGGCACCAACACCGCCGTGCTCGAATTCGACAAGTTCAAGGCCGACGTGCTCAACGTCATCCCGCCGCACCGCGCCGGCGACATCGCCGCCAAGTCGGGCATCAAGCTGATCAACAACCGCTGGGTGGACATCAACTGGCTATCGATGGAATCGACCAGCACGCCAGGCATTCACGTCCTCGGCGACGCCATCTTCCCGGCCCCGACCATGCCGAAATCGGGTCACATCGCCAACCAGCACGGCAAGCTCGCCGCTGCGGCGATCCTGAACATGCTCAACGGCCAGGAACCGAACCCGGAGCCGGTCGTCATGAACACCTGCTACAGCTTCGTCGATGCGAAAAACGTCATTCACGTCTCCTCCATCCACCAGTACGACGCAGCCACCAAGACCGTGCAACCGGTCAAGGGTGCCGGCGGCGTATCGGCAGCGCGTAATGAGTTGGAAGGCAAGGTTGCAATGGGCTGGGCGAAGAACATCTGGGCCGACATGCTGACCTGATTTCTCTGTGAACCCAGGACAAAGGCCGCGAATGCGGCCTTTTTTTCGCCTCAACTTCTCTGCGTAGCGCTGTCACCCAACGGGTGAATGGCCTCGAAGACACAAAGGCCCGTATTCAGGCGGCTGGCCAAGGCTGGATAAGCGGTCAACCGAGGTTTCAAGGTTCAACCTTGAAACCTCGGTTGGACGTGGCTGATGGTGCGCCGGGGCGGGATGGCCGGCGCGCAGCGACGACGCAGCAGGCTCATGCCTGCAAGAAGGAGCGACAAAGCCGGGCGCCCGACCAGGCGTGCCAGCGGCCACGTAGCGCTGTCAGCCAAGGGGTGAATCGCCTCGAAGACACAAAGGCCCGTATTCAGGCGGCTGGCCAAGGCTGGATAAGCGGTCAACCGAGGTTTCAAGGTTTAATGCACCCATTGCCCGACGAGGGGTACCACCATGACGCCCAGTCCGATCAGCGCCGATTGAAGCGCAAAGCTGCTGCGCTGTCGGTGCAGCAATGGCAGCAGGTCGGCCACCGCGATGTAGATAAAACTGGCGGCAGCGATGGTCAAAACATAGGGCAGAAGGTGGTCGGCTCCATCCATGGCAAAGTAGCCAAGCAGGCCGCCGAGGACGGAGGTCAGACTGGAGGCTGCGTTGGCGATCAATGCCTTGCGTCGGCTCCACCCGGCATTGAGCAGGAGCACGAAATCGCCCAGTTCCTGCGGTATTTCGTGAGCCACCACGGCCAGCGTCGTGGTCAGGCCCAGCATCGGGTCGGCCAGGAAGGCTGCTGCGATCAACAACCCATCGACGAAGTTGTGAACGGCATCGCCGATCAGGATCAGCGGGGCGGCTACCTCGGCATGCTGTTCGCCGGCGACCGCCTCGCAGCCAGCGTGCGAGTGGCGCCACAAGGCGAGGCGCTCCAGCGCGAAGAAACCGAGCAAACCGGCCAGTAATACCGCAAACAGGCTGGCTGCAGGCGCGTCGTGGGCATGGCCGGCATGCTCCAGCACATCAATGTGCTGCGGTAGGGAGGCAAAAGCCTCAGGCAGAATATCGAGCAAGGCTGACGACAGCATCACCCCCGCCGAAAACGCCACGAGGGTTGCGGTCAACTGCCGGGAGAGCCGAAAAACCAGCCCGGCGGCAGCCGCCATGCTAAGCAGCCCGCCGAGCAAGGTGGCCAGAACGATCATCGTCAAGGTATTCATTTCACGCCTTTCGGTAAGCCGTAAGCATCAAGTCGTTCGCCGGTCATCCGGTAGCCATAGATGCCCAAGCTGCTGTCGCCGTGCTGCAGGCTGAGCGTGCCGCTGACCCAGAAGGCATCCATGGTTTTCAAGCCTGCCGCCGGCTTTTTCAGAACGACATGCACGATCTGGTTGGCCGGTGGCGGCGGGACATGGATGCAGGCGCCGAAATACGGCACGAGCAGCAGTTCGAGCACGGCATCGCCCTTGCGCTCAAGCGGCACGACGAAACCGGCCAGCTTGACCCTTTTGCCATCGAGCGAGGCTTCGACCGGCGCCTCGGCCCAGGCCGCTTTCATCCTTTCCAGCGCCTCGATGGCTTTTGGGTCGCTATCCTTGAGTCGGCTCATGTTCAATCCCTTGAAGGCGGCCATCGGGTCCCAGCCTTTCGGGATCAGGTCGGCCCAGCCGATTTCGCGGTAGCTGAGCGCGGGCGTTGCCTTGCGCGGCGTCAGGCGCTCGCCGAGGCGATAGTCTTCCGCCACGGCGGGGCCGAGCAGGGCAATGAGAAGGAACGGGATCAAAAGACGCATCGTCGGCAAGCTTTCATAAACGGGGAATCAGGCCATCGGCCAGCGACAGCCGGTAAGCGCGCCAGGCCGGCCACAGGCTGACCAGCAGGGCGGCGGCAAAAATGCCGGCGAGCAGGCGCAGTTCGCCGGGGGAAACGGCCAGCGGCAGCGTCGATAAGCCGAATTGAGCGGCCAGCCACGGGCCGCCCAGCCAGGCTGCGGAACTCACCAGGCCCAGGCTGAGCAGTACGCCGAGCAGGGTGACGAGCAGGCTTTCGAGTATCAGCAGGAACAGGATGTGGCGCGGCCCGGCGCCGATCGAACGCAGCACGGCCAGTTCGCGCCGTCGCTCGCTGAGGCTGGCCAGCATGACCGCCGCCAGGCCGGCCAGCCCGACCGCGAAGACCAGCCACGAAATGCCGAGCAAGGCCTTTTCGACGACGCCCACCGTCTGCCACAACTGGTCCAGGGCGACGCCGGGTAGCACGGCGAGCAGCGGCTCAGCGTGAAAATCGGCGATGCGCCGCTGCAGCCGGAAAACGGCGCTGCGTTGATGCAGGCCAAGCAGGAAGGCGGTGATGGTTTTCGGCTGCAGGTCGAATTTGCTGACGACATCGGCCGGGATGGAAACGCCGGTAATCGGCGCTCCGCCCTGCCAGTCGAGGTGGATGGCTTCGATGGCGGCGAGGCTGACGTGCACCCGGCGGTCAACCGGCGTGCCGGTCGGCGCCAGGATGCCGGCCACGGTGAAGGGCTTGTCGGCATGCGCCAGGCCCGGCAACTGGCCGCTGCCGTGGCTGAGTGTGATGCGCTCGCCGAGCCGGTAACCGAGTTTCACCGCGACCTCGGCACCGATGACGGCGTCGAATAGGCCGTTGAAGTGCTGGCCGGCGGTAAGGCGCAGCGGCTGGCGGTCGCCGTAGCGATAGTGTTCGAAATAGGCGGGCGTCGTGCCGAGCACCGGGAAGCCGCGGTGCGAGTCGCCCAGCGTCAGCGGCACACTCCACGCCACGGCCGGGTCGGCGGCGATAGCCTGATAACTTTGCCAGTCGATGTTGTGGCTCGCCTCGCCGACCTGGAAGACGGCGTAGAGCACCAGTTGCAGCGGGCTGCCGCGGGCGCCGACGATGAGGTCGGTGCCGGAGACAGATTGGGCGAAACCGTCGCGCGCCGCTTGGCGAATCCGCTCGCCCGAAAGCAGCAGCATCACCGCCAGGGTAATGGCGAGCAAGGTCAGGCCCAGCGTCAGCCGCCGGTTCCAGGCGCTCTTCAGGGCGATGAGGAGGAGCGGTTTCATGCGGCCAGCGCCAGGCTTTGGTCGAAATGCGCCGCCAGCCGCAAATCGTGGCTGACGAAGACGACGGCGCTGCCGGCCTGTCTGGCCTCGCTCAGCAACAATTCGACGAAGGCGACCTGACGTCCGGCATCGAGGGCCGAGGTCGGCTCGTCGGCGATCAGGATTTCCGGCCGGCCGATCAGCGCCCGTGCCGCCGCCACCCGCTGCTGCTGACCGACCGAGAGTTCCGCCGCCGGCCGGGCTAGCAATCCCGGGTCGAGGTCGAGCCCGGCGAGCAGGCGCCGGGCTTCCGCCGCCGGTTCGCTGACGCGCCTGGCCCGGCGGGCGGAAAAGCGGCAAGGCAGCAGCACGTTGTCGAGTACCGACAGGTAGGGAATCAGGTTGAACTGCTGGAAAATGAAACCGAGGTGATCGGCGCGGAAGGCGTCGCGTCGGCTGGCCGACATCTCGCCAAGAGGCTGGCCGAGCAGGCTGACCGAGCCGCGTTCCGGCAGCAGCACGCCGCCGATCAGGTTGAGCAGCGTGCTTTTGCCGCTGCCGCTCGGGCCATGCAAAAACAGGCTTTTTCCGGCGTCGACCGTGGCATTGGCCAATTTCAGGCAGAAGGCGTCGGCCGGACGCCAGCGGAAGGCCAGGTTCGCGATGGCGATGGCAGGCAGGCTCATGTTCACCAGCTAAAACGCGGGCTCGCAGCATCCAGTCGCCCGGCCCGCTGGCCCTGAGGCCCGGCGAATTCGACGGCAATGCGGCGCAGCTTGGGAAACTCGGCAAACAGACCGGTCGCGATGTCGCGCAGGGCCTCGGGTTTGGCGCAGCGCCAGGTGTAGCGGGCATCGAGATCGTTATGACCACCGGGCTCGGCTTTGCCGCCCAGCACCGGCGAATCCAGTTCGACGCCGGTCGACACGCACTGGGCGGCGGCGCTCGGCACAAATATCTGGCTCGCCTGCTTCAGTTTGGCCGCCATGACCTGCAACGCTTGCCGTTCGGCGGCATTGCGCGGCGCGTGTTCGAAGCCGAGCAGGCTGTCGAGCGGGCTCTCCAGCGCGACGACCAGTTGCTCGCGGTCGAGGCTGATTTCCAGCCGGGCCTCGCCGTGAACGTGTTTGGGAGCGGCGTGGACGAATGCTACGGTCAACCCGAAAAAAAGGCCGAAAATGAAATTTTTCATGAGCTCGCCCTTCCGGTTGATCGCTTACCAGCCAGCATCCATCGCCAGCAAAATACGCGGTGCCTCGCTCGGCGCGACGGCCGGCGAGCGATGGACGATGCCCCGCCCGCCATTGCCCTGCCACAGGCTGCCCTTGAGCAGCGCCACGGCGAAGGGTGGAATGGCCTCGATCCGATGCCCGGCCAGCAACAGGCCGGAAGCCTCATCCGGCCGGCCGCCCGAGGCGGCGCCGAGGAATCGGCGGTCGACCGACGCATCCTCCACCCACTCCGACCCCGGGCCGCGATAGGTGCATAACAACCGGATGCCGACGCGGTCAACATGCAGACGCGGGCACATGGCCTGGCCGACCACTTCCAGACGCAAACCGATGCTTGCCGCATCGAGCAATTCCCCGAGCATCTCGGCCAGCAGGGCGATGTCGGCCGCCAGCGCATCGCGTCCGGCACCGGCCGGCAGGCGGCCGAGGTCGGGCCGCTGTCCCGGGGCAAGCGTCTGACGCAAGCCACCGCCCAGATCACCGGCGTGGGCGGCCAGCCAGTCGGCAATGACCGGTTCGACGGGCCTTCGCCACTGGGCAAGCTGGTTTTCCGGATCGAAGATGCGGGTCAGGCCGAGCGGATCGTCGGCGAGGGCGCAACTGCTGGTCACATTGCGGGGCAACGCTGCATTCATGGAGAAGCTCCTTCTGCTACGGTCAACCGGAAAAAGCGCTTGAAAATGAAATTGCATGGCCGCAGCGTGAGGGCATGGCGGCCATCCGTGATTACATCTTCACATTGAGCGACAGATAGCCCGAGCGCCCCGGCGCCGGCGAAAACATGGGCTGGTCGGCGCCGCCCCAGAAGAAGTTGTCATACCAGACGTACTCGTACTTGTGATCGGTCAGGTTCTTGATCTGAAAGTCGATGCTGGTCGTCGCCGACAGGGCGTAGCGCACGCTGGCATCGAGCACGGCAAAGCCGCCGTACTTGCCCTTGGCGTTCAGATCGTCGATGTAGTAATCGCCCTGTACACGGCCTTGCAAGCCGAATCGCCAATAGGCATCGGCCTGGTATTCGGCGCCCAGATTGGTGATATGGCGAGGCGTCGAAAACACTTCCTTGCCGGCCAACGGAGCACCGCCCGAGGTGTAGGCGCTGACGACCTTGGCCTCCTGCTGGGCATGCGAGAACCACAGGGTCAGCTTGTCGGTAACACGGCTGGATACCTGGAAATCCATGCCCTTGCGCCGGGTCTGGCCGAGGCCGACCGTCGTTCCGGTGCTCGGCATGTTGGCCACTTCATCGGTCGCATCCTGCTGCCAGAGGGCAATTCGGGCTTCGGTGCCGGCCACGGGCTTGAACTTGACGCCAATTTCCTTGCCGGTATTGATCGACGGGTTGTAGGGAATCTGGCCGCTGGTCAGGTAGGCAGGTTCGCGGGAACCGGTCAGCACCTGGAAAGTTCTGCCCCAATTGGCGTATACGTGCGTGTTCGGTGTCACGCTGTAGACCGTGCTCAGCTTGGGCTGGCTGATCCAGCCATAGTCCTGCAAGGGGGCCGAGATGCCTGTGGTGTTCAAATGGGTGTTGCCGGTGAATCGGTCCACGCGGAAGGCGGGAATGATTTTCAAGGATTCGATCGGCTTGACGATGGCCTGGACATAGGCACCGAAATTGTTGAACGTGTGGTTGTCGTTATTCCGCACACTGGCCGGGGTGGCCGAGAAATCGGTGGGGACGCCGTAGTTGTAGCGATAGCGGCGATACTCGTTTTCCTGACGTTCATAATTGATCCCGCCGTCAAGGGTCAGCATCGCGTTGGCACGCCAGGTCAGCGTGCTGATCAGGCCGGTCTGCGTTTCATCCCACTGGCGCCGTTGCCGGGGGGCATTGCCGACGGGGTAGTTGGTAAAGGTGATCTTGCGATCTTCTTTGTACTCATTGAAATACAGCCTGTTGCTGAACAGCAGGTCGTCGCTGATCTGCCAGTCGGCATGGGCGGCAACCTGCTTCATGTCGCGTTCGCTGCCATCGTTGGCATTCTTGGCGGGAGACTGCCTGCGGCTGGCCGCCATTTCTGTCGCGGTCAGGTAACCGGGTTCCTCGGCGTCATGTTCATAGACGCGCGCCGTCAGGCCCATTTTCAGGCGCTGGTCGTCGGTGGTGTAGAACCACTTGCCGCCCAGCGAGTATTTCTCCGATTTCGAATGGTCGCGATAACCGTCCGAATCCTGCCTGGCGATGAAGTAGTTCTGGGCAAAGCCGCCCGACTCGCGGCCCAGTGCGGCCTGGAGCTCGCGCGTATTGAAGCTGCCATAGGTCAGCCGACCTTCCGTGTAATTGCCGCCCTGACGCGTTCCGACATTGAAATTGCCGCCAATGTTGTGCAGGCCGTAACGCGGATCGTTGGTGCCGCGCACGACCTCGATGTAGTCGATCTCGAGCGGGAAGATCATGTCGATGAAACGCTGGTTGCCGCTATTGACGTTGCTCGGAATGCCGTCGATCAACACCTTGATCCCGTTGATGTAACCCTCGCCGTTGAAGGCGCGGAAAGTCGCCTTGCCGGATTCGGCACCCATGCGGGTTTCGGTGAGCTGGATGCCCGGCATCTGGCCAAGCAGTTCCCAGCTATTCATGACCTGCTTGTCTTCGATCTTGTCGGCGGCCATGACGTCGACCGAGGTGAGGATGTTCGTCGTCAGCAGGGGGCCGCCTTGAGCGGTGCGTACGGTCACTTCGCCGAGCGTGATGGTGGACTCTCCCGCGGGAGCGCCATGCGAGGCGGTGGCGAATGCGGCGGAGACGGCGAGAGTCAGTGCTTTGATTTTCATGCTTTGTCCGAAACGTTAATAAGGATTAGAAATAACTCATCCAGCGCTGCCGGCCTTCCTGCTTGAGTCGGCCAAACCAGCGGCAGGGGCGGTAAAGGCAGGCGAGTACGGGCAAGGCCATGGCCCAGATCATCCAGACCTGGGAAAAGCCGAAGCGATCTCCCTGGTTGGGGCCGTAGAGCGCGGCGAGCAGCAGATAGATGAGGTGCAGCAGGTAGAGGTGGGCGATGTAGAAAAACATCGGCACCCGCCCGATCAGGGCCAGCGCTCGCCCGCCTTGCATGCGCTCCAGTCCGGCCAGGGCGAGCAGACCGATGCCCAGGGTGAGCAGGATGAAATGGAGTGATGGCGGGTACTTGGTGATGTTCAGGAAAGACATCAGGCTCGCCAGTGCCGTGCTCCCGGCCTGCCAGGCATGGTCGCCATAGACGTTGAGCAGACGGAGCACCACGAAGGCACCCAGGGCGGCCAAGCCCATCGCCAGCAGCCGGCGCTGCCGGGTTTCAACCGATGCGCCATGCGCATACAGCGGCCCAAGCAGGTAACCGAACAGGATAATGCCGATCCACGGCAGGACGGGGTAAGAGGTGCGTACCGCGATACCGCCGCCCAGTTCGATGACGCTACGGTCATGCAGGATGGCCCACGGAATGAATCCCGCCTCGCCGCTGCCAAAATTCACGCCATCGAGTGCGTTGTGGCCGAAGACGAGCAAAACCACGAGCAGAATCTGGCCCACACGCGGCAACCAGAGCAAAGCCGAAAGCGCCAGCATCGCCAGGCCGATGGCCCAGATCACCTGCAGATAGATCATCTTCGGCGTGAAGCTGAAGGTCCAGGCGAAACCGACCACGGTCAGTTCCAGCACGATCAGCAACAGCCCGCGCTTGGCCAGATAGGCGGCCGTCTCCTGCAAGTTGCGCCCGCTGCCGTAAAGCCAGGCCCCCAAACCGGTCAGCAGGACGAAAACCGGCGCGCAGACATGGCTGGTCAGGCGCGTAAAAAACAGTTCCGGTGGTGTTGAGGCAATGCTCATCGGGTCGCCGACCTGCAGATGGAGATAGAAAAACTCGCGTACGTGGTCGACCAGCATCAGCACCATGACGGCGCCGCGCAGTCGGTCGATGCTGCCAAGGCGGGAACCTTGGGGGGCAGACGTCATGCCGCGTGACTCCCGACATCGCGGGCGTCGCAGAACATGGCGAAGGCCTGCTCGATCATCGACTGCGGCAGATCGCGGACGATGAAGACCAGGCGGCTCTTCTTGTCGTTGTACGGCACTTCGGCCGGCCAGTCATCGAGCCGGGAGTACGGATACATCACGTGCTGCACGCACTGGACGACGCGCGGCTTGTGGTCGCCGGGGACGTTGAGCAGCCCCTTGATGCGCAGGATGCGGTCGCCCATGGTGTCGAGCAGCGTGGCCACGGCATCGGCAAAGAAGACCCATTGCAGCGGCTGGTCGAAAGTCAGGGCAAAGCTGTAGACGTGGGCGTCGTGGCGATCGACATCGTGGTCATGGTGGTGATGGCCGTGCGCCTTGCGCCGTTCCTCGCGGACTTTTTCCTCGGCCAGCCAGCCGGCGACATCGGGTGTCTTGCTGCCCGGGTCGTAGAGGCCGCAATTGGTCAGCGAAGCGATTGCCACTTCGCCGCGTCGCACGTAAATCTGCGCGGCAGAGGGGTTGAGGCGGGTCAGGGTTTGGCTGACCTCGGCCAGTTGCTCTGGTGTCGCCAGGTCGCATTTGCTGAGCAGCAGGCGGTCGGCCATGGCGATCTGCTTGACCGGCTCGGCGTGTTGCGCCAGTTGCTGCAAGGCATGCGTCGCATCGACCACGGTGACGACGCCATCGATGCGGAAGCGCTCGGCGACGAAGAAGTCTTCCATCAGCGTGTAAATCACCGGCGCCGGGTCGGCCAGCCCGGTCGTTTCGATGATGACGCGGCTGATCGGCTTCAGTTCGCGGCGCAGGCAGCGCATGAACAACTCGGTCAGGCTGCGCGTCAGATCGCCACGCACCGTGCAGCAGATGCAGCCGGAATCGAGCATGATCAGGTCTTCGTCGATTTTGCTGACCAGATGGTGGTCGACCGCAACGCTGCCGAATTCGTTGATCAGCACGGCCGCCGTGGCCATTTCCGGCTGGCTGAGCAGGTGGTTGAGCAAGGTCGTTTTGCCGGCGCCGAGAAAACCGGTGAGCAGGGTTACCGGGATGCGACGTTCAATAGGCTGGATACTCATCGCTTATACCTCGCCGTCTTCTTCAATGCTCCAAGCCGGAAACGGGTCTTCATAACGCACCCAGGTTTCCGGCCCTGATGCCAATTCGGCATCGTTCAGCAGGCAGGCATCGAAGGCACGGCGCAACGCGGCTTCATCCATCTCGATGCCGATCATCACCAGTTCCTGCTGGGCATCGCCATAGGGTTCCACCCAGCGCTCCTGGATGATCCGGCGGTTTTCGTCGTCCTGCGGCCATTCCGCTTCGGGCACGGCGACCCACCACAGGCCGCCGAGTTCGTGCCGGGTCACCGGGCCGGCTTGCGACCAGCTACCGACCAGACCCGGGCGCGAAGCCAGCCAGAAATAGCCTTTTGAGCGGATGACGCCCGGCCATTCCTGGTTAATCCACTCATAAAAGCGCGCCGGATGAAAAGGCCGGCGAGCGTGATAGACGAAGCTGGAAATGCCGTATTCCTCGGTTTCCGGGATGTGCTCGCCGCGCAGTTCCTGCAGCCAGCCGGGAGCCTCCGCCGCCTGTTCGAAATCGAAGCGCCCTGTGTTGAGGATGCGTTCGAGCGGCACCTCGCCAAATCTGGCATGGACGATGTCGGCCCGCGGATTCAGCGTGTGCAGGATGGCTTCGAGACGGGCGATGTCTTCCGGCGGCAATAGATCGGTCTTGTTGAGGACGATGACGTCACAGAATTCAACCTGCTCGACCAGCAGATTGACCACGGTGCGTTGGTCGTCTTCGCCCAGGCTTTCGCCGCGGTCGGCGATGTAGTCCTGCGAACTGTAGTCGCGCAGAAAGTTGAAGCCGTCCACCACCGTGACCATGGTGTCCAGCCGCGAAATGTCCGACAGGCTGGTGCCATCGTCGTCGCGGAAGGTAAAGGTCTCAGCCACCGGCAGCGGCTCGGCGATACCGGTCGATTCGATGAGCAGGTAATCGAAGCGCTTTTCCTTTGCCAGCCGGGCGATTTCGATGAGCAGGTCTTCGCGCAGCGTGCAGCAGATGCAGCCGTTGCTCATTTCGACCATCTTCTCCTCGGCGCGCGACAACTCGGCGCCGCCTTCGGCAACCAGCCGGGCGTCGATATTGACCTCGGACATGTCATTGACGATGACCGCGACGCGCAAATCCTGGCGGTTATTCAGCGCATGGTTGAGCAGCGTGGTCTTGCCGGCACCGAGAAAGCCGGACAAAACCGTGACTGGGAGGCGAGGATCGTTCTTGTTGGGTTGCTTGGTCATTTCCGGCTCTGATGAATGAGAGGGTGAATCGGGGCCGATATGACTTCGACGCTTTCGCCCTTGCGCCACAAGGTCTGGCGCGAACGCGACCAGTAACAGGCAAAACCGGTCGCCAGCGTTTCATCAATGGCGGCGCGACTCATCCAGGCCAGCATCAGCACTTCGCGGGTGTCGAACTGCTGGGCGATGGCGGCGACCAGGCCTTGCTGATCGAAGGGCAAGTTGGCCAGTACCTCGGAAAGCGGCAGGCTCGCGCCGATGGGGGCGCCTTCAAGTCGGGTTAACATAGGGGCTTCTGGATACATGGAATGCAATGTTATAACATTGCATTTGTACCACCAAGGCCAAATTTATGAAACCCTCAATTCCCGACGTTGAATATCTGCCTGTCGACAGTGACAGCACCGAGGCACTTGATCGGGCCGAAGCGGCTTGCCGGGAGCGGGGCGCCAGTCTGACGGCGATCCGTCGCGAAGTGCTGGAACTGCTTTACCGCAGCCCAACCGGCGTTAAGGCCTATGATCTATTGGCCCGGATAAAGGAAGCCCGCCCCGGCGCTTCACCGCCGACTGTTTATCGCGCGCTGGATTTTTTGATTGAACAGGGCCTGGCGCACAAGATCGGGCGCATGAATCTCTTCGTTGCCTGCCGACATGCGTCCCATCAAACCCCCAGTTTGTTTCTGGTCTGTCCGAAATGCAGCGGGGTCACTGAATTACAGGAGCAATCGGTGATGAGTGCCCTGTCGACCAGTCTGGCTGCGGCCGGACATCGCCTGGAGAGCCCGGAGGTGGAGATCAGCGCGCTATGCCCGAAGTGTGTCGGCGTAGGATAGATGCACCATTTCCATCCAAAACTTAACCCTTGAAACCTCAGTTGACCGCTTATCCAGCCTTGGCCAGCCGCATGAATACGGGCCTTTGTGTCTTCGATGCCATTCACCCGCTGGGTGACAGCGCTACGCGGCCACGGGCACGTCTGGTCGGGCGTCCGGCTTTGTGGCTTCGCCGAAACCCGCCGATTTGCTTTATTGTTATCGGCTTGTTTTCGCTTCTCCTTGCCGGCATGAGCCTGCTGCGTCCGCAATGGATACCGCCCAAACGCACCATCAGCCGCGTCTAGCTGAGGTTTCAAGGTTAACTGTTTCTGAAGCTCGGTAGTCAAGTTTTCTAATGCAAAAAAGCCGCCAAATTGGCGGCTTTTTTGCATTTGGTGTTGCGTTTGCTCAGTCCAGCGTTGCGATGTACTCGGCAACCGCATGTGTTTCGAGCTCAGACAACTTTGAGGCAATGGTATGCATGACGGCATTGTCGTTGGTCCGCTCACGCTTGTTGAACTGTTTCAACTGATCCTCGGTATAACGCGGGTGCTGTCCGGCCAGGCGAGGCAACTGCGGCGTTCCAAGGCCCTTGGCACCATGGCAGGTCGAACAGGCCGGCAGGCCGGAGAACTGGTTGCCACGATTGAAAACGAATTTGCCAACCGCCAGTAATTCCTGATCTCTTCCCGTGCGCGGACCGACCACCTTGGCCTGAAAGAAAGCACCGAGTGCTTTCATTTCAGCCGGCGTCAATTCTTCAGACTGCGGCTTCATGGTGTCGCTGCTGCGCTTGCCGGATTTGAAATCAGCAAGCTGCCTGGCAATGTACTCGCCATGTTGGCCGGCCAGGCGGGGGAAAACCGGGCTGGCCGATTCGCCTTCCAGGCCGTGACAAAGAAAGCAGCGCCCGGAAACGATCTCTTCCGCGCGTGCCAGATCGACCTTGTCAGCGGCCAACACGGGCATCGAGCAGAGTGCGGCGAACACAGCGCCGGCGAATTGCAATCCAAATATCTTCATCTCCCCTACCTCTTGGCCAAAAAGAAAATCATTAAATAGTGATTTGCTTACGCCCTGCTTTCAACACTCACGCGTGCCCGGTGCTGCCGAAGCCGCCTTCGCCACGATGGCTGGCATCGAAGTCATCAACGATATTGAAACCAACCTGCAAGACCGGAACGATGATCAACTGCGCAATGCGATCCAGCGGGTTGAGCGTAAAGCCCACACTGCCACGGTTCCAGACCGACACCATGAGTTCGCCCTGATAGTCGCTGTCGATCAGGCCGACCAGATTGCCAAGCACAATGCCATGTTTATGACCAAGACCGGAGCGCGGCAGGATCATTGCTGCCAGACCCGGATCGGCCAGATGGATGGCCATGCCGGTCGGCACCAGCGTGGTTTGGCCCGGCGCGACATGGATGGGCGCCTCGATGCAGGCGCGCAGATCAAGCCCGGCTGAACCGGGCGTGGCGTATTCCGGCGGCGTTTCGCGCAGGCGGTTGTCGAGAATTTTTACGTCGATTTGATGCATCAGTCTTTCCTCGTCAAGATAGCGATGTGTTCAATCAATTGCCGGGCCAATACCGCCTTGGGCGCCGGCGTCAGCGGATGGACCCCGGTGTCGTCAAAGAGCACGAGCCGGTTGTCATCGCCGCCAAAACCATCCTGAATCAGATTTCCCGCGATCAGCGGTAAATTTTTCTTGCGCCGCTTGGTCTGCGCATATTCTTCCAGATTGCGGCTCTCGGCTGCAAAACCGACGCAGAACGGGCCACCCGGCATGGCCGCCACTTCAGCGAGAATGTCCGGATTCTCGATCAACTCGATGGGCGGAATACCGCCGGCATCCTTCTTGAGCTTGTGTTCAGCCGAATTGGCAACGCGGTAATCGGCCACCGCGGCGACTCCGATGAAGATGTCCGACGCGGCAGCACGCCCCATCACGGCAGCGTGCATGTCGAGCGCACTCTGCACATTGACACGGTCGACGCCCTGCGGAGCCGAAAAGCCGACAGGTCCGGAAACCAGCGTCACCTGCGCCCCAGCCTGCCGTGCGGCGCGGGCGACGGCGTAGCCCATGCGACCGGACGACAAATTGGTGATACCGCGTACCGGATCGATGGCTTCGAAGGTCGGCCCGGCGGTGATCAACACTTTTTTCCCAGCCAGCAGCTTGGGCGTGAAGAAGGCAATGACCTCTTCAAGAATCTCCTCGGGTTCCAGCATGCGGCCGGCGCCGACTTCGCCGCAAGCCTGCTCGCCGCTGGCCGGACCAAGTATCTGCACACCATCGGCCGCCAATTGAGCGACATTGCGTTGCGTCGCCGGGTTTTCCCACATCTGGCGATTCATCGCCGGCGCCACCAGCAAGGTGCAGTCGCGCGCCAGCACCATGGTCGCCAACAGATCGTCAGCCATGCCGTGGGCGATGCGGGCGAGGAAATCAGCCGAAGCCGGCGCCACGAGAATGAGGTCAGCCTGCCGCGACAGATCGATGTGCGCCATGGCGTTGGGCATCCGGGCATCCCACTGATCAAGGTAGACCGGCTTGCCCGACAGCGCCTGAAAAGTGGTCGCCGTGACGAAGTGCGTCGCCCCTTCGGTCATCGCCACCTGCACCTCGGCGCCCTGCTTGCCGAGCAGGCGAACCAGTTCGGCCGCCTTGTAGGCAGCAATGCCGCCGGTGACACCGAGAACGATGCGTTTTCCCTGTAATTCCATTGTCTTGCCATTAGAATTGGACTCCGCACATTCTAACGGAAAAGAATATGGCGATTACCGACTGGCCCGAGGGCGAACGACCGCGCGAGCGACTGCTGGAGCACGGCCCGGAAGCCCTTTCCGATGCCGAACTCCTGGCCATCTATTTGCGGGTCGGTGTGCGCGGCAAAAGCGCCGTCGATCTGGCGCGCGATCTGCTGCAGCGCTTCGATGGCCAACTCGGCACGCTGGCCGAAGCATCGCTCGCCGAACTGGCCAGTGTTTCCGGCATCGGCATGGCCAAGGCAGCCCAGCTCAAAGCCAGTTTCGAACTGACCCGGCGCGCCCTGTCGCAGGATTTGGCGACACGCGACAGTTTCACCTCGCCGGGCAAGGTACGCGACTGGCTGCGCCTGAAACTGGCCAGCCGGGGCCATGAAGTCTTCATGGCATTGTGGCTGGACGCCCAGAACCGCCTGCTCAAGGCTGACGAACTGTTCTCCGGCACACTGACCCAGACCTCGGTTTACCCGCGTGAAGTCGTCAAGGCCGCGCTGGCCAACAATGCCTCCGCGGTCATTCTGGCGCACAATCATCCGTCCGGAGTCGCCGAGCCGTCGCGGGCCGACGAGATGCTTACGCGATCCCTGAAAGAGGCCCTGGCCTTGGTCGATGTCAAGGTTCTCGACCACTTCATCGTGGCCGGCAACACGCCACCGCTCTCCTTCGCCGAACGGGGCTTGCTATAAAAATCAATAAAACCCCTTGAAACGATTAAGTACTTTTGGTTATACTTGTGGGCTCTCTTCTAGCGAATTCTGGAGCACCATCATGGCGCGTGTCTGCCAAGTAACGGGTAAAGGCCCGATGGTTGGGAATACTGTTTCCCATGCCAACAATAGAACCAAACGCCGTTTCCTGCCGAACTTGCAGTACCGTCGTTTTTGGGTCGAATCTGAAAACCGCTTCCTGCGCCTGCGCGTTTCCAACGCCGGTCTGCGCCTGATCGACAAGAACGGCATCGACGCCGTCCTCGCCGACCTGCGCGCTCGCGGCGAAGTCTGATAAAGAAGGAAATATAAAATGGCTAAAGGCGGTCGCGAAAAAATCAAGCTGGAATCCACAGCTGGTACCGGTCACTTCTACACCACCTCCAAGAACAAGCGCACGACGCATGAGAAGCTGGAGATGATGAAGTACGATCCGAAAGCGCGTAAGCATGTCGCTTACAAGGAAGTCAAGCTGAAGTAATTCGGCTTCTCCAGCTTTCGACAACAAACCCGCCTCTCGGCGGGTTTTGTTTTTGCTGCTACCTGATCAGACCCGGCGACGGGCCAGCAAGGCAACGTAGGCGGCGATGCCGAGGAAGATCAGTGCCGACCAGTTGGCCATCGACAGCCCGAGGAAAATCCACTCCTTGCTGCTGCAAAAGCCGGTGGCCAGGAACAGCGACGGCATCTGGGTCCCCAGCCAGTCGACAATACGTTCGATCAGGCTGGGATCGGTCAAACTGCACTCGTTGTCGGGATCCGGGAAAAACTGCATCCAGCTCTGATAGGCGGCGACGCCAGCACCGAGAAGCGCCAGCACGCCGATGACGCCACTCCACAGCAAGCGGGCCATCGGCAAGAGAAAGCCGGCGAGAGCCAGGCCGCCGATCAGCAGGTAGAGCAGGCGCTGGAAGATGCATAGCGGACACGGAGAGAGCCGGAGCATCTCCTGCAGCGCCATACCGAACGCAACCAGACCGAAACAGCCGAGCGCCAGCGTGGCAAACCAGGCACGCACGGGAATACTTGCTAAATTCATGTCGAAATAAAACAGGGAAGTTGGCCAACGCCCATTCTAAGGCATTGCCTACCGGCCGTCAGGCTGGACCACCTGCCTCTGGCTGGTTAAGATTGGCGGATGAACACTCGCATACTTCTCGTCGAAGACGACGCACGTCTGGCTGAACTGACGGCCGAGTACCTGGCCAAGAATGACTTCACTGTCAGTATCGAGCCACGCGGCGATACCGCCGAGGCGCGCATCCTTGCTGAACAGCCCGATCTGGTGATCCTTGACGTGATGCTCC
>JAUYEI010000036.1 GCA_030691385.1 Azonexus sp.
GGGCACCTGCTCAAAATTGTGCGCGACATCAGTGAGCGCAAGGCATTTGAGGCGCAAATTCATGAACTGGCCTATTTCGATCCGGTGACCCGACTCGCCAATCGCCAGCTTTTCGTCGACCGTCTGACACAGGCGATGGCCCTGTCACATCGCGATGGCTTGCCGCTGAGCTTGTTACTGATCGGCTTTCCGGATTTTCGGCGCTATGCTGTTGTTGATGCAGGGGCGAAATTCCTCCTTGGCGAGGCGGGCAGACGCCTTCTGGATTGTATCCGCACCGAGGATTCTTTAGGCCGCATCAGCGATACCGATTTCGCCCTGCTCCTGCACGCCGACGCTCGTGGTGCCGAACGGGTTGCCGCACAGATTCTGGCGCGCTTCGCCGACCCCATCCCGTTTGGCGACAAGGAAGTGATCGTCGAGTGCGATATCGGCATTGCCTGTTGTCCAGACGATGGTCGGACTACCGAGGATCTGCTGAGCGCCGCCCTTGTCGCCTTGCTGCCTGCCCTGGCCGAAAAGGGCAGTGCCTACAATTTTCACACGCCCGGCCTGGGCCATTCCGCTCACAGACGTCTTGAAATCGAAACGCATCTGCGGCGCGCCCTGACTCAAGGAGAACTGTTCTTGCACTATCAGCCGCAAATCGACGTCGTTACCGGCCACATGGTTTCTGTCGAAGCGTTGATGCGCTGGCAACACCCTGTCTGGGGTTGGGTGTCGCCGGCTGAATTCATTCCGGTTGCCGAGGATTGCGGACTGATCGACTCACTGGGGAACTGGGCGCTGGAAACTGCGCTGGGTGACGCTTCCCTATGGCGTGACCAGGGTGTGGATTTGCGGGTGGCAGTCAACCTGTCGGCCATCCAGTTGCGCGACCCCCATCTGCTCGTCCGGATCCGGCGTTGCCTCGACAGACACGGATTGGCGGCCTCGGCATTGGAGATTGAGGTAACCGAAAGCACGGCCATGCGTGATGTTATCGACGCCCTAACTCATCTGCATGATTTCACCGATGCTGGCATTCATCTGGCAATCGATGATTTCGGCACGGGCTATTCATCGCTCGCCAGCCTGAAAAACATTCGTGTCGGGCTACTGAAGCTTGATGCATCCTTCGTCAGCGGCTTGCCGGAAGATGCCGAGAATGCCGCCATTGCCGCGGCCATCATCCGCATGGCCGACGCCCTGGGAGCACGTACCCTGGCTGAAGGCGTCGAGACCCGGGAACAATTCGACTGGCTTCGGGCGCAAGGCTGCCATCTGGCCCAAGGCTGGCTGTTCGCCCGGGCCCTGCCGGCGGTAGAAATCCCGGCACTGTTCCACCGCAACTTTTTAACTTCCCTATAGGTTAGTCACCATGTCATTTCACTCCATCAGTGCCCGTCTGGCTGCTTTTACTGTCTTTGCCGGGTTGTTGCTCGTCACCATTGCAGCCGTTGGTCTGCTGGGCGGAAAAAAGGCTGTCGATGCGCTTAATTCAGTTTATGAGGATCGAACTGTACCGCTGGTTGATCTCTTTCGCCTGGCCGAACTGCGCGCCGCCAACGAGAAGGAAATCCTGCTGATCCTGCAGCGCGACCCCCGTTCCCCCTTGTCCGGCGCGCACGGCCAGCCATTGAGTGAGCATTTCGCCAATTTCGAACGCCGTAGCGCCGAGATCAACGCGCTCTGGAACAAATATATGGCAACCAACCTGAGCGAGGAGGAAAAGCGCCTTGCAACCGATTTCGCCAGCAAGCGCTCGGCGTGGATTGAGCGGGTGCGCCCCCTGTTCGAGCGCATCAAGGCGGAAGATTACGCTCCGGAAGTATCCCGGGCCTTGCTCGCCGCCGCACTGGATGAAGGCAAGGCGGTCAGAGAGGCGCTTGATGCCCTGGCGATCTATCAGGCAAAGACCGCGAAAGCCCTTTTCGAGGAAGAGCAACGCGATTTCCGCACCGATCTGATCGTTTTGGCTTTGGTGGGTCTGGGCGGCCTTCTCGGCCTCGGGGTCTATGCCTGGTGGCTGGCGCGCACGATTACCCATCCCATCAACCAGGCGGTAAGCGTGGCTGAGGCGATCGCCAATGGCGAACTGAGCCGTCCGGTACCCACCGCCGGTGGCCGTGACGAAGCCGGGCGGTTGCTGGCCGCATTCGCGCAGATGCAGGACAGTCTGCGTACCATGGTCAGTGCGTCGCAGCGAAGCGCCGACGATCTGGCTCGCGCCGCCGTTGAACTGTCCGCTGCCGCCCAGGCTTCGGCCACGGCCACCACTGCGCAAAGCGAAGCCGCGTCAGGGATGGCCGCCGCCGTCGAGGAAATGTCAGTCTCCATCGATCAGGTACGTGACCATGCCCGCGAGGCCCGTCATGTGGCAGCCAGCGCGGGTGATGCCTCACGCACCGGTGGCGAGGTGGTGCATTCGACCAGCAACGAAATGCGACAGGTCGCAACCGCGGTCAACGACGCTGCTCATTCGATTCGCGAACTGGAAAACCACTCCCGGGAAATTTCGGCTATCGTCAATGTGATCCGTGACGTCGCCGACCAGACCAATCTGCTGGCGCTGAATGCCGCCATCGAAGCGGCTCGGGCCGGTGAGCAGGGGCGCGGTTTTGCCGTCGTTGCCGATGAAGTCAGAAAACTCGCCGAGCGCACTTCGAATTCGACCCACTCCATCGTCAGCGTCATCGAAAAGGTGCAGTCCGGCGCCCGTCACGCTGCACAGGAAATGGAAAGTGGCGTCAATCGCGTTGGCACCGGGGTGGATCTCGCGCAACAGGCGGGATATTCAATTGCCAGCATTCAGGATGGTGCGCATCGGGTAGCAACGGCGGTCGACGATATTGGCAGTGCGCTTGACGAACAATCGGTCGCCGCACAGGAGATTGCCCAAGGCGTTGAACGGATCGCCCACATGGCCGAGGAAAACAGTGTACGTGCGCGGCAAACCTCGGTTGCCGCCGAACGCCTCAAATCGCTGGCCAGTGAGTTGAAGGGTTCAGTCGCGCGTTTTCGTGTCTGAACCGCTCTGATGCGTTGATAAAGATAGTCCAAACGATCGTCCCCAGGAGATTTTAATGAAAACCAAGCAATCCATCCTCGTTGCCACCGATTTTTCCGCACCTGCCACCTTGGCGGTGGAAAAGGCCGCCAGCCTTGCGCAGAAATGGCACTGCCCGCTCAACCTTCTGCATGTCTTCAATCCTCTCTCATGGGAACATGCGAAGCACCTTCTGCCCGACGTACTGCTGCGAGGCAATCCGTCAGCGCACCATGAGACATGCCTCGATACATTGCATCATGACCTTGCCGGGCGCTACAGCTTGACCAAATTGAGCACCAGCCTTACATCGGGACGGGCGTCGGTATCCATTGCCGAGCACGCCACCACCATCGGTGCCAGCCTGACTGTCATCGGCATCCGTGGTGAGGGTATTGTTCACGAACTGGCCCTGGGCGGCACCGCCGTCAAGGTGTTGCGCCGAAGCCCGTGCCCGGTGCTGGTGGTGCGCCAGAAACCCGATCAGCCATACCACCGGATCGCCATCGCGACGGATTTTTCCGCAACGGCGACGCGGGCGCTGCGCGCTGCATTGTCGATGTTTCCGGAAGCGCAACATATCGCGATCCATGTCAGCCGCGCGCCGTACGAAGGACGGATGCGCCTGGCCGGTGCCTCGCTGGAGGATATCGAGCGCTACCGGACCGATGAGCTCGCCGCAGCCCAACGGGACATGGATGCTTATCTGGCTGATGCGGACTATGAAGCCGCCGGCGGAATATCCCGCGTCATTCGTCACGGCTACCCGGCAGCGGTGCTGCTCGATGAACTGCGCCGGGCACCGTGCGACCTGCTGGTACTCGGCCGGCACGGCCAATCCGTGCTGGACGAGCAACTGCTCGGCAGCATCACCCTGAATCTCCTGCACCACGCGCCGTGCGACGTGCTGCTGGTTCCTTGAAATTCAGGAGATCGGAATATGTTTTCCATCTACGGCATGACAGGCCAGGTATTCAGCGGCACGCTGGAGGCGATGAACCGTGTCTATCCTTTGGCACGGGCCCGCAATGCGCGGGGCGTCGCCCAGGAGGGTGATGAAATTGGCGTCGAGACCATGTCTACGCCATTGCCATTGCAGCAAGAGGCGGTTCGCGCCTATCGGAGAATGCTGCCCGACGACCTGGAGCGTGGTCCGCTGATTCATGCGGCCCAGATCATGAGCCACCCGGTCACGGTACTCAACCAAAACAACGCGGTTGCTGACGCCTGGCGCATTCTCCAGCGTCGTGGAATCCACCAGGCACCGGTTCTGGACGATGCGCACCGGCTGATCGGGATGGTCAGTGAGCGGGACTTGCTGACCGTCATCGATATTGACGGGGAGCATGTTCTCGAAAATCTGAAACGGCGGGTGAGTGATGTCATGACCTCACCAGTTGTGGCAGCCGTGCCGGTCACTGACATTCGGCGCATCGCGGCGGTCATGCTTGAGGGTGGGTTGAGCGCCGTTCCCATCGTCAATGACAGCGAACACATTGTCGGTATCGTTTCCCGCACTGATGTATTGCGTGCGGTGATGACCGATCCACCCCTGAGCCTGTGGCGCTGAAGTATGAACCGACTCCACCATCTCCACCGGACATGAAAGGTAAAGCCATGACTCAGGAAAACATCAAGGCCATTCTTGCCGTCGCGATACCGGTTGCGGCGTCGCCAGCCCTGGCGACGGATGCCGAACTTGACAATTTTTACCGGGTGCCGAATCCCACGGTCAACCGGAAAAAACGGCCAAAATTGAAATCGGCAGCGGGCCGGAAAGCGGGCTTGATGTGCGATCGATTGCCGTTTGTCATGGGGTCGTAACACGCGGCGCTTACTTTCGGGAAATTCCAAACCGACCCGCGCCGACATGAACGCACCCGCACCGCAGAACCTGGCTGTACCCGCTCTCAATCTGACCCTCAAGGACCGCATCGACCAGAAGATTTTCGATGCGCTCTATTCGCGCTCGCTGGTCTACAACACCTGCTGGGAAGACCCGGCAGTCGACCGTCAGGCCCTGCACCTCGGGCCACAGGACACGGTGATGGTGATCACCAGCGCCGGTTGCAACGCGCTTGATTATGCCCTGCAGGGGCCGGCCAAGGTTTATGCGATTGACGCCAACCCGCGCCAGAACGCGCTGCTCGAACTGAAGATGGCGGGTATCCGCAAGCTCGGTTTCGACGATTTCTTCGCCATTTTCGGCAGTGGCTATCACCCGAATATCAAGAATATCTACCGCCACCAGTTGCGGGCCGAATTGTCCGATTTCGCCCGGACCTACTGGGATCGCCGTTTCAACTGGTTTTGCAGCCGTCATGGCAGTTTCTATTTTCATGGCCTGGCCGGCTTTGTGGCGCGCGGTTTTCGCACCTATTTCCGCATGCGACCGGCGCTGGCCCAGCGCGTCACCGAACTGTTCGCCTCGACCAATCTGGTCGAACAACGCCGGATTTACGACGAAAAGATCGCCAGCGAATTGTGGACGCCGGTCATCAACTGGGTCCTCAACCGCCAGCTGACCATGAGCCTGCTCGGCGTGCCACATCCGCAACGCCGCTTGGTCCAGGGCCAGCACCCGGGCGGCGTTTCGGGCTTCATCCGCGATGCCATCGAATACGTTTTCCGCAACCTGCCGGTCGGCGAAAACTACTTCTGGCGCGTCTATCTGACCGGCAGCTACACCCGCGACTGCTGCCCGTCCTATTTGAAGGAAGAGAATTTCATGGCGCTCAAGGGGGGGCTGGTCGATTGCATCGAGCCGCACACCTGCACCGTCACCGAGTTCCTGCAGGCCGGCGACGAGCCGATCACGCGCTTCGTGCTGCTCGACCACATGGACTGGATGAGCTGCTACTACCCGGCGGCGCTGATCGAGGAGTGGAACGCCATCTTCGAGCGGGCAGCGCCCAAGGCCCGCCTGCTGCTGCGCAGCGCCCACGCCAATCCGCCCTTCCTCGACTGGGTGACGGCCGGACCGCAGCACAAGCCGCTCAAGGAAATGCTCAACTACGAGCGCGAACTCGCCGCCCGTCTGCAAGGCGATGATCGTGTGCACACCTACGCCGGGTTCGTCGTTGCCCAGGTAGCGGAACATGGCCGCGGCTGATCTGGCGGCCGATGCCCGCATTCTCTGGCGCCTGCTGCGCGGCCAGCCCAATTCGGGGAGCCACGCCGAGCGCCTGCAGGCTTTCTATGCGCCACAGGCCGAGCGCTACGACGCTTTTCGTGAACGCCTGCTGCATGGCCGGCAGGAGCTGATCCAGCGCCTGAGCCCGCAGCCCGGCGCCCGGGTGGTCGAACTCGGCTGCGGCACGGGCAGCAGCCTGCTGCGGATCGGCGCCAGGGCTGGCCAGTTTGCCAGCTTCGACATGGTCGATCTTTGTCCGGCCTTGCTCGACGTGGCGCGGCAACGGGCGGCCGGCCATGAGCGGATCAGGGTCATCGAGGCTGACGCGACGACCTGGCAGCCCGATCAACCGGTCGATTTCGTCTTCATGTCGTACGCGCTGACGATGATTCCCGACTGGTCGCGGGTGATCGCCAATGCCCAGGCCATGCTGGCGCCGGGCGGCCGCATCGGCGTCGTTGATTTTTATCTGCCGGCGGCCGGCAGCCGATTGAGCAACACCTTCTGGCGAAAATGGTTCGGCCATGATGGCGTGCATTTGTCGGACGAACATCTGACGATGCTAAAGCGCTTGTTCGTCGAGCTGTTTTCGGCCGAACTGCGGGCACCGGTTCCCTACTTGCCGGGTATCCAGGCACCGTATTACCTGTTTGTTGGGGAGCGGGGCGATCTGGAGGGTGAAGGGAGTCTGCGGCCAATGTCGCCGCCGGAATGGTTGAGGAAGGCGGGCTGATGAGAGACTTTTGATCTGTCTCAGTTGGCTTTGGCGCGATGTGATCTGACCAGGGTGGCGAGTGTTGAGACGGATCGCAAATGCTCGCGTGCCTGTGCATCACTGGTCTCGAGCAAAAATCCATAGGTTTTTTTCAAAGCCAGCGCGAGTTCGAGCGCATCAATTGAATCCAGACCTAGGCCGTCATCTGCAAAGAGCAAGGCATCGTCGCCGATATCGGCTGGGGTAATGTCTTCCAAATTCATCGTCTCGATGATAAAAGCCTTCAATTCATGATGCAGATCGTTCATTTCTAGTTCAGTTTCTTGCGTAGTTGAATTCCGGAAAAGCCCAGCATGGCATCGTCTCCGGCCCCAATCAGTCGTAGCGTATCTCCACGACCGGTACCCAAGCCGGCTGTTACCACTTCATCGTCGGAGACCGCATGAAAGGCGATCTGCAGAAGTAGATCGGGCACTTCCGGGAAGTGTGCCTCACCTACTAGTAGCCCGTTGTCTTCCTTGAGTAGAAGCCTGTCCGGTGTAGGGCCGTCTATCTTTCCAACAATCTCGTAGTGACCAAGATTGTTCCAGAATCGCTCAGGTATTTTCGTTGGCTTCAACTTCTCGCCAAATATCAGTGATTCTGCGCCGATTCGGCCGACGATGATTTGCCGCCCGTCGACATTTGCCATCGACAGATGAATGTCCTCAAAGGCGCCAACGCGTACGGCCATCATTCCAAACAGTCGATACTTGATGGTCAGCAGGCCATCTTCGTGCGGCACCAGTCGGAATTGATGGCCGGCAGCCTCAACGTCGATCCGGCCATTTTTTGTACTTATCCTGGCAAGGCCAACCATGGTGTCGAAATTCCCATCGAACTCGCGTAGTTCCTCGGCGGTCGGTGCGCGCTCTGCGGCTCGGGCTGGCGGTGTTGCATCCTGTTTTATGCCGGTCTTGGCTTCGAGCATGAGGCGCAAGGCTTCGGTAGCAATTTTGGAGACCGCAACGTGGGACGAGGATGAGTTGGAGAGGATGACGACGCCCAGTTTGTGCTCAGGCAGAATGGCCATCATGCTGTGAGAATCGGGCAGCGAACCGCCGTGGCTGGCAACACTGCCTCCGCCGGGTACATCAATGCCACTCATCATCCAGCCCAGGCCAACGTATTGCCCGAATGTCATCGGGAAATTCTTGTTCTGGATGCGCACCATTTCATGGGTTGAGGCCGCCGAGAGAATCTGATTTTCACCTGTCTTTCCATCAGCAAAATGCATTTTCATGAACTTGCTTAGGTCAACAACGTTGCTTAGCAAGTTGGCTGCCGGCATATCACGAAGAGAAAAGACTTCGATTTCCTTGTTTCGATCGTAGGCCTTGGCGATCGGGCGTGGTACGAAACTGCTCTGGCTCATGCCCAGGGGCTGAAAAAATCGACGGTCCATGTAGATATCGAAAGGTTCGCCGCTTACCTTCTGGATTGCTGCGCCAAGCAGCGCCATCCCAAGATTGGAATAGGAAAAAACGTAGTTCGGCGGGAAGGCCTGGTATTCGTCGCGGATATTGGCAACAACCGATTCGAAACGATCGGGTTCCCGAACGAACAGGCCTTGCAGGAAATTGGATGGCAGTCCTGAGTGATGACACATGATGTTGCGTGGTGTCACCGGATCTGCATTTGGAAATCGGGTTTTTATCGAGAATTCGTGCAGGGATGCTGAGAGTGGCTGATCTATGTCCAGTTTGCCTTGTTCGGCCAATTGCATTGCTGCAGCGGCCGTGAAGACCTTGGCAATTGATCCGGCCCGGTAGATGGTATCTGGCGTGGCCGCTATTTTGTTTTCCAGGTCGGCATGGCCGAAGCCTTGCTGCCAGATCACTTTCTGGTCATCGACAAGAGCGATGCTTATGCCGGTAATCTCGTTTTGTGCCATTTCACGGTCGACCAGCCATGAAAGGTATTTTCGGGTGTGGCTGTAATCCCCGCGCACATTGCTTGTCGCGGTCGGCGGTGGTGTTGCGCAACCGGCAAGCAAAATGATGGCAACAAGTAGCGATGCGAGGCGGTTTGGCATGGAGGGCTAGCGAATTGCGGCGGGTTTTGGATTATAAACTTATACGGCGCACTGCCCGTGGGAAAATAGCTGACAAATTCAGTCGAGTATTCTAAAATCGCCCTCCATTCAACAGGGAGATCAGGTTTCATGTTCCGGTATTTGCGTGAGGACATCCGTGCGGTCTTTGACCGCGATCCGGCCGCCCGCTCATTCTGGGAGGTGCTCACTTGCTACCCCGGGATACATGCCCTGATCATGCATCGCCTGGCCCACTGGCTATGGGGGCATCGCCTTCGCTGGCTGGGCCGCTTCAGTGCACACTTGTCGCGAATGCTGACCGGTATTGAAATTCATCCGGGGGCAACCATCGGACGCCGGTTCTTCATCGATCATGGCATGGGGGTCGTGGTTGGCGAAACTGCAGTGATCGGTGATGACGTGACGCTCTACCATGGCGTTACGCTCGGTGGCACCTCCTGGAACAAGGGCAAGCGTCACCCGACCTTGGAAAATAGTGTGGTTATTGGGGCTGGAGCCAAGGTGCTTGGGCCTATTACCATCGGTGCCGGTGCCAAGGTAGGTTCCAACGCCGTTGTTACCAAGCCGGTCCCTGCCGGGGCGACTGCAGTAGGAAACCCCGCACGGATTCTCGACAACAACGAGCAAACTCGCCAGCGCGAGGCTCAAGCTGAAAAGCTGGGCTTTTCAGCCTATGCCGTGGGGCGCGATCAGGATGATCCGCTGGCCAAGGCGATTCATGCGTTGCTGGATCATGCCGCCGAGACTGATCGACGGCTGGCCTCGTTGGTCAAGGAGCTTGACGCACAAGGCGTCAAGTGTGATCAGGAGGTGGATCAGTCCGATGCGTTTGATCCGAAATACCTGAGTAAAATAGTTGACTAATTTTGTCTGGATTGGATATAGTTGACCATAACACTTGGTTATTAATAGGGGTTCGGAATGCGTTTGACAACCAAAGGACGTTTTGCCGTAACGGCCATGATGGATCTTGCCTTGCGTGGAGAGGGCGGGCCGGTGGCGCTGGCCAGCATCAGTGAGCGGCAGGGAATATCGCTGTCCTATCTGGAGCAGTTGTTCGGCAAGTTGCGTCGTCACAAGCTGGTCGATAGTGTGCGTGGCCCCGGTGGCGGTTATTGCATTGCCCGATCTTTCGATCAGGTTGCGGTGGCAGACATCATTCGGGCGGTTGATGAGCAACTCGATGCCACCCAGTGTGGCGGTCGCGAGAACTGTCATGACGAGCACCGTTGCATGACGCATGACCTGTGGTCGACGCTGAATGCCAAAATGTTCGATTACCTTGCTTCCGTAACGCTTGCAGAGCTTGTCTGTCGTGAAAAATCAAAACGCGGTGCGGGCACGATAGTGCTTGAGGACAAACGCCTTGGCCCGCAACCCCGGGCTCGTAGTGGCCGTGACAAGATGCCGGCTGTTGTCTGAAAAATCCATGGTCAGGCCTGTTTATCTCGATCACAACGCCACGACACCGCTCGATCCGGCGGTGCTGGCAGCGATGTTGCCTTGGCTGGAAAGCCGGTTTGGCAATGCGTCGAGCCGGCACGAATACGGTCGACGGGCACGGCAGGCTATAGACGAGGCACGCCAGAAAGTCGCTGCTGCAGTCAATGCCCATCCGACTGAAGTGGTTTTTACCAGCGGGGGCAGTGAGGCCAACAACCTGTTCCTGAAGGGATCTGCAGCCTGCCTCTGGCCAGGTTTGCTTGCCATCAGCGCGGTCGAGCATCCTTGCGTACTCAACCCGGCCGCTCAATTAGCCAGGCAGGGCTGGGAGCTCAGACATCTTGCGGTCGACGGCGCTGGAAGAGTAAAAATCGAAGACTATGCCGAGGCACTGCTTGACAAGCCGAAACTGCTGTCGATCATGCTCGCCAATAATGAAACAGGCGTCATTCAGGATGTTGCTGCGCTGGCGAATGCCGCCAGCGGTACGGGTGCGTGGTTTCATAGTGATGCCG
Organism: Azonexus sp.; assembly: GCA_030691385.1. Taxonomy (GTDB): domain Bacteria; phylum Pseudomonadota; class Gammaproteobacteria; order Burkholderiales; family Rhodocyclaceae; genus Azonexus. The sequence continues at coordinate 10,930 of JAUYEI010000036.1, forward strand.
TGCAGGCCTTGGGCAAGCTGGATATCGATTTTCGTGCGCTCAATGTCAGCGGCGTTCATGCCATGACCTTGTCGGCGCACAAGGCTGGTGGTCCCATGGGGGCGGCAGCACTTGTTCTCGACAAGCGCGTCGAATTGCAGCCGCTGATTGCCGGGGGAGGCCACGAGCGCGGACTGCGCTCGGGTACCGAAAACGTGCCGGCGATTGTTGGTTTTGGCGTCGCGGCGGAACTTGCTGCCGCTCGTGTTGCCGAACTACCGGTTCGCATGCGGGCCATTCAGGCGAAGCTGGAAGCTGGGCTGGCAGGGTTGGGCGCCCGGATCTTCGCGACCGACGTGACGCGTTTGCCGAATACCAGCTATTTCGCCTTCCCGAATATTGATGGCGAAACGCTGGTTGGCAAACTGGACCGCGAAGGCTTTGCCGTAGCCAGTGGTGCGGCATGCTCCAGCGCCAATTCTGAGCCGTCGCATGTCCTGCGCGCCATGGGGGTGGCCCCTGAAATCGCCCGCGGAGCAGTGCGGGTAAGCCTTGGTTTCGGCAATACGGAAACCGAGATTGAACAGTTTATCAACGCCTTGCAGGTGACAGTCGGACGACTGCAAGGACTGACAGTCATCAGTTGAAAAGATGGCTGCCTGAACAACCCGACTTAGCGAGAATGACGATGAAACTCCCCATTTACCTGGATTACTCGGCAACTACTCCGGTCGACCCCCGTGTCGCCGAAAAAATGATTCCCTATCTGTGCGAGCATTTCGGTAACCCCGCATCACGTTCGCACAGCTTTGGCTGGGTGGCCGATGCAGCGGTCGAAGAGGCTCGCGAGCAGGTGGCTGCACTGGTTAATGCCGACCCCAAGGAAATCGTCTGGACCTCCGGTGCCACCGAGTCCAACAACCTCGCCATCAAGGGTGCGGCCAATTTCTACGCCGGCACCAAGGGCAAGCACATCATCACGGTAAAGACCGAGCACAAGGCTGTACTCGACACCGTGCGCGAAATGGAGCGCCAGGGCTTTGAGGCAACCTATCTCGCCGTCAGGGAAGATGGCCTGCTTGATCTGGATGTCTTCAAGGCAGCCATTCGCCCGGATACCGTGCTTGCTTCAGTGATGTACGTCAATAACGAGGTCGGTGTCATTCAGCCGATTGCTGAACTCGGCGAAATTTGTCGCGAGAAAGGCATCATCTTCCACGTTGATGCGGCGCAGGCGACTGGTAAGGTTGATATTGATCTAAACAAGATCAAGGTTGATTTGATGAGCTTCTCCGCCCACAAGACCTATGGCCCGAAGGGTATCGGCGCACTGTATGTTCGCCGCAAGCCGCGCGTTCGTCTTGAGGCGCAGATGCATGGCGGTGGTCACGAGCGTGGTTTTCGTTCCGGTACGCTAGCCACGCACCAGATCGTCGGCATGGGCGAGGCTTTCCGCCTGGCCAAGGAAGAGATGGCTGAAGAGAACAAGCGTATCGGTGCCTTGCGCGACAAACTGCTGAAAGGCCTGCAGGACATAGAAGAAACCTTCGTCAATGGTGACCTGACGCAACGCGTGGCGCACAATCTGAATATCAGCTTTGCTTACGTTGAAGGCGAGTCAATGATCATGGCCATCAAGGATCTGGCGGTATCTTCCGGCTCGGCCTGCACCTCGGCCAGTCTGGAGCCGTCCTATGTTTTGCGCGCCTTGGGGCGTGACGATGAACTGGCGCACAGTTCCATTCGTTTCAGCATTGGGCGATTCACGACAGAAGACGAAATAGACTATACAATCAAATTATTGCACGCGAAAGTTGGTAAATTACGTGAGCTTTCTCCTCTGTGGGAAATGTTCAAGGACGGCATTGACCTGAGTACCGTTCAGTGGGCTGCGCACTAAATAAAATCAAGGAGAAACAGCATGAGCTACAGCATAAAAGTCATTGATCATTATGAAAATCCGCGCAACGTTGGTTCCTTTGGCAAGGAAGACGACGGCGTTGGTACCGGCATGGTGGGTGCACCGGCCTGCGGCGACGTGATGAAGTTGCAGATCAAGGTCAACAAGTCCGGCGTGATCGAGGATGCCAAATTCAAGACCTATGGTTGCGGTTCGGCCATCGCGTCATCGTCACTGGTAACCGAGTGGGTCAAGGGCAAGACGGTTGATCAGGCCCTGTCGATCAAAAACACGGAAATTGCCGAAGAATTGGCCTTGCCGCCGGTTAAAATCCACTGTTCGATTCTGGCCGAGGATGCCATCAAGGCAGCGGTGGCCGATTACAAGAAAAAGCACGGAGAATAAGCATGGGCGTCACCTTGAGCGATAAGGCGGCAACACACGTTGCCAACTTCCTGGCAAAGCGCGGCAAAGGCATCGGCCTGCGCCTCGGCGTGCGAACCAGTGGCTGTTCCGGCATGGCGTACAAGCTGGAGTTCGTCGACGAGGTGAATCCTGATGATCTGGTTTTTGAACACAATGGCGTCAAGGTCATCGTCGATGCCAAGAGCATGCCGTACCTTGACGGAATGGAACTGGATTTTGCCCGCGAAGGCTTAAACGAAGGCTTCAAGTTCAATAATCCGAATGTCAAGGATCAGTGCGGCTGTGGCGAATCGTTTAACGTCTGATGGATATCCGGGCCGACCATTTTTCCCTGTTCGGGTTGAATCCGGGCTTCCGGCTCGATTTGTCTGATCTTGATTCGCGTTACCGCGACATTCAGGCGCAGGTGCATCCGGATCGATTTGCCAATGCCGGCGATGCAGAGCGCCGCCTATCGATGCAGTGGGCCACGCACGCCAACGAGGCTTACCAGACGCTGAAAAAGCCGCTGGAAAGAGCCAAGTACATGCTTCATCTGGCCGGTCACGACATTCAGGCGGAAAGCAACACCGCCATGCCGGCCGATTTTCTGATGGAGCAGATGGAGTGGCGTGAGGCGGTGATGGAAGCGCGCAATGGCGGCGACCATCATGAACTTGAGCATCTGCATAACCGATTGCGTGGCGACATCATTGCCCGTTATGAAGAACTCGGGGCGCTTTTCGATCAGGGCGATCACGCGCTGGCTACGGATCGTGTCCGTCGGCTGATGTTCCTGGAAAAACTCCTGTACGAAATCGACGACGCGCTGGCGTCGCTGGAAGAATAAAAATGGCACTGTTTCAAATCGCCGAACCGGGCGAATCGGCAGCACCGCACGAGCACAAGCTCGCCATCGGGATCGACCTGGGCACCACCAACTCGCTGGTTGCCACTGTTCGCAGTGGTATCTCGATCTGCCTCAGCGACGAGCAAGGGCGCCCCTTGCTGCCGTCGGTCGTCCTCTATCATGCGGACAATTCGACGGAAGTCGGCTACGGTGCGCAGACCAGGCAGGCCATCGATCCGCGCAACACCATCGTTTCGGTCAAGCGCTTCATGGGCCGCGGCCTGAAAGACATTTCGCACGTTGAATCGATGCCCTATGACTTCATCGAGGCGCCGGGCATGGTCAAGGTCAAGACCATCGCCGGCATCAAGAGCCCGGTTGAAGTCTCGGCCGAAATTCTGAAGAGCCTGAAGCTGCGTGCTGAAACCGCACTGGGCGGCGAACTGGTCGGTGCCGTGATCACGGTTCCGGCCTATTTTGACGATGCGCAGCGCCAGGCGACCAAGGATGCGGCCCGGCTGGCCGGCCTCAATGTGCTGCGCCTGCTTAATGAGCCAACCGCTGCGGCCATCGCTTACGGGCTGGATAACGGGGCAGAGGGCGTGTACGCGGTCTACGACCTTGGCGGCGGCACTTTCGATATTTCCATTCTCAAGCTGACCAAAGGGGTCTTTGAGGTCATGTCTACCGGCGGCGATTCGGCGCTGGGTGGCGATGACTTCGACCACCGGATATTCTGCTGGGTCATCGAGCAGGCCAAACTCCAGCCGCTGTCGCCGGAGGATGGCCGTCTGCTCATGATGCGCTGCCGCGAAGCCAAGGAATTCCTGACCAACAATCCGGAAGCACCGCTGACAGCGCGCCTGTCCACCAGCGAAATGGTTGATTTGAAGCTTGATGTGGCCACTTTTGCCGGCATCACCCAGACCCTTATTTCCAAGACCCTGCAGCCGGTCAAGAAAGCCTTGCGCGATGCTGGTCTGCGGGCCGAAGATATCAAGGGTGTTGTCATGGTCGGCGGCGCCACTCGCATGCCGCAGGTGCAGAAGGCGGTTGGCGACTTTTTCCGTCAGGAGCCGCTGACCAACCTTGATCCGGACAAGGTCGTCGCGCTGGGCGCTGCGACGCAGGCAAACCTGCTGGTCGGCAACAAGACGGGCAAGGACGACTGGTTGCTGCTTGACGTCATTCCGCTGTCACTCGGCCTGGAAATGATGGGTGGCCTGACCGAAAAGGTCATCCCGCGCAATTCGACCATTCCGACGGCGCGCGCCCAGGAATTCACGACATTCAAGGATGGCCAGACGGCGATGGCCATTCACGTTGTACAAGGTGAGCGCGAACTGGTCAGCGATTGCCGTTCGCTGGCGCGTTTCGAACTGCGCGGCATTCCGCCGATGGTGGCCGGTGCAGCGCGCATTCGCGTCACCTTCCAGGTTGATGCCGATGGTTTGCTCTCCGTGGCGGCCCGCGAGCAGACGACCGGCGTCGAGTCGAGCGTGACCGTCAAGCCATCCTATGGCCTCTCGGATGACGAGATTGCCGGCATGCTCAAGGATTCGATGGAGCACGCCAAGGACGACGCGATGAATCGTGCGCTCAAGGAGGCGCAGGTTGAGGCGCAGCGCATGATCGAGGCAACCGAGGCTGCGCTGAAAGAGGATCCGCATCTGCTCAACGAGGCGGAGACAACCAAGATCGTCGCGACCATCGACAAACTGCGCGAAACCATAGCTGGCGAGAATCGCCGCCTGATCAATATCGCCATGGACGACCTCGGTTTTGAAACGCAGGCGTTTGCCCATCGCCGCATGGACCAAAGCATCAAGAAAGTGTTGTCCGGCCGCAAGGTGGATGACATCAAAATGGGAGAAGAGGCATGACGCAAATAATCGTCCTGCCGCATCTGGAGCTTTGCCCCGATGGCGCCGTGATAGAGGCTGAAGAAGGTAAATCGATCTGCGAAAACCTGCTCGCCAACGAGATCGAACTCGACCACGCCTGTGAAATGTCCTGCGCCTGCACGACCTGTCACGTCATCGTTCGCGAAGGTTTCAACTCGCTGGAGGCGGCGGAAGACATCGAGGAAGATCTGCTCGACAAAGCCTGGGGTCTGGAACCCAATTCCCGTCTCGGTTGTCAGGCAATCGTACGGTCAACGCCGTTAACAGTCGAAATTCCGAAATACAGCATCAACATGGCGAAGGAGGGCCACCGCAAATGAAATGGACCGACATCAACGATATCGCCATCGAACTGAGCGATGCCCATCCGGACAAGGATCCGCTGAAGGTCAATTTCGTCGATCTGCGTGACTGGGTCATGGCCTTGCCGGGTTTCAGCGACGATCCAAAGCACTGCGGAGAAAAGATTCTCGAAGCGATCCAGCAGGCCTGGATCGACGAGGTCGCCTGATCGCCACCGCCGAACTGCCGGCCGTCACCTGCGACAAATGCTCGGCCTGCTGCTGCCAGCTTGAAGTCATGTTGATGGATGGCGACGATGTGCCTCGCCGCTTTGCCACGCAGGACGACTGGGGCGGCTGGGTCATGCGTCGACTGGATGATGGCTGGTGCGCCGCGCTCGATCGCGACACTATGCGGTGCACGATATACTCGCGCCGGCCGGACAACTGCCGGGTTTTTGAAATGGGTGACAGCGATTGCCGACGCGAGCGACAGCTTTTTTACGCTCCTGCTTGAACATTCCTTACTGCACAACCGATGCCTGAGAAACAAGCCAACAATCCGCTCCACGGTCTGACCCTGGAGACCATCCTGACCCGGATGCTTGCCCGCTATGGCTGGGCCGAGCTCGGGCAGATCATCGACATTCGCTGCTTCAATCTTGACCCCAGCATTGCTTCGAGCCTGAAGTTCCTGCGCCGCACCCCGTGGGCCAGGGAAAAACTCGAGGCACTCTACATTTCCACAGAATTCGACCGGCAATGACTTACGAAGAACATCTCGACGAAGTAACGACACTGATCACTGAAAAATACGACGTTGCTGACGACGCAGCGATCAAGATGGTGATGCGTGCTCAGGCCGACGACTTTTTCAGCGGTCATGACGACGATGGGTCGATCTGTACGCTGGATCGCGCTCATCTGGACGCCAAGGCCGTATTCAAGAAGTACAAGTAGACTCCATGCGCTCGACTCGCGCCACGGCAGCGGTTGCGCGCCTCAACCAGCGTAGTGAAAGCCGGCACTACCTCATGGTGATGACCAGCGGCAGTCTTTTCGTACTCCGCGAGCGTCAGGAGGGTGGCGACAAGGATGTTTCGGAAGCGCTGGGGCTCGACGATTTCGTGCGTTTTGTCGATGTGACAGGGCCGCAAAAGGCGCCGCGCATTACCAGGAACGATGCCGCCTTTGCCAAACAACTGGTTCGCAAGAGTTGATCGCCCCTCGCTCAGTCGAACAGATTGAGCAGAGAATCCAGTCCGCCGAAATTGATCGCCACATCGGCCTTGGCCCGCGTCGCCGGTTTGGCTCGGAAAGCGACCGACAAGCCGGCCTCGGCCATCATGAGCAGATCGTTGGCGCCGTCACCACAGGCGATGACCTGTTTCCTCTTTAGACCCAGCTCATCGGTCAGGCGGGCGAGGTGGTGGGCCTTGGCGGCGGCATCGACAATGTCGCCGACGACGCGGCCTGTCAGCTTGCCGCCGGAAATTTCCAGTTCATTCGAGGTGGCAAAATCGAAGCCGAGTTCGATGCGCAGGCGCTCGGTGAAATAGGTAAAACCACCGGACAGGATGGCCGTGCGTAGCCCGGCATTCTGGCAGGCTTCGAGCAGTTCGCGGGCGCCGGGTGAAAGCAGCAGGCGTTCGCCGAAGACCCGAGCGAGCACGCGGGCATCCAGCCCGGCGAGCAGGGCCAGACGTCGGCGCAGGCTTTCCCGGTAGTCGATCTCGCCGCGCATGGCGGCTTCGGTCACGGTCGAAACCTCTTCCTTCTTTCCGGCAAAATCGGCCAGTTCATCAATGCATTCGATGGTGATCAGTGTCGAATCCATGTCGAAGCAGATCAGGCCGAAATCAGACAGTTTTTTGTCAGCCTCGACAAAGGCCCAGTCGAGCTTTTCCGCTTCAATGAGCGGAGTCAGCGCGTCGAATTCTGGCGTCCGGATCGCGCTTTTCAGGCAAACAAGCTGCGGTGGCCGTGGTTCCACGGTCGCCGCACCGGTCGCCGCAGAAATGCGCTCGAGCAGAAAAGTAGGAAGGGCGCCGCCCTGAATAATGAGGTTCATGGTGAAAATTATCGGAAAACGGGGTGCGTTTCCGTTGGATTGTGCCGCAAAAAACCGTTTGGCTGGCTCATTAATCCTTGGCAGCCGGCGCGCCTGTCCCTTGCGAATAGAGCGTCTTGCGCAAGTTGAACAGGTAGCTTCCGGTCGCCACCAGGCCGGCGACAACGCCGAGCGTGATCTTGAGGGAAGACTCCATCAAGGAGTCCGGGGCAAACATAATCCACCAGGCGGCTACCAGCAGCCCGATCAGAAAGGCCCGCAGGAAAATCCACCGACGAACGGATGGATGGCATGCGATCTGTTGTTCAGTTTGAGGGTTCATGTGAATTGACGTCCAAGGGAATAACGATGGTTCTGCTCCGACAAGGTCATCCTTCTGTCTCAGGAAAGGCGTTCCGGCAAGACATCGCGGAGCAGTATGGCAGCGTCGCGGATCATCTTTTCGGTGGTCGCCCAATCGACGCAGCCATCGGTGACCGAGCAGCCATACTTGAGCTGGCTGAGGTCGGCCGGAATCGACTGGTTGCCGGCTTCGATGTTGGATTCGATCATCACGCCGAGCAGCGATTGGTTGCCGAGGCGGACCTGATTGACGATGTCGGCCATGACCAGCGGTTGCAGTTCGGGCTTCTTGAAACTGTTGGCGTGCGAGCAGTCGACAACGATGTTGTGCGGCAGCTTGGCCTTGTCCAGCACCTGTTCGACCATGGCGATGGAAACGGTATCGTAGTTCGGGCGGCCATCACCGCCGCGCAGCACGATGTGGCCGTAGCCGTTGCCCTTGGTGCGGACGACGGCGACACGGCCATGGTTGGTCAGGCCGAGGAAGGAGTGTGGCTTGGAGGCGGAGAGGATGGCGTTGACGGCGACACCTAGGTCGCCGCTGGTGCCGTTCTTGAAGCCGACCGGGGTGGACAGGCCCGATGACATTTCACGGTGGGTCTGCGATTCGGTGGTACGGGCGCCGATGGCGGTCCACGTGATGAGGTCGCCGTAGTATTGCGGCGCGTTCGGGTCGAGCGCCTCGGTGCCGGTCGGCATGCCGATTTCGGCAACCTGGAGCAGGAATTCGCGGGCCTTGGCCATGCCGATATCGATGCGGAAGCTGTCGTCCATGAACGGGTCGTTGATGTAGCCCTTCCAGCCGACCGTGGTGCGCGGTTTTTCGAAATAGACGCGCATGATCAGTTGCAGTGTATCGCCGACTTCTTCGGAGAGCTTTTTCAGGCGACGGGCGTAGTCGAGGCCGGCCACCGGGTCGTGAATGGAGCAGGGGCCAACCACCACGAACAGGCGATGGTCCTTGCGATCGAGGATATTGCGCAGCAAATGCCGGCCATGGGTGACCGTCCTGGCGGCTTTCTCGGAAAGCGGCAGGCCGGCGTGGATTTCTTCCGGCGTCGGCATTTCGTCGAAGGCGGTGACGTTGATGTTGTCGATGTGGTGTGTGGTCATGTCAGTTGCTCAGCTGGCGAATCATGTCTTTGACTGCGACGACCTTGTCGTTCAAGGTCGGGCAGTGGCGTAAAAGGGAAATTTTATCCTGTCCTGCCAGCTTATAGCTGTGGTCTTTTTGAATCAAATTGATAATCTTGATCGGCTCGATAGGCGCCAGGCGAGCGAATTCCGGGCTGAACTGCAGGGTGATCTGGTCGTTGGTGGCGTCCAGTTTCTGGATACACAGTGGCTTGACCAGCAGGCGCAGGCGGTGCGTGGCGAGCAGCGATTGCGCTTGCAGCGGCAGTTCGCCGAAGCGGTCGACCAGTTCTTCCTGCAGCGTATCGATTTCTTCGGCGCTTTCGCCGTTGGCCAGGCGCTTGTAGAGGGTCAGACGTTCGTGCACATCGGGGCAGTAAGCATCGGGCAGCAGGGCCGGGGTACGCAGGTTGATCTCAATGCCGATACCCAGCGGCTGGGTCAGATCGCCCGCGGCCAGATGCTTGCCCTGCTTGAGGGCGGCGACGGCACGGTTGAGCATGTCGGCGTACATGTTGAAACCGACTTCCTGCATTTCGCCGGACTGGTTGTCGCCCAGTACTTCGCCGGCACCGCGGATTTCGAGGTCGTGCATGGCGAGGAAGAAGCCGGAGCCGAGTTCTTCCATGGCCTGGATGGCTTCAAGACGCATCCTGGCCTGCTTGGTCAGCGCCTTGTCGTCCTGGACGAGCAGATAGGCGTAGGCCTGGTGGTGCGAGCGGCCGACCCGTCCGCGCAACTGGTGCAACTGGGCGAGACCGAATTTCTCGGAACGGTTGATCAGGATGGTGTTGGCGTGCGGGTTGTCGATGCCGGTTTCGATGATGGTCGTGCATAGCAGCACATTGGCGCGCTGGCCGGTGAAGTCGCGCATGACGCGCTCCAGTTCGCGTTCGTTCATCTGGCCGTGGCCGATGACGATGCGCGCTTCCGGCACCAGCTTGGCCAGTTTTTCCTGCATGTTGTTGATGGTGTCGACCTCGTTATGCAGGAAGTACACCTGTCCGCCGCGCTTGAGTTCGCGCAGGACGGCCTCGCGGATGATGCCGTCAGAGAAATTGCTGACGAAGGTCTTGATGGCCAGGCGCTTCTGCGGCGCGGTGGCGATCACCGAGAAGTCGCGCAGGCCTTCCATCGACATCGCCAACGTACGCGGGATGGGCGTTGCGGTCAGGGTCAGGACATCGACCTCGGCGCGCATTGACTTCAGCGTTTCCTTCTGGCGCACGCCGAAACGATGCTCCTCATCGATGACGACGAGGCCGAGGCGCTTGAACTTGACGTCCTTGCCGATCAGCTTGTGCGTACCGATGATGATGTCGATCTTGCCTTCGGCCAGTTCCTGCAAGGCTTGCGCCGATTCCTTGGCGGTCTTGAAGCGGGAGATTTCGGCAATCTTGACCGGCCAGTCGGCGAAGCGGTCGGCGAAGGTCTGGTAATGCTGTTCGCAGAGCAGGGTGGTCGGGCACAGGACAGCGACCTGCTTGCCGCCGGCCACCGCGCAGAAGGCGGCACGCAGGGCGACTTCGGTCTTGCCGAAGCCGACGTCGCCGCACACCAGGCGGTCCATCGGCTTGCCGGAACGCATGTCGTCGATGACGGCGGCGATGGCGGTTGCCTGATCGTTGGTTTCCTCGAAGCCGAAACCATCGGCAAAGGCTTCGTAATCGGTTTCCTTGAAATCGAAGGCGTGACCCTCGCGGGCGGCGCGGGCGGCGTAGAGGGCGAGCAGTTCGGCAGCGGTGTCGTGCGCCTGCTCGGCGGCCTTGCGCTTGGCTTTTTCCCACTGGCCGGAACCGAGGGTGTGCAGCGGGGCGCTTTCCGGATCGGCGCCGGAATAACGCGAAATGACGTGCAACTGGGCGACCGGGACGAAGAGCTTGGCCTCGTTGGCGTAATGCAGCTCGAGGAATTCCTGCTCGCCGAGGCCAAGGTCCATGCGGACCAGGCCCTGATAACGGCCGATGCCATGGCTTTCATGGACGACCGGATCGCCGACCTTGAGTTCGGTGAGATCCTTGAGCCAGTTGTCGAAGGTGGCTTTCTTGGCCGCTTCGCGCCGGGTGCGGCGCGGACTGCCGGCGAAAAGCTCGGTCTCGGTGATGAATGCGAGTTTTTCGAGGGCAAAACCGGCCTGCAAGGGGCCGATGCCAAGGGCCAGTTGTGCCTTGCCGCTCAGGAATGTCGGCAGATTGGGGCTGGCTTCGGGTTTCAGGCCATGTTCGGCAAACATCGCGGTCAGTGTTTCGCGCCGGCCGGCGGTTTCGGCCAGGAGCAGCACGCGGCCCTTGAAACTGGCCAGGTGGTTTTTAAGCGCGCCCAGCGGGTCTTCGCTGCGGCGGTCGACGGCAATGGTGGGCAAAAAACTCGCTCCTCCCCCTTCAAGGGGGAGGCTGGGAGGGGTATGGGTTAGGGCAGCATCACCGTGCCCGGCAACCCCTCCCCTCCCTGGCCCTCCCCTTGTCCCAAGGGATACCGTCCCTGCGGGACATAAAGGGTAGGGTAAATTCAGTCGACCGTAGGATTTGGCCGCCGTGAAGAAGGCTTCGTCCGACAGGAAGAGTTCATCGGGCGGCAGCAGTGGCCTGGCCTTGTCGCCCTGGAGCAGGTTGTAGCGCGAGCGGGTGTCGTTCCAGAAAGCGGCGATGGCGGCCGGCGCATCGCCGTGGGTGACGAAGACGGCGTCCTTGGGCAGGTAGTCGAAGATGCTTGCCGTTTCGTCGAAGAACAGCGGCAGGTAGTACTCGATGCCGGCGCTGGCGATGCCGGTCGAGATGTCTTTGTAGATGCCGGACTTGGCCGGGTCGCCTTCGAAGCGTTCGCGGAAGCACTGGCGGAAATGGGTGCGGCCCTTGTCGTCCATCGGAAATTCGCGGGCCGGCAGGAGGCGGACTTCGGGCACCGGGTAGACGGTGCGCTGGGTGTCGACGTCGAAAGTCTTGATGCTCTCGATTTCATCGTCGAAGAGGTCGAGCCGGTAGGGCAGTTGCGAGCCCATCGGGAAGATGTCGATCAGTCCGCCGCGAATCGAATATTCGCCGGGCGAAACGACCTGCGTGACGTGGGCGTAGCCGGCCAGCGTGACCTGGCTGCGAAACTTCTCGGTGTCGAGTTTTTGACCCTTCTTGAAGGCGAAGGTATAGGCGGCCAGGAAAGCCGGCGGCGCCAGCCGGTAGACGGCTGTCGAGGCCGGCACGAGCAGGATGTCGATTTCGCCCTGGGTAGCGGCCCACAGGGTGGCCAGGCGCTCGGAAACGAGATCCTGATGCGGCGAGAAATGGTCGTAGGGCAGCGTTTCCCAGTCCGGTAGCTGGCGGACGCGAAGGGTCGGCCCGAACCACGGAATTTCATCGAGCAGCCGCTGGGCATCCGCTGCGCTGGCGGTAACGACGGCGAGCAGCTTGCCAGGATTGCGCCCGGCGATTTCAGCCAGCGCCAGGGCGTCAGCCGAACCGGCCAACAGCGGCAGGTCGATGCGGTTGCCCGCCTTGGGCAGGGCGGGAAGGGAAAGCAGGGGCTGGGGAGCGGACACTCGGGGGAAGGCAGCGTTTCGGGGCAGGAATTATAGCGTTATACGCCCCGGCGATTTCGTGGCGGCGCTTGTATTCATCCACTCCTTGAATGCAATGACGATGCGATAATTCCATGTGAATTGACGGTTGTCGCTGCGACGTTTTTTCCCTGACGCCTGTTGAGCCTTGAAACCTCGGTTGACCGCTTATCCAGCCTTGACCAGCCGCATGAATACGGGCCTTTGTGTCTTCGATGCCATTGACCCGTTGAGTGGCAGCGCTACGCGGTCGTTGGCACGTCCAACCGAGGTTTCAAGGTTCAACCTGGGGCTGGACTGCGGCAAGGCGTGGCTCGACAGGTCACCTCGTGCCGGGATACCGAATGCCAATGCACTGGCGATTGAGCTCAGTTTTTCTGGCGCGGCGCCAGGAATTCCAGACTGGCTTCTTCGCTGAGGCCGCTGGATTCGGTGAAATAACCGCACAGCGGGCATTTGAAGCCGGGCGGGCAGTCGTGTTCGCGGGCGCATTCGGCCTGGGTTTCATCGGTCAGGACCATTTGCCGGACGGCTTCGCAGCGGGCGAGGGGGGCGTCGAAGATGGACATTGGAGTCTCCTGAATAGTTGTTTACATACTCAGTCTAGTCGGGATGCGGTCAATTGCCATGACCGTCACAAATCCCACGGTCAACCGGAAAAAAGGCCCAAAAACCAAATGGCAGCGGGGGCGGCGGGGTCTTCACCGATGCCTACGACCTGCATGCTGTGCACGCAGCCAAGGTGCGATGTCGCACGCTGGTGGGCCGTTTTGCCGATGAGGTCGTCGGCGTCGATGAGCATGAGCAGTGGGGCGACCAGCAGGTCGAGGGCCTGCACTCCGGCCCGGTCGATCAGGCCGCCGTGGCAGGCGACGGCCTTGACCAGTGTATCGCGTTGGGCGGCGGCACGGATGGCGGCCGGGGCGACGTCGCCGCTGGTGAAAATGGCAAGCGGGAGTTTTTCCATATCGCCGTCGTTGCGGGTCATGTCGAGGATGTCGATCAGGCGCTGAGTCAGACGTGGTACGTTTTGCGTGGCATCGGCAAATTGCATCTCCTGGGTAGTCAGCAACTCCATGCACAAGGTGGCGCAGCCGAACTCGGCAAAACATGACGAAATGGCTGTGTCGTCCGTCGCATGATGGGCACGGGCGATCAGGATCAGGCCGCGCGGGGTGTCGGGCAGTTCAAGCTCGCCGTGCAATGAGCCGTGCGGGGTTTGCAGGGTGATGTAGCGGTTCATGCCGAGAGACGGACGGGAATTCGGTTCGGGCCGAAGGCCTTGCCGTCGCGACCGAGCATCTTGCCGAAGCGACCGGCGATGGCGGTCGAGCAGTGTGGGCACTGGCCTTCCGGGGTCAGGTCGTAGCGCTGGATGTCGTACCAGTCGCGGACGATCAGAGCGGCGTGGCAATTTGGGCAAAACGTGGTGCCACCCTCGGGATCGTGGACGTTGCCGGTAAATACGTGGTGCAGGCCGGTGTCGAGGGCAATGCGGCGAGCCTGGATGAGCGTTGCCGGCGGCGTCGGCGGGATATCGCCCATTTTCCAGTCGGGGTGGAAGGCGGAGAGATGCAGTGGCACGTCGGGCCCGAGTTCGCGGGCGACCCAGGTGGCGAGTTCGTTGATCTCCGGCGCGCTGTCGTTCTGGCCTGGGATGAGCAGGGTGGTGATTTCCAGCCAGCAATCGGTTTCGTGGTGGATGTAGGCCAGGGTGTCGAGCACAGGCTGCAGGTGACCGACGCACAGCTTGTGATAGAAACTCTCGGTAAAGGCCTTGAGGTCGACATTGGCGGCATCCATGACGGCGAACAGCTCGCGGGCCGGTTCCGGATGGATGTAGCCAGCGGTAACGGCAACGTTGCGGATACCCTGCTCGCGGCAGGCGAGCGCGGTATCGATGGCGTATTCGGCGAAGATGACCGGGTCGTTGTAGGTGTAGGCCACGGCGTCGGCACCGTAGCGGCGGGCGGCAGCGGCGATCATCTGCGGGCTGGCCGTGTCCATCAGGCGGTCCATGTCCTTCGACTTGGAAATGTCCCAGTTCTGGCAGAAGCGGCAGGCCAGGTTGCAGCCGGCGGTGCCGAAGGACAGGATGCTGCTGCCCGGGTAGAAATGGTTGAGCGGCTTTTTCTCGATGGGGTCGATGCAGAATCCCGACGAGCGGCCATAGGTCGTCAATTGCATGGCGCCATTGACCATCTGGCGGACGAAACAGGCACCGCGCTGGCCTTCGTGCAACTGACAGTCGCGTGGGCAGAGGTCGCACTGGACGCGGCCATCGGGCAGGGCGTGCCACCAGCGGCCGGGGAACAGCGATTCAGGCTGGCTCATGGTGCAGCCTCCTTCCATTTTTTGACGCCGTAGCGTTCGAGACGGACATCCTGTCCCCAGTAATTGGCCGGCAACCCGGCCTTTTGCTTGAGATGGGCCATGAAAACGACCGGGGCGGGCAGTTGCCCCCAGACTTGTGGCAAGAAAGTCGAACGACGACGGCCCGCAGTGAAGATCACGCCATCGATATTCGGGCGTAGCTGATCCAGAGCGTCGGCCTCGCTGGTGAACAATATCGGCTCGGCCGGCGTCAGCAGCGAGACTTCGACGCGGGTGACGGGCAACTCGTCGGCCGTCAGCGGCTCGAAACGCGGGTCGCGGAAGGCCGCAGCCAGGGCATTTTCCTGAACATCGAGAGCCAGCGGTCGCCAGGCTTCGAGGCTGCCGATGCAGCCGCGCAGCTCGCCATGCTGGGTTAGTGTGACGAAGGTGGCGCCCGGCTGGTGCAATTCCGGGCAGTCATCGGCCGAGCTTTGCTCCTGGCCGAAGTGCCCGGCGATAGCGTTGCGGGCCAGCGTGAGCAGGATCGCGCCGAGTTCAGGCATGGTTGCCGGCCTCGCTGAATGAAAAGGCGGCATAGCCGACGACGCGCCCTTTGTCGCCCGCCGTGTCGCCGGAATTGCACAGGCCGAGCAGCGTTGGTATCAGGCCACGCCGGCTGGTGGCGAGCAGCAGACCGTTGATCGGGTAGGCGCCACAGGCCTGTTCGGGATGGATGCGGGTGTCGAACTGGGCGATATGCCGGCAGGTGTCGCTATCGACCTGCTGGGCGGTGGCGTAGGGCAGGAAATGCGAGAGGTCGGAGCTGACGACGATCAGTGTTTCCGGCCCACCCCACAGCCGGTCGAGGACTTCGGCCACGGCCTCCGGCGTGGCATGGCCGACGGCCAGAGGGACCAGCGTGAAATGCTCCAGCACGCGCTGCAGGAAAGGCAGGTGCACCTCGAGCGAATGCTCGAAGGCATGGACGTGGTCGCTGAAAACGATCTGCGGCAGGTCGGCGATGGCGGCGATGGCCTGGGCGTCGAGCCGGATCGGGCCGAGCGGGGTCGAAAACACGTCGGCTTCGGGCAGCGCGATGCCATCGACGGCAATGCGGTGCGTCGGACCGAGCAGGATGACGCGGCGGATGGTTTTTGCCCATGGCGCCAGCGCGGCGTAGGCCGTGGCCGCTGTCGAACCCGAATAGACGTAGCCGGCATGCGGCACGATCAGGGCCTTGGGCTGGATGCCGGAGACGGGTTCGGCCTCGGCGAGCAGTTGGTCGACGGTTCTTGACAGTGTGGCCGGATCGCCGGGGTAGAAGGCGCCGGCGACGGCGGGAGGACGGGTGTTGAGCATGTTCGTCTCCTCAAATGATCATGAGCCCGGCGGTCATGCCACCACCGATGGCGAACAGGCCGGGCAGGGCGGCGCGGGCCAGCTTGCCGCCGCCGATGCTGACGACCAGCCCGATCTTGAAGACCAGGTTGGCGAGCAGGGCGAGCGTTACGGCAATGACGGCATCGCCGCTGACCACCTTGTCGAGATTGAACATGCGCAGGGTGGACAGGACACTGGCATCGGCATCGGTCAGGCCCGAAACCAGGGCGACGATGTACAAGCCGCTGCTGCCGGCAATGTCCTGCAGCCAGGCCGAGGCAAGCAGCACGACGGCGTAGAGCAGACCGAAGGAAAATGCCGTTTTCAGTTCGGTCGGATTCTTCACTTCCGGCATCGGCAGGTCACCGGCTGCGGTAAGGGTGCGCCAGCCATACAGCGTGAGCGCGAGTCCAGGAACGATGCCGCAGGCAAAGACCGTGACAACCGGGGTGATCAGCGTCGGGGCGACGATCCCGGCAACGATGCCGATGCGGATCATCACCATGATGTTGGCGATCAGGATGACGATGGCCGACATGCGGATCAGGTGGGCATGGTCGCGGGCGTGGCGGGAAAACATCATGGTCGTTGCGGTCGACGAGGCCAGGCCGCCGAAAATGCCGAGCAGTGCAGCACCGTGGCGGGCACCGACAATGCGCAGGGCGAGGTAGCCGGCCAGGGCCAGGCCGGAGATCAGGACGACCATGTACCAGACCTGGCGCGGGTTGATCGCGTTGTACGGCCCGAAATCCTGGCTTGGCAAAATGGGCAGGATGACCAGCGAGAGCACGGCGAACTGCAGGATGGAATTGATGTCCTTGGGTGTTGTGCGTTCGCTGAACTGGCGCAGCTCCGCCTTGAAATAGAGGAGGATGGTGGTCGTGATGGCGAGCATGACGGCCAGCGTCGAGTAGCCTAACCAGACGGCGGCCCCCAGGCCATAGGTGATGATGATCGCCGCCTCGGACGTGAAACCGCGATATTGCTCTTCCTGCTGGGCTGAAAAATTCGAAGCGACCATGCTGCCCGAGATGACGAGCAGCCCGGCCACGAGCAGCCAGGGACCACCGGTTTTCTCGCCGAGCAGCGCAAACAGGCAGCCGAGCATGGCGACCAGGGCAAAGGTGCGCAGGCCGGCCGCGGCGTCCGGGCGCCGTTCGCGCTCCATGCCGATGAGCAGGCCGATGCCGAGTGCCGTGGCAAACGCCTCGACGGGGGCAGCCAGTTCCGGGACCACGAAGCTCATACGAATCCTCTTTTGCGATGGTTCTTAAGTAAAATTAAGCCATGCCACGCCATTACGCAATCGTTCCCGCTGCCGGCAGCGGTTCCCGCTTCGGTAGCGAGAAGCCGAAACAGTACCTCGACCTGCTCGGTCGCCCGCTGATTTTCCATACCTTGAAGGCTTTGACCGCCTGTCCGGACATCGAACGGGTGTGGGTCGTGCTGGCTCCGGACGACGCGTGGTGGCCGCGTTTCGACTGGAGCGAACTCGGTCCCAAGCTCGAAACCGTGCGCTGCGGTGGCGCGACGCGGGCGGAGAGCGTGAGCAACGGCTTGCGCGCCGCGGCCATGGTCGCTGCCGACGACGACTGGATACTCGTGCACGACGCGGCGCGGCCCTGCCTCTCGGCGGCCATGCTCGATGCCCTGTTTGCCGAGCTGGCCGACGATCCGGTCGGCGGCATCCTCGCCGTGCCGGTGGCCGATACCATCAAGCGGGCCGATGCCGAACAACGCGTCGCCGCCACCGAGCCACGCGACGGTTTATGGCAGGCGCAGACGCCGCAGATGTTTCGCTACGGTCAACTGGAAAAATCGCTCAAAAATGAAATCTCTGTCACCGACGAAGCCGGCGCCATCGAGGCCATGGGCCTCCAGCCGAAACTGGTGCGTGGCGATGCCACCAATCTGAAAGTCACCTATCCGGCCGACCTCGCCTTGGCCGCGATGATACTGAGGGCACGCAAATGAATTTCCGCGTCGGGCAGGGCTACGATGTGCACCAGTTGGTCGAGGGCCGCAAGCTGATGCTCGGCGGTGTCGACATTCCGCATGCGACCGGTCTGCTTGGCCATTCCGATGCCGACGCGCTGCTCCACGCGATCACCGACGCGTTGCTCGGCGCCGTCGGGCTCGGCGACATCGGCCGCCATTTTCCCGATAGCGATCCGCGCTACCAGGGCGCCGACAGCCGCGTCCTGCTCCGTGCCGCCGTCGCCCTGCTGGCCGAACGCGGCTGGCGGCCGGTCAATGTCGATGCAACGCTGATCGCCCAGCAACCCAAGCTCGCCCCGCACGCCGCGGCAATGGTTGCCAACGTCGCCGCCGACCTCGGCATTGCCGCCGACTGCGTCAATATCAAGGGCAAGACCAACGAACGCCTCGGCTATCTCGGCCGCGAGGAAGCCATCGAAGCGCAGGCCATCGCGCTGGTGGAACGTGTCGGCTGAGCGCCGAAACCAGAAGCAACCCAAACCGGCCACGGTCAGAGTTTTCTTCGCCCTCTGGCCAGCGCCTGAGGTGGCCGAGCGCCTCGGCAATATCGCCGACAACGCCGCCCTGTCGTTTGGCGGCCGCGTCACCCGGCGCGACACCATTCACCTGACGCTCGCCTTCCTTGGCAACGTTCCGGAAGCGCGTCTGCGTGATCTGTCGATTGCCGCCGCCAAGGTTGGCGGCGAGCCATTCGCCATCAACGTCGACCAGCTCGGCTTCTGGTCGCACAACCACTTGCTGTGGGCCGGATGTCAGGCACCGTCGGCCCCGCTGGAGGTGCTGTCCAGTCAGTTGCGGCAGGCCCTGGCGCGGGCCGGATTCAGGGTCGGTGGTGAAGGCCGTAATTTTGTGCCCCACGTTACGCTGGTCCGCCGCGTACCGGAGGCTACTGGGCCATCCGAATACCGCCCGCTGCCGTCGATTGAATCGCTGACCTGGCGCAACGAACGTTTCGTGCTGGTTCGTTCGACGTTGACCGAGCCTGGTTCGTCCTACCGGATCATCGACGAATTCCCGCTGACGGCAGGCTTCAGCGCCTGATCGGCAGCGCCAGGCGAACGAGCAGGCCACCGCCGGGGTTGGGCAGCAGGTCGAGCCGTCCGTCGTGCAGCCTGGCTATGCGCTCGACGATGGCCAGTCCGAGCCCGGTGCCGGTGGCGTCGGTGCGGGCGTTCTCCAAGCGGGTGAAGGGGCGTTTCAGGCGCTCGATCTCCTCAGCTGGAACGCCGGGGCCACGATCTTTGATTTCCACCCAAACCTCCCCGTTGACCGCAGCAGCAGACAGTGTGATGTCGCCGCCACCGTATTTGACGGCGTTGTCGATCAGGTTGGTCACGGCACGGGTGATCGCTTTCGGGCGCAGCAGTGTTTCCGGCAAGGCGTCGATGGCCGTGGTCAGCGCCTGGCCTACGCAGCGCTGGTGTTCGGCCAGGTCGGAGAGCAGGGCGCCAAGATCGGTCGCCACCGCTGCCTCGCCGGTCTCTGTCCGGGCGTAATCCATGAACTGGGAAATAACCGCTTCCATCTGCTCGATGTCGGCCACCACGGCCTGACGGGCGCTGTCGGCGACGCTCATTTCGGCCTCCAGACGCAGCCGGGTCAAGGGGGTGCGCAGGTCGTGCGAGATGCCGGCCAGCACCTCCGACCTATCCTTTTCATGGCGTTCGAGATCGGCGGCCATGGTGTTGAAGGCAATGGCCAGTCGACTCAGTTCCTCGGCGCCATTCTCCGGCAACGGCGCCGGTTTCTGGCCGCGACCGACCGTCTCGGCTGATCTGGCCATGGCCTTGAGCGGCCGGCTGATGCGCGAGGCAATGAGCCAGGCCGCCGCCATGGCCAGGGCTACGGCGAGCAGGCCCCAGGCCAGCCAGTGGCTGGCGAAATCGCGGGCGGCGCGGTCGCGGGGCAGGACCAGCCAGTATTCTTCATCGTCGGCATCGTCGAGGCGGAAACTGACCCAGAAGCCGGAAACCTCGTCGACGCTGGCGGCAATCCGCGTGTGATCGCCCAGGCGAATTGTCAACTCACGCTGCAGGAGCCGGAAAAAACGCGAATCGGGCATGGTCTCGATCTTGTCCTCCGGTTCGGCCGGCAGCAGGCGTATCCCTTCGCGCGTCGAGAATTCGGTGAACAGGCCCAGACGCTTGTCCGGCGCGGCAGCAAACAGCGAGGCACGAATCAGGTTGACCGCAGAAGCCGCCAGCTGGGCGGTTTCCCGCGCCCGCGGCTCGGCGTCGATGTAACGGAACAGGCTGAGCCAGGCCGCCGTGGTCAGCAGCACCAGCATGGCAAGCAGCAGAAATGTGCGCGCCAGCAGCGTGCGCGGCATCAGCACCCGGACTATTCCTTCGCGGCGCCGTCCGGCACGAAGACGTAGCCGAAGCCCCAGACCGTCTGCAGGTAGCGCGGCTGGGCCGGGTCGGCTTCGATGAGTTTGCGCAGGCGCGACACCTGGACGTCGATGGCGCGGTCGAACGGCCCCTGTTCGCGGCCGCGGGCCAGGGTCATGAGCTTGTCGCGCGACAGCGGCTGGCGCGGGTGCTGGAGCAGCACCTTGAGCACGGCAAATTCGCCGGTGGTCAGGGACTGCAGTTCATCGCCACGGGTCAGCGTGCGGGCGGCGAGGTCGACTTCGATGTTGCCGAAGGTGATCTTTTCCTGGTCGTCTTCCGGCGCCCCGGGCGGACGGCGGCCCTGGCGGCGCAGGACGGCGTGGATGCGGGCGAGCAGTTCGCGCGGGTTGAAGGGTTTGGGCAGGTAGTCGTCGGCGCCCATTTCAAGGCCGACGATGCGGTCCACCTCGTCGCCCTTGGCGGTCAGCATGATGATCGGCGTCCGGTCGCCCTGGCCGCGCAGGCGGCGGCAGATGGTCAGGCCGTCTTCGCCCGGCATCATGAGGTCGAGAACGATCAGGTGGACATGTTCGCGGGCGCGCAGCTTGTTCATCTGCTGGCCGTCGGCGGCGGCCTTGACCTCGAAGCCCTGCTCGCCGAGGTAGCGGACGAGCAGGTCACGCAGACGGGCGTCGTCATCGACGACAAGAATGTGTTGGCGTTGTTGTTCGTTCATGCTGGCAAGGATAAGGGCGGACAGTGAATGGAACGCGGCAAATGGTAACAAGCTTTTACCGGGGCGGGCCGGGAAACATATTCTTACATTTCGAAGCGCTTGTCCGGCGCCGGCAGATGGACAATGATGACATCTGAAACGCCTGTCGTAGCACCTGCCATGAAACGTCTTTTCGCCCTTTCCCTGTTGCTGCTGAGCCTGCTTGGCTCGGCCGGTGGCGTCTGGGCGCAGGGTTACTGGCGCGACCTGCCGCCGGAAGACCGGCGCCAGCTACGCCAGCAGATGCGTGAGCACTGGCAGCAGGAACGTGAATTCCGCCGCGACGAAGGCGCACCGCGCTGGCGCGATGTGCCGCCGGAAGACCGCCGCCGCCTGCGCGACGAAATGCGCGAGCAGCGCGCCTGGCAGGAGCGTGAGCGGGGAAGCTGGGCAGACCAGCGCGAGCAACGCGAACATCGGGGTGAGGGTCGAGGCTGGCGCCGAGATTGAGTCCCGACTGGGCCGCGCCTCCGGTAAAATGCCGGCCCATGCTGATCCTCGCTCTCGAAACTTCAACTGAACTTGGCTCCTGCGCTCTCTGGCATGATGGTGTGGTAGCCGAACGCATCTGCCCGGCGGGCAAGTCTCATTCCGAAACGCTGCTGCCGCTGGTCCGCGAACTGCTGGCCGAAGCCGGAGTGAAGGTCAGGCAACTCGATGCGCTTGCTTTCGGCGTTGGTCCCGGCGCCTTTACCGGTTTGCGGATCGCCTGTGGCGCGGCGCAGGGGCTGGCCGTCGCCGCCAATCTGCCGCTGATTCCGGTGACCAGTCTCGAAACAATGGCGGCGCAGGCCGGCGCCGACCGCGTGCTGGCCCTGCTTGATGCGCGCATGGGCGAAGTTTATTCAGGCAGCTATCAATTGATTGACGGTGCATACCTTCTGCGCAGTGAAATTCGTGTTTCGGCGCCGGATGCTGTAGCGCTGCCGGCCGAGCCGGGCTGGCTGGCCTGCGGCAATGCCATCGCCGCTCATCCGGCTTTGGCTGAGCGCCTGAGTACCGCCGGCATTGCAGTGCAAGCGGAGATTTTGCCGACTGCTGCAACCGTCGCCCGCCTGGCGGTACCACGCGCCGCCCGTGGCGAAGGTATCGATGCCGCTCTGGCCGCACCGCTTTACATCCGCGACAAGGTGGCAAAGACGGTGGCCGAACGACTCAGCGAAGGTGGGCGGGCTTAAACCTTGAAACCTCAGTTGAGCGCCTTGAGCATTCCGGCCGAGTTTTTTCCGATGAACGAGCGCGACCTCGACGCGGTGGCGGCGCTCGAAGCTACCCTGCAGGTTTTTCCGTGGTCGCGCGGCAATTTTGCCGATTCGCTGACGGCCGGCTACAGCGTCTGGGTGCTGCGTGTGGGCGGTGAGCTGATCGGTTTTTCGGTGGTCATGTCGGTCATCGACGAGGCGCATCTGCTGACCATCGGCGTCTGCAAGCGCTACCAGGGGCAGGGCTACGGCGCGCGGCTGCTGCGCCATGCCATGGAGTGCGCCCGGCTGGGGGGCGCGACCAAGCTGTTTCTCGAGGTCCGGCCCTCCAACGAGCGGGCTGTCGAACTCTATCGTCACTTCGGATTTCACCAGATCGGCCTGCGCAAGGGCTATTATCCGGCGGTGATCGGACGCGAGGATGCGCTGATTTTTGACAAGGAATTAGGGTGAGTCTAAGCCGCGAGCAGATGCTGGTCGAGATGGGCATAACGCCGATCTGGGTGTTGCGCGATAGCGAGCCAAGCGTACCTGCCCTCGAGGGGCGCGAGGACGTCGTGGTAGAACCAGCCCATGCGCCTGCGCCAGAAGAGGCAGCGGCCTTGCTGCCGGAAACCGCCCCGGCAGCAAGGCCGCTGCCCGATGTTGCGCTGCGCCCGATGACGCCGGTCGATACGCTGAACTGGCCCGAACTGGCCAAACAAGTCGCCGAATGCCGCGCCTGCCCGCTTTGCGAGCAACGCAAACAGGCCGTGCTCGGTGTCGGCGATCTCAATCCGGACTGGCTGTTCATCGGCGAAGGACCGGGGGCAGAGGAGGACGTCAAGGGCGAACCTTTCGTCGGCCAGGCCGGCAAGCTGCTCGATGCCATGCTGGCCTCGCTCGATATCGCGCGCGGCAACCGGGTTTATATCGCCAATGCGGTCAAATGCCGGCCGCCCGGCAACCGGACGCCGGAAGCGGCTGAAATGGCGGCCTGCTGGCCTTACCTGGAACGGCAGATCGCGTTGCTCAAGCCGAAGATCATCGTGCTGCTCGGCAAGGCGGCCGTCCATGCCGTGCTGCATGACGACAAGTCACTGGCCTCGCTGCGCGGCAAGCCTTACGAATACGCGGGGATTCCGCTGGTGGTGACTTATCACCCGGCCTATCTGCTGCGCAATTTGCCGGACAAGGCCAAGGCCTGGGAAGACCTGCTCTTTGCCCGCCGCATGTTAGTCGCTAGTAACCAATGACTAGCGACTGGTCACTAGCAGTGGGGTGACGAGTCGTCCAGATGCTGAACGTCATCCTGCTGTTTCTGGTTCTCGATATGGCGCAGGCGGATGAGGTACATCAGGCTGCTGACGAAGAACCCGAACAGCGTGACGACCCAGTAGATCGAGATGTCCATCTTGATCATCAGGTAGTACAGCCCGGTCATGATCAGGATGGAGATGTTTTCGTTGAAGTTCTGCACGGCGATCGAGTGGCCGGCGCCCATCAGGATGTGGCCGCGATGCTGGAGCAGGGCGTTCATCGGCACGACGAAGAAGCCGGACAGGCCGCCGATCAGGATGAGCAGCGGCACGGCCAGCCATATTTCATGAACGAAGTTCATGATCAGCACGATGAGGCCCATGGCGATGCCGAGCGGGATGACCTGCACCGACTTGCGCAGCGTGATGTACTTGGCCGCCGCAATGGCGCCGACGGCGACGCCGACGGCAACCACACCCTGGAGCATCGAGGCTTTCGACAGACCAAGGCCAAGCGCGGTTTCCGACCATTTGATGACGATGAATTGCAGCGTCGCGCCGGCACCCCAGAACAGCGTGGTGACGGCCAGCGAAATCTGGCCGAGCCGGTCGCGCCAGAGCAGGCCCAGGCAGTGATTGAATTCGTGGATCAGGTAAATCGGGTTCTTTTTAAGTGCCTTGTGTTCGACGCCGGTGTCGGGAATGTAGAGATTGAACAGGGCAGCGATAATGTAGAGCACGGCAACGACAGAGAGCGCCATTTCGCTGATGCTATCGACACCCGTGTCGAACACGGGGAAATCGAAGGCGAGCAGGTGCTGGGCGATATCCGGGCGGATCAGCATGCCGCCGATGACGACGCCGAGGATGATGGCGCCGACGGTGAGGCCTTCGATCCAGCCGTTGGCGACGACAAGCAGGCGGTGCGGCAGGTATTCGGTCAGGATGCCGTACTTGGCCGGCGAGTAGGCGGCGGCGCCAAGGCCAACGACAGCGTAGGCGAGCAGCGGATGGGCACCGAAGAACATCATGCTGCAGCCGATGATCTTGATGCCGTTGCTGATCAGCATGACCCGGCCCTTGGGCATCGAGTCGGCGAAGGCGCCGACGAAGGCGGCGAGCACGACATAGGAAACGGTGAAAAAAGTCTTGAGCAGCGGTTCGTATTCCGACGGCGCCTGCATCTCGCGCAGGGCGGCAATGGCGGCGATCAGCAGGGCATTGTCGGCCAGCGCGGAGAAAAACTGCGCGGCCATGATGATGTAGAACCTGAACGGCACGGAGGATTTGTCTCTTGTATATGACTTTGGGCGAGGTTTATACCACGCTCAGGATTCAGCGCAAGGCTTGCGCGGATGGTCCTGTTGTGCATGGTTGCCTCGTGCTTGCCTGATTCCCGCTTGACCCAGAGACGCCTTGTTGCGTCTTGATGACGGTCAAGCAAGGCCGAACGCGCCCTGGCCCGGCCACTTCCACGGTCAACCGGAAATTTTGCCCAAAATTGAAGTAGCCCGCCGGAAGCGCGGCGGAATGTGATTGAATATCGGCCGCACCCCTCCAGGAGAGAAATCATGGCTGACCGGCGCTTGCAGGTCTTTCATGCCGTCGCAAAACATCTGAGCTTTACGCGCGCGGCCGACGCCTTGTTCATGACGCAGCCGGCCGTCACCTTCCAGATCAAGCAACTGGAAGAGCAGTACGGCACGCGCCTGTTCGAGCGCCGGTACGGCGGCATTTCGCTGACACCGGCTGGCGAAATGGTGCTCTCCTACGCTGAAAGGATTCTCGCGCTGTCCGATGAAATGGAGACGCGCCTGTCCGAAATGACCGGCGAAATGCGCGGCCCGCTGCTCGTCGGCGCCAGCACGACCATTGCCGAATTCATGCTGCCGCGCGTACTTGGTGAATTCAACGCGGCCTATCCGCAGGTCCGGGCGCGGCTCATGGTTGCCAACTCCGAAAGCATCGAGAGCCGGGTGGCCGAACACACCCTCGATGTCGGCCTGATCGAGGTGCCGGCCAAGCTCGGCGGCCTGACCAGCCAGATCTGCTGCGAAGACGAATTGCTCGTCATCTGCGCGCCCGACTATCCGCTGGCCGGCATGAAATCGGTGACGCCGAAAGCGCTGGCCGACTACGAATACATTTCGCGTGAGCCGGGCTCGGGGACACGGGAAATCACCGACGCCTATTTCCTCGCGCACAAGGTGCCGCCGGACCGCCTCAAGACGCAGATGGAGCTGGGCAGTCCGGAAGCGCTGAAAGGCGTTGTGGCGACCGGACTCGGTTTCGCCATCGTGCCCAAGGCCGTCGTCGCCAAGGAAATCCAGCTCGGCGAACTGGTCGCCATCCCGCTCAAGCCGCCGCTCAAGCGCAGCCTCTATCTCGTCTTCCAGAAAGATCGCTTCCAGTCCCGGCTGACTGGCGCCTTCATCGAATTCTCCCGAGCAAAACTGAAAGAAATGGCGTCATGAAAACCTCGCGTCCCATACGTGCGCGCATCGCGCCGGCGGCGATCCTTCACAACTACCAGCTAGCCAGGCGCCAGGCGCCGCAGGCCAAAGCCTGGGCTGTCGTCAAGGCCAACGCCTACGGTCACGGCCAGTGGCGCGCCGTCGAAGCGCTGCGCGGCGAGGCCGACGGCTTCGCCCTGCTCGAATGCGAAAACGCCATTGTCCTGCGCGAAGCCGGCATCACCCAGCCCATCCTGCTCCTCGAAGGCGTGTTCAGCGCGCGCGATGTGCGGGCCGTCATCGAACATCGGCTGACCTGCGTCGTCCATTGCCTCGAACAACTCGAACTGCTCGTGCGCAACGGCCAGTTCACGACCCCCGTTGCGCTCTACCTGAAGCTCAATACCGGCATGAACCGCCTCGGTTTCACGCCGGAAACGCTGGCCAAGGCCTGGGGAATCCTGCAGCAGCTACCGCAGGTCGACGTCACGCTGATGACCCATTTCGCCGATGCCGATGGCGAGCGCGGGGTCAGCGAACAACTCGAGCGCTTTCACCAAATGGCTGGCGACTGGCGTGGTCCGGTCAGCCTGGCCAATTCGGCGGCCATCCTGCGCCACCCGCAAACGCACGGCGACTGGGTGCGGCCGGGCATCATGCTGTACGGCGCCAGCCCGTTTGCCGAACGGAGCGCTGAGTCGCTTGGTTTGCAGCCAGCGATGGCACTGGAGAGCGCCATTATCGGCGTTCAGGATCTGGTGGCCGGCGACCGCGTCGGTTACGGCGGCACCTTTACGGCCGACAGGCCGATGCGCATCGGCGTTGTCGCCTGCGGCTATGCTGACGGCTACCCGCGCCACGCGCCAAGCGGTACGCCGATTGCCGTCATGGGGAAACGCACGAAAACGGTCGGCCGGGTGTCGATGGACATGCTGGCCTGCGACCTGAGCGACATTCCCGAAGCCGGCATCGGCGCGCCGGTCACCCTGTGGGGCGAGGGCATCGCCGGCAGCGTGCCGGCCGATGAAGTGGCCACGGCTGCCGGCACCATCGCCTACGAACTATTCTGCGCCCTGGCGCCCCGCGTCCCGGTCGGCCTGGACGACACTGCTACGGTCACCCGGAAATAATGGCCAAAATCAAAACAATTTATAGCTGCACCGAGTGCGGCGCGACCAGCCCGAAGTGGCAGGGCCAGTGCCCAGGCTGCAACGACTGGAACACGCTGGTCGAAACGGTGGCTGAAAAAGCGCCGACCAACAGCCGCTTCGAATCGCTGGCGCCCGCCGCCCGGCTGCAGAACCTCTCGGAAATTGAAGCGCGCGAAGTCGAGCGCATCGCCACAGGCGTCGGCGAATTCGACCGGGCGCTCGGCGGTGGGCTGGTCAATGGCGCTGTCGTGCTGATCGGCGGCGACCCCGGCATCGGCAAGAGCACGCTGCTCTTGCAGGCTTTGGCCCACCTCTCGCTCGCCAACAAGGTGCTCTACGTCAGCGGCGAGGAATCCGGCGAACAGGTGGCCCTGCGCGCCCGTCGCCTCGGCCTCGACACCCGCCGGCTGCAACTGATGGCCGAGATCAACCTCGAACGCATCCTTGCTACTTTGCAGGCTGAAAAGCCGGTGGTGGCGGTCATCGATTCGATCCAGACGCTATGGTCCGACCAGCTGTCCAGCGCCCCCGGTTCGGTCGCCCAGGTCCGCGAATGCGCGGCGCAACTGACCCGGCTGGCCAAGCAGGCCGGCATCACGGTGATTCTGGTTGGTCACGTGACGAAGGAGGGCGCCCTGGCCGGGCCGCGCGTCCTTGAACACATCGTCGATACGGTGCTCTATTTCGAGGGCGACACGCATTCCAGCTTCCGGCTGGTGCGGGCCGTCAAGAACCGCTTTGGCGCGGTCAACGAGATTGGCGTTTTTGCCATGACGGAAACCGGCTTGAAAGGCGTCAGCAATCCGTCGGCCCTGTTCCTGTCGCAGCACGGGCAGGACGTGGCCGGCTCCTGCGTGATGGTGACGCAGGAGGGTACACGGCCGCTGCTCGTCGAAATTCAGGCGCTGGTCGATACCTCGCACGGCAATCCGCGCCGGCTGACCGTCGGCCTCGATCCGCAACGGCTGGCCATGCTGCTGGCGGTTCTGCACCGCCATGCCGGCATCGTCTGCTTCGATCAGGACGTTTTCGTCAATGCCGTTGGCGGCGTCAAGATTACCGAACCGGCAGCCGATCTGGCGGTGTTGCTGTCGATAACATCTTCATTAAAAAACAAACCGTTGCCATCGAAACTTATTGTATTTGGTGAAGTAGGACTGGCCGGGGAAATCCGTCCTGCACCACGCGGCCAGGAGCGTCTGAAAGAGGCCGCCAAGCTCGGTTTCACGCGCGCCCTGATTCCCCAAGCGAACCGCCCCAAGCAGGTCATTGCCGGCATGGAAGTCATCGCCGTCAAACGCGTCGAGGAGGCGGTGGCGCGGATCCGCGAGATGGAATAAGCTGACCGGATAATCCTTTCGGCCTATATGTTTAATCTTTCGCGCTATTTCTCGACGCTCAGTTTCATTCTCATCGTGCTGGCTGCGGGAGTTCTCGGGCCGCTCTACCAGAAGCTGTCGCTGCAGCAGATGCAGGATCTGGCCGAGGGCCGCAATGTCGCCATGGCGCAGGTTTTCGAGAATTCCCTGCATGCCGCGCTGGCCTCCCTGATGAGCGATTCGGTGGGCCGGGATGCGGAATTTCTCAAGCAGGCGGCCGAAACCACTCGCCTGCATGCCAGCGTGATTGAACTGATGCATGGCACGGCGGTGATCAAGGTCAGGATCTACAATCGTCTTGGCAGTACGGTGTTTTCAACCGATATCGCGCAAATTGGTGAGAGCCAGCTGGAAAATCCCGGTTTTCGGGCGGCGATCAACGGAAGCATTGCCAGCGAACTGACGCACCGCAACCGCATGGATGCTTTCGAGGGAACGCTGGCCGAGGTTGATGTTCTGGCCAGTTACATCCCCATCCGCGCCAGGGATCAGTCGGTTGAGGGCGTATTCGAGCTGTACCAGAACGTCACCCCCTTCGTCGCCCAGTTGAATCGCAACATGTGGCTGGTCACCGGCGGCGTGGCGCTGGTCTTTGCCGCGCTCTACCTCATGCAGTTTCTCGTCGTCCGCCGCGCCCAGGGCATCCTGGAAGATCAGGAAGGGCGCATTGCGGCCGCCCGCGATACGCTGGAAATCCAGGTCGCGGCCCGTACCGACGAACTCAAGCGAACCAATTCCCAGCTCGAAGGCGAAATCGTCGTACGCCGGCAGGAGCAGAGAAAACTCAACTATCTCGCCTACCACGATCCGCTGA
>JAUYEI010000040.1 GCA_030691385.1 Azonexus sp.
CCGCATGAATACAGGCCTTTGTGTCTTCGATGCCATTCACCCGTTGGCTGACAGCGCTACGCGGCCGCTGGCACGCCTGGTCGGGCGTCCGGCTTTGTGGCTTCGCCGAAACTCGCCGATTTGCTTTATTGTTATCGGCTCGTTTTCGCTTCTCCTGGCCGGCATGAGCCCGCCGCGTCCGCAAGGGATACCGATCCCTGCTGCGCAGGGACCATATCGTCGCTTGGCGCCGCTCATCCCGCCCAAACGCACCATCCGCCCCGTCCAACTGAGGTTTCAAGGCTCAAGCTGCTGGCACCCGCCTCTTCAACAGGCCCGAGTTGCCCGTCAAGGGTTCAATTGCCTGCCGGTCTGTTACAAGCAGTCACGCCCGGGCACCGGTAAACCCGGGAGAATCCGGCCTGAAAGTTTCCGCAGGATCACACCATGGCCAAATCCTTCACCATCCCCGTTATCGTCACCGCCGGCGTGATTGCCCTGGCTTTCGCGCTCAACCCGTCGCCGGAGAAACACCGCGACAAGATCAAGCAGGTCATCGCCGAACGCAGCCAGATCGAACGCGTGCTCGGCATCGGCCACCTGACCTCCTTCGTCGCGCAATACCACTCGCTGGGCGTCGGCTCCTACACCACGGTCAACGACAAAATCACCTCGGCCGGCACCTTCGGCCTGGTGTTCGTGCTGGATTAAACCGTGAAACCTCAGTTGGACGCGGCTGATGGTGTGCCTGGGCGGGATGGCCGGCGCGAAGCGACGATATGCTCCCTGCGCAGCAGGGATCGGTATCCCTTGCGGACGCAGCAGGCTCATGCCGGCCAGGAGAAGCGAAAACGAGCCGATAACAATAAAGCAAATCGGCGAGTTTCGGCGAAGCCACAAAGCCGGGCGCCCGACCAGGCGTGCCAGCGGCCACGTAGCGCTGTCAGCCAACGGGTGAATGGCATCGAAGACACAAAGGCCCGTATTCATGCGGCTGGCCAAGGCTGGATAAGCGGTCAACCGAGGTTTCAAGGTTAAACATGGCTGATCAGATCACCCCCCTTCCCTTTGCCAAGCGTCGCCGCCTGCTCGGTGCCAGCCTGCTCCTGCTCGGCGGCTGCTCCGTCTTCCAGCCCGCCAGGCCGCTTGCACCGGCCCGCCCGAAAATCGGCCTCGCCCTCGGCGGCGGTGCGGCGCGCGGTTTCGCCCATATCGGCGTGATCAAGATGCTCGAGTCGCACGGCATCGTTCCAGACTACGTGGTCGGCACCAGCGCTGGCGCCGTGGTCGGTTCGCTCTACGCGGCCGGCTACGACGCCTTCGCCATGCAGAAGATCGCCCAGCAGCTCGACGAAAAAATCTTCGCCGACTGGACGCTGGGCGGGCGTGGCCTGCTCAAGGGCGAAGCCTTGCAGGATTTCATCAATCAGCACCTGAACAATCGTCCGCTCGAGAAGCTTGGCAAGCCCTTCGCGACGGTAGCCACCGACCTCAACAGCGGCGAACGCGTCGTCTTCCGGACCGGCGACAGCGGCATGGCCGTACGTGCCTCGGCGGCCGTACCCGGCGTTTTCCAGCCAACCCAGTTTCGCGGCAAGAGCTATGTCGATGGCGGGCTGAGCAGCCCGATCCCGGTCCAGGCCGCACGCGACATGGGCGCCGATATTGTCATCGCCGTCGATATCTCGGCCCGGGCCGAAGGCCAGCCGGTGGACAGCCTGACCGCCATCATCTGGCAGACGACGACCATCATGGGTGGCGCGATTGCCGCCAACGAGCTGCGTGGCGCCGACATCGTGATCCGGCCGAAACTGCCCTACGTCAAATCCTGGGACTTCACGGCGCGCAACGATGCGATGATCGAAGGCGAACGGGCGGCCCAAGGGGCCCTTCCGGCCATCAAGCAGAAACTCGGGCGCTGAGAGGCGCCGTCATCGCCAAAGCTTCACAAATTTCTGCCAGAATTCCATCTTTGCACCCACTCAGCGGATTCACCATGACCTACCAAGTTTTTGTCGACGGACAGGAAGGCACGACCGGCCTGCAGATCAACGAATACCTCGCCCAGCGCAGCGATGTCGTGCTGCTCAAGATCGATGCCGACAAACGCAAGGATCTCGCTGAGCGCAAGCGCCTGATCAACGAATCCGATGTCACCTTCCTGTGCCTGCCGGACGAGGCCGCCAAGGAATCGGTGAGCCTCGTCGATAACCCGAACACCTGCATCATCGACGCCTCGACGGCGCATCGCGTCAATCCGGACTGGACCTTCGGCCTGCCCGAACTGGCGCCCGAGCAACGTGCCCGGATTCGCGCCAGCAAGCGCATTGCCAACCCCGGCTGTCACGCCAGCGCCTTCATCCTGGCCTTGCGTCCGCTGGTTGCCGCCGGGCTGCTTCCCCCCGCGACGCAGATCGCTGCCAACTCCATTACCGGCTATTCCGGTGGTGGCAAATCGATGATCGCCCAGTACGAAAGTCCGGCGCGCATCGATGCGCCGCGCCCGTACGCCCTCACCCTGGCCCACAAGCACCTGCCGGAAATGCAGGCGTATACCGGGTTGACCGTGGCACCCATCTTCCAGCCCATCGTCGGGCCGTTCTACAAGGGCTTGGCCGTTACCGCTTACCTGCATCCGCAGCAATTCACGCGCAACACAACACCGGCCGACGTCCAGAAGATCATCGCTGACTACTATGCCGGCGAGCCCTTCATCCGCGTCCTGCCGGTCGATCTCGAAGCCACTACCGATGGCGGCTTCTACAACGTTGAAGCCAACAACGGTACCAACCGTGTCGACATCGCCATCTTCGGCAATAGCGAACGCATGCTGCTCATCGCCCGCCTCGACAACCTCGGCAAGGGTGCCTCAGGTGCCGCCGTGCAGGCCATGAACGTCCATCTGGGCGTCGAGGAAAGCCTCGGCCTGGTCTGATGCCAAGCACGCACATAAAAACCTGCCGTCGGGAAACTGTCGGCAGGTTTTTCTTTACCCCTATCCCGGAGGGCTGATCACCGTCAGGGATGCCGGTAAATGGGCCAGCTACCGCAGCCAGGTGCCGGCGACACTGGCTCCATGGCAGGCCGAACTGGTTTTTCGCGGCGAGATGCGCATGGCAGCGGCCGAGGTCGATCTGATCAGCTTCAGCGAAGCAGGCGCGTAGCCTCGGCGTAGTCCCGGGCGTACTGGGCGCTGGCAAGATCGAGCACCTGGGCGATTCGCTCGCTGCTCGTCGCCACATTCTGTACGGCCTTGCCATCGCCGCGATCGGCAACGCCGAGCCGGTTGATGGCGCTCTCGAAGAATATCCACTGGTTTTTGGCCAGACCGACCGCGTCCCGGCTGGCTGGCGAATTTTCGCGGGCCGTATCGAGTTCATTGAGGCCGGTCGAAAACTCGCGGCGCGCCTGCTCGATGTCGACCATCACCCCTTGTGCACGGCTACCGCCCTGTGCCTGCAGGTAAAGCCGGGCCAGGCGCTGGGACAGCATATTCAGGCGCGAGGACAGGTCGATCAGGCGGCCAACCGGCGTTTCCCCATCGGCTTCAATGAGCATGCTCAGCTTGCCGGCATGGATCATCAGCTCGTCGGCCAACTGATTGACCCGCTCGGCACTGACCGGGCCGGGCGCTTGTTTGAGGGCGGCGCGCATTTCCTGCCAGAGCGCTTCGCAACGTGTCAGCACACGCCGGACATTCGGCTTCCTCGCAGAAGCGCCGAGGCGGCCGAACTCGGCGTCAATTTCACTCATCGCCCCGTTGATCTGTTGCATGGCCTGCGTGGCGTTCAAGCCCATGCCCGCTTGCTGATACAGTTTGGCCAGGCGCTGCGACTGCATGCGCAGGCGACCGGCGCTGACGATATCACCGGCCACCTGCGCCGCCCCGCTCTCCTTGCCGGCCGCCAAGGCGCCGTGTGACAGCGTCAGCGATGAACAGGCGATGATCAGGAAAAGTACACGAATGACGTCGCGAACGGCTTTGAATGGCAGCATCTGGAAACAGTGTTAAACAGGAAAGGGCCAGCATTGGAACACGCCAATATTTCACTCCCTTTACAAGCGCGCCGCTTCCCCTATCATTCGCCCCACCATGACTGCCGCCTCCCCCCGCATCCTGAGCATCATCCCGCCGATGACCCAGCTCAACACGCCCTACCCGGCAACCGCCTACCTGACCGGCTTCCTGCGCTCGCGCGGCTTTCATGCCGAGCAGACCGACCTGGCGCTGGCCCTGGTCCTCGAATTGCTGTCGCCGGCCGGCCTGCCGAAGATCAAGGCGGCGGCCGAGGCCATCCCCGGCAAGAAGCGTTCGAATACGATCAAGATTTTTCTCAACGAATTCGACCGCTACCAGGCCAGCATCGGCCCGGCCATCGCCCTGCTCCAGGGCCGCGACGGCTCGATTGCCCACCGCATCTGCACGCGCGCCTTCCTGCCCGAGGGGCCGCGTTTCGCCTCGCTCGACAACTATCTTGATGAAGACGGCGGCGACCCGCTGGCCTGGGCTTTCGGCTCGCTCGGCGTGCAGGACCGGGCACGGCACCTGGCGACGCTCTACCTCAACGACCTGGCCGACGTGCTGCGCGAGGCGGTCGATACCCGTTTCGAATTTGTCCGCTACGCCGAATCGCTGGCCCAGAGCCAGGCCAGCTTCAATCCGCTGGCCACGGCGCTGGCCGCACCGCCGACGCTGGTCGATACGACACTTCAAATTTTGGCAAAATTTCCGGTTGACCGTGGGAGTCCGGACATCGTGCTCATTTCCGTGCCCTTCCCCGGTTCGGTCTATGCCGCCTTCCGCATTGCCCAGACGATCAAGGCTTACCGGCCGAACATCATCACCGTCCTCGGCGGCGGCTA
This sequence comes from Azonexus sp., assembly GCA_030691385.1. Taxonomy (GTDB): domain Bacteria; phylum Pseudomonadota; class Gammaproteobacteria; order Burkholderiales; family Rhodocyclaceae; genus Azonexus. Next base: position 4,843 of record JAUYEI010000040.1, read on the forward strand.
CGTCAATACGGAACTGCGCGAACTGGCCGAACCGCGCGTCTTCGATTACTTCGACTACGTCACGCTCGACGATGGCGAAAAGCCGCTGCTCGCGCTGTTCGAGCACCTCGCCGGCCAGCGCCATCGCCTCAACCTCGTCCGCACCTTCACCCGCGTCGACGGCGCCGTCCGCTACTTCAACGCCAGCGAGCCGGATATTCCCTTCGAGGAAGTCGGCACGCCGACCTGGGATGGCCTGCCGCTCGACCGCTACCTGTCGCTGCTCGACATGCTCAATCCCATGCACCGGCTATGGTCCGACGGCCACTGGAACAAACTGACCGTCGCCCACGGCTGTTACTGGAAAAAATGCAGCTTCTGCGACGTCAGCCTCGATTACATCGGCCGCTACGACGCCGCCAGCGCCAAGGTGCTGGTCGACCGCATCGAACAGATCATCGCCGAAACCGGCCACACCGGCTTTCATCTCGTCGACGAAGCCGCCCCGCCGAAAGCCCTGCGCGCCCTGGCCGAAGAACTCCAGCGACGCAACCTGGCCATTTCGTGGTGGGGCAACATCCGCTTCGAAAAATCCTTCACGCCCGAACTCTGCCTGCAGCTAGCCGACAGCGGCTGCATCGCCATTTCCGGCGGCCTCGAAGTCGCCTCCGACCGCCTGCTCGATCTCATGAAGAAAGGCGTCTCGGTCGATCAGGTCGCCCGTGTCACGCGCGCCTTCACTGACGCCGGCGTGCTCGTTCACGCCTACCTGATGTACGGCTTTCCGACGCAAACCGTGCAGGACACGGTCGATGCCCTCGAATACGTCCGCCAGCTATTCGCCGAAGGCTGCATCCAGTCCGGCTTTTTCCACCGCTTTACGTGCACCGTGCATTCCCCCGTCGGCATGAACCCGGCGGAGTACGGCATCAAGCTGCAACCCTTGCCGCCCGGCAAGTTCGGCAAAAACGACGTGCATTTCATCGACCCCACCGGCGTCGACCACAACAGCCTCGGCAAGGCGTTGAACAAGGCGCTCTACAACTACATGCACGGCATGTGCCTCGACCAGGACGTGCGTAGCTGGTTCGACGAAAAAGTACCGAAGGCGCGCGTCGGGCGGCATTTCATTGCGAAGGCGCTAGCCGAAAGATAGTATCCGGCAGATGGACAAGAATCGGCGCGTCATCATCATTGCAGGCCAGAACGGCGCAGGGAAAACCACATTTGCCCGTGAGTTCCTTCCCAACGAGGCTGAATGCCCGGTATTCATCAACGCGGACCTGATCGCGCGTATCACTCGATTGGAATGAATCTTGAATCCCGAACCCATTGAACAAGCCCGCGACTCCGATCTGCGCCTCTCCCCGGTCGCCCTGCAGCGCGCGGCCCAACGTGCCCGTGAGATTGCCGAGCAGACGGGCACGGCCATCGTGATCAGCCGGGATGGCATTCTCGAGTACCGTCAGCCGATTGCGGAATCGCCCGCGTTGACGATGCAACAGCCCTCGGCCCCCTACAACGAAAAATAGGCATTGAACCTCGACTTCCCCACCCTCGATGCCCTGCGTCAGCATCACCCGGCCTGGCGTCTGCTGCGCTCGGACCACGCGCCGCTGATCGCCAGCTTTCTGCATCGTGCCTTCATTGCCCCCAATGTCCGGGTACTGCCCGCCGCCGATCTGGCCGAGGCGCTGGAGGATGAATTGTTCGCACTGCGCGAGCAGCTTGGCCCCGAGGCTTACCCGAAGCCGGCCAGCGATTACCTGAACGATTGGGCCGCCCCGGACAAGGGCTGGCTGCGCAAGTTCTACCGGCCGGGCTCGGACGAAACGCAGTTCGATCTGACGCCGGCCACCGAAAAGGCCATCGCCTGGCTGGGCAGCCTGACCGAACGCAGTTTCATCGGCACCGAATCGCGGCTGCTCACCTTGTTCGACCTGCTCAAGCAGATGAGCGAAGGCAGCCAGGCCGATCCGGCGCGGCGTATCGCCGAATTGCAGGCCCGGCGCGATGAAATCGATGCCGAAATGAGCCGCGTGCTGGGCGGCGACATTCCCGTTCTCGACGACACCGCGCTGCGCGACCGTTTCCAGCAATTCCAGCAGATCGCCCGCGAACTGCTCGGCGATTTTCGCGAAGTCGAACACAATTTCCGCCGCCTCGACCGCCGCGTGCGCGAGCGCATTGCCTTGTGGGAAGGCAGCAAGGGCGAACTGCTCGGCGCAATCATGGGTGAGCGCGACGCCATCGGTGATTCCGACCAGGGGCGCAGTTTCCGCGCCTTCTGGGATTTCCTGATGTCCAGCCAGCGTCAGGAAGAACTGACCGAACGCCTCGACCAGATCCTCGCCCTGCCCGCCGTGCGCGAACTGAAGCCTGATGCCCGCACCCGCCGCGTCCATTACGACTGGCTGGAAGCCGGCGAACATACCCAGCGTACCGTCGCCCAGCTCTCGCAACAACTGCGCCGCTTTCTCGACGATCAGGCCTGGTTGGAAAACCGGCGCATCATGGATATTCTGCATGGCATCGAAAGCAAGGCCATCGCCCTGCGCGGCCAGGCACCGAGCGGCGAATTCATGAGCATTGCCGACACCGCCGCCGATATCGAACTGCCCATGGAGCGACCGCTGCACACGCCGCGCCACAAGCCGAAAATCGCCGAACTGGCCCAGGCCCTCGACGAAGCGGAAATCGACGCCAGCGCGCTGTATTCGCAAACCGTCGTCGACAAGGCGCAGCTTGCCGGCAACATCCGCCACGCCTTGCAGGATCGCTCGCAGATCACCCTCAAGGAAATCAGCGAACGCCACCCGCTCGCCCACGGCCTGGCCGAACTGGTCGCCTACCTGCAACTGGGCAGCGACCAGTTCAAGGCCGTGGTCGATGAAAACACGCCGGAACTGATCGCCTGGCAGGCCGACGATCCCGGCCCAAGCCCCATCACCCGCCGCGCCCGCCTGCCGCGCGTGATTTTCGTGAGATAGCAATGAGCGAAATCCCCAGCGAAGTTCCATCCCCACCCGGCGCCAACGCGCTTTCCAGCCTCGTCATCAGCCTGTTCAAGGGCGTGCTCTATCTCGAAAACGATGCCCCGCTGTGGAACGCGCTGATCCAGTTGCAAGCGCGCGTCCGCGACCATATCGCCGTACTCGGCCTGGAACTGGTACTCGACGAAGCTGAGGGCTACGCCTTCCTGCGCGCCCGGCCGGAAATCGAGGCGGAAGATGGTAGCCCGGCCGACAAACTGCCGCGCCTGATCGCCCGCCGCCCGCTCTCCTTCCCGGTCAGCCTGCTGCTCGCGCTACTGCGCAAGAAACTCGCTGAATTCGACGCCAGCGGCGAACAAACCCGGCTGATCCTGGCCCGCGACGACATCGTCGAACTGCTCCGACTCTTCCTCCCGGAAAGCAGCAACGAAGCCCGCCTTATTGACCAGATCGACACCCACATCAACAAGATTGTCGATCTCGGCTTTTTGCGCCGCCTAAAGCCGACGGCCGGGGGCAGCGCCGCGGGCGGAGGAAGCTTTGAGGTCAGGCGCATTCTCAAGGCTTTTGTCGATGCGCAGTGGCTGGCCGATTTCGACGCCCGGCTGGGTGAGTATCGCAGCCAGTTGAATGGCGAAACCAAAGAAAATAACGATGAGTAATCTCGCCTCCCCCAATCTCGGTCTTGATTTTGTTGCCGACGACACCCTCTCCGGTTTTCGCCTGCGACGCCTGGAAGTCCTCAACTGGGGCACTTTCGACCAACGCGTCTGGACGCTTCAGCTTGATGGCAGGAACAGTCTACTGACCGGCGATATCGGTTCCGGCAAATCGACGCTGGTCGATGCCATCACCACCCTGCTCGTGCCCGCCCAGCGCATTGCCTACAACAAGGCAGCCGGGGCCGATGCGCGGGAGCGTTCGTTGCGCTCCTACGTGCTCGGTCATTACAAGTCCGAGCGCAACGAGATTACCGGTTCGTCGAAGCCGGTCAGCCTGCGCGATGCCAACAGCTATTCGGTGATTCTCGGTGTCTTCCACAATGCCGGTTACGACCAGACGGTGACGCTGGCCCAGGTTTTCTGGCTGAAAGAGGCGCAGGGCCAGCCGGCGCGTTTTTTTGTCGGCGCCGAGCGCGACCTCGGCATCGCCAGCGATTTCGCCAATTTCGGCAGCGACATTGCCCAGTTGCGCAAACGCCTGCGCAGCCAGGGTGCCGAAATCGAAGATAGTTTCCCGCGTTACGGCGCCTGGTTCCGACGCCGCTTCGGCATCGAGAGCGAACAGGCGCTGGAGCTTTTCCACCAGACCGTATCGATGAAATCGGTCGGCAACCTGACCGATTTCGTGCGCAGCCACATGCTGGAGGCGTTCGATGTTGCGCCACGCATCGCCGCGCTGATCGGCCATTTCGACGACCTGAACCGGGCGCATCGCGCGGTCTTGGCGGCCAAACGACAACTTGAATTGCTCACCCCGCTGATCGCCGATTGCGCGCGCCACAACGATTTGCAGCTAGCCATCGACCAACTGCGACAGGCGCGCGAATGGCTGCGCCCCTACTTTGCCGGATTGAAACTCGGCCTGCTCGACAAGCGTCTGGGCAAGCTCGCCGAAGATTGCGTCAGGCTGGACGCGCATATCCAGGGGCTGGAAGACAAGCGGCTCACTCAGCTTCACGACATCAACGAACTAAAACAAGCTATCGCCGACAACGGCGGCGACCGCATTGAACGCCTCGCCAACGACATCAGCCGACTCGAACAGGAACGCCTCCGGCGCCAACAGAAAGCCGGGCTTTATGCCGACCTGATGGTCAAGCTTGGTGAAACCGGCGCCACCGACGAAACCGCCTTCACCAGCCAACGCGATCATCTGGCTGACCGGCTCGAAGAAGTGCGTGGCCGGGAGGCGGAAATCCAGAATGCGCTGACCGATCAAGGCGTCAGTCTGCGCCAGGGCAAACTGGAGCACGATGCACTGAGCGCTGAAATCCGCAGCCTGAAAAGCCGGCGCAGCAATATCACGGCCGACCAGATCGCCCTGCGCAGTGCCCTGTGCAAAGCCCTCAAGCTTGACGAAGACGACATGCCGTTTGCCGGCGAACTGGTCCAGGTCCGCGAAGAGGAGCGCGACTGGGAAGGTGCAGCCGAGCGCCTGATGCGCAGCTTCGGCCTTTCCCTGCTGGTGCCTGATGCGCACTATGCCGCGGTTGCCGACTGGGTGGACTGCACCCATCTGCGCGGCCGCCTGGTCTATTACCGGGTGCGTACCACCGGCAAACGCGGCGAATTGCCCGAACTGCATCGAGATTCGCTGGCCCGCAAGCTCTCGATCAAGCCCGACTCGCCGTTCTACGACTGGCTGGAACACGAACTGGCCCAGCGCTTCAATGTTGCCTGCTGCGCGACACCGGAGCAGTTCCGCCGCGAAACCCGCGCCATCACGCGCGCCGGCCAGATCAAGGCGCCCGGTGAGCGCCACGAGAAAGACGATCGTCACCGCCTCGACGACCGCAGCCGTTATGTGCTGGGATGGACCAACACAGCCAAGATCGCCGCGCTCAGGGAACAAACCCGGCAACTGGAAATTCGTCTCGCTGCCGTTGCCGGGCAGATCAGTGGTTTGCAAAAAGAGCGTTCAGCGCTGGCCGGGCGCCTTGAAGCCTTGTCGAAACTGGAAATCTTCAGCGACTTCCGGGAAATCGACTGGGCGACCGTCTCCAGCGAGATTGCCAGCCTGGACGATGAAAAGCGGGCGTTGGAAAATGCTTCCGATCAGCTCAAACAACTGGGCGAACGTCTTGCCCTGGCGCAGACGGCGCTCGCCGATAGTGAAAACGCGATTCGCGAAAAAAGCGATGAGCGCGGCGGCGTGCGAGCCAAACGCGAAGCCGCCGATGAACTCGCCAGCCAAGCCCGCGAGATCAGCACCAGACTGCCAGCCGCAGAAATGACACAAGCTGCGCTGGAACTCGAAAGCCTGCGCAGCGAAGCGCTCGGTGAGCATCAATTGACGGTCGAATCCTGCGACCACCGCGAACGCGACATGCGCGACTGGCTGCAGGCCCGCATTGATGCCGAAATCCGCGCCATGAGCCGGCTTGCCGAAAGGATCATCAAGGCGATGGCGGGCTTCAAGGAAGAATTCAAGCTGGAAACAGCAGAAATCGACGCCAGCATCGAAGCCGCCTTCGAGTACAGGCAACTGCTAGACAAACTGAAGAGCGATGACTTACCCCGCTTTGAAGCGAGCTTCAAGGATCTGCTCAACGTCAACACCATCAACGAGATTGCCAATTTCAACGCGCAACTGGCCCGCGAGCGCGAGGAAATCCGCGACCGCATCACGCTGATCAACCAGTCGCTGACCCAGATCGACTACAACCCCGGCCGATTCATCGTTCTCGAAGCGCAGCCCAGCCCGGATGCCGACATTCGCGACTTCCAGGGCGAACTGCGCGCCTGCACCGAAAATGCCATCAGCGGCTCGGACGATGCCCAATACTCGGAAAACAAGTTTCTCCAGGTGAAGGCCATCATCGACCGTTTTCGCGGCCGCGACGGGCAATCCGAACTCGACCGACGGTGGACCGCCAAGGTCACCGATGTGCGCAACTGGTTCATTTTCGGGGCTAGCGAGCGCTGGCGCGAAGACGGCACCGAGCACGAGCACTATTCCGACTCCGGCGGCAAATCCGGCGGCCAGAAGGAAAAGCTCGCCTACACCATCCTCGCCGCCAGCCTGGCCTACCAGTTCGGGCTGGAATGGGGCGCAGTGCGTTCGCGCTCCTTCCGTTTCGTCGTCATCGACGAGGCTTTCGGGCGCGGCTCCGACGAATCGGCGCAATACGGCCTGAAACTCTTCGCCCAACTCAACCTGCAACTGTTGATCGTCACACCCCTGCAGAAAATCCACATCATCGAACCCTATGTTTCCAGCGTTGGCTTCGTATCGAACGAAAACGGCCGCGACTCCAAGCTGCGCAATCTCTCCATCGAAGCCTATCGGGAAGAAAAGGCGAGGCAGGCTGGATGAGGTGGAGCGCGCCGGCGGATCTGCGCCAGCAGGTGCAACGCTGGTGGGACAGGGGCGACATCCTGGCCACCCTGCTCCCGGCTGAAGCCGGCGTCGAATCGACCTTCCCTCGCCGCCTGACACTGAAGACACCAAGCGCCAACGAACTGCGCGATAACTTTGCCGCCGTCCGCGAGTGGAGTGAGTTGTTGCGTGATATGCCGCATGTGCGGCTGGAAAAACGCGAGTTCCGGCATCGGATTTTCGGCCTGAACATCCTGCCGGCCGCCGCCTGGATCGACGGGGCAGGAAGCGCCATCGCCCTGCTCGGCAAGCAAAATGAGATGCGCATTTTTGAGCGAATAACCTCGTCGACCGTAGCACGCCATCCCAAACTGATCGCCTGGCTCGCCAAACGTCCGCTACGGGCGCTTGAACTGGCTAAAGTCTGGGAAAAACTACTCGATGTCACCGACTGGCTGCTCGCCCACCCGCGCCCCGGCATCTACCTGCGGCAAATGGATATTCCCGGCATACACAGCAAGTTCGTCGAAGCCCAGCGTGGCGTGCTCAGCGAACTGCTTGACCTGGTCTTGCCCGAATCCGGAATCGACACCCAGGCCAGCGGCATCAACCAGTTCAACCGCCGCTACGGCTTTCTCGACAAGCCCGAGCGCATCCGCCTGCGCTGGCTCGACCCGGCCTGCTCGCCATTGCCTGCACTGGGCCAGGCCGACCTGACACTCGACGCAGACAGCTTCGCCTGCCTCGGCCACACGGTCAACCGCGTATTCATCACCGAAAACGAAACCAATTTTCTCGCCTTCCCGCCGGTCCCCAACGCCCTGCTCATCTTCGGTGCCGGCTATGGCTTCGCCGCGTTGAGCAACGCTGCCTGGCTACGCGACTGCCAGATGTACTACTGGGGCGACATCGATACCCACGGCTTCGCCATTCTCGATGAACTTCGCGGCCATTTTCCGCACGTCGAATCCTTGCTGATGGACCGCCAAACCTTGCTTGCCCACAACCCGCTCTGGGGCGACGAAACCCTGCCGCAACAACGCGAACTCCGCCACCTGATGCAGGACGAACAGGCGCTCTACGACGATCTGCGCGACAACCGGCTCGGCAAGAATGTCCGGCTTGAGCAGGAAAGAATCGCCTTCGGGCTAGTTCAGATGGCCTTGGCAAGGCTCTGAGCCAAGATCACCTTGATCTCGGCAAACAGCGGGGTAGCAACCTGAAACTTCATCTGCACGACATTCCTGCTGTTCGGCCGGCGTGGCCTTTGGAGTCATTCATCATGACTGTTCTGCTAAAGCGCCTTCGCAGCACTTGATGCATCTCCGGTTTTTACCGTTTTTTTATATCCCCACCCCCAGCTTTTTCGAAAACTTTGATAGCGCTTTTCCTAGTATGACCCTGTCGCAATACCAACATGGGGTGTACTTATGGATCTCGTCTATCTTGCCGGTATCGGGCTGTTCTTTGCCCTGATGCTCGGCCTCGCTGCCGGCTGTGCCCGGCTTGGGGGTGCCAAATGACCTGGCTATTCATTCTTAGCGGCGCTGTCGCCGCCGGCCTGCTGGTCTATCTGATTGCAGCGCTGCTTAATCCGGAGGACTTCTCATGAGCAATCATGCCTGGATTCTGCTCGGGACTTTTCTCGTCATCCTGCTGCTCACGGTCAAGCCGTTGGGGACTTATATCGCCAACGTCATGGAGGGTCGCTTCCGTCTGGCCGGCAAGATCGAGAGCCCGATCTATCGCCTGTGCGGCATCCGCCCGGACGAGGAAATGGGCTGGCTGAAATACGCCTTCGCCATTTTGCTTTTCAATGTGCTCGGCGCCTTGGCTGTCTATGCCCTGCAGCGCCTGCAAGCCGGCCTGCCGCTCAATCCGCAGGCTTTCGCCGCAGTCAGCCCGGATTCCGCCTTCAATACGGCAATCAGTTTCGCCACCAACACCAACTGGCAAGGTTACGTCGGCGAAGCGACGATGAGCTACCTGACCCAGATGCTGGCGCTGGCCGTGCAGAACTTTCTGTCGGCCGCCACCGGTATTGTCGTCGTCATCGCCCTGATCCGCGGTTTTGCCCGCCACTCGGCGAAGACCGTCGGCAATGCCTGGGCCGATCTGACGCGCGTCACGCTGCATATCCTGCTGCCGATCTCCATCGTGTACGCAGTCTTCCTGACCAGCCAGGGCGTCATCCAGAATTTCGAAGCCTACAAGGACGTGACGACGCTGGAAGTGACCAGCTTCGAGGCGCCCAAAGTCGACGACGCCGGCCAGCCGCTGAAGGATGAAAAGGGCGCCGTCGTCACCGAACCGGCGCAGACGCAAACCCAGACGCTGGCCATGGGTCCGGTCGCTTCGCAGGAAGCGATCAAGATGCTGGGTACCAACGGTGGCGGTTTCCTGAATGCCAACTCGGCGCATCCCTACGAAAACCCGACGCCGCTGAGCAACTTCATCCAGATGCTGTCGATCTTCCTGATCCCGGCCGCACTGTGCTTCACCTTCGGCCGCATGGTCGGCGACACCCGCCAGGGCTGGGCCGTGCTCGCGGCGATGACCCTGATGTTCGTCGCCCTGGCCTACGCCGCCATGCATTTCGAGCAGCAGGCCAATCCGCTGCTCACCCAACTCGGGGTCGATCCATCCTCCGGCAACATGGAAGGCAAGGAAACCCGCTTCGGCATTGCCGAATCCGGCCTGTTCGCCACCATCACGACGCTCGCTTCCTGTGGTGCGGTCAATGCCATGCACGACTCGTTCACACCGCTCGGCGGCCTGGTGCCGCTGGTCGACATGCAACTCGGCGAAGTCGTCTTCGGCGGCGTCGGCACCGGCCTCTACGGCATGCTGGTCTTCGCCATCATGGCCGTCTTCATCGCCGGCCTGATGATCGGCCGGACGCCGGAATACCTGGGCAAGAAGATCGAGGCCTTCGAGATGAAGATGGTGTCCATCGCCATCCTGGTCACGCCGCTGCTCGTCCTGGTCGGCACCGCCATCGCGGTGATTCTCGCCGACGGCAAGGCCGGTATTGCCAACCCGGGCGCCCATGGTTTCTCGGAAATCCTCTATGCCTTCACCTCGGCCGCCAACAACAACGGCAGCGCCTTCGCCGGCCTGTCCGCCAACACACCGTTCTATAACGTGATGCTCGGCATTGCCATGTGGTTCGGCCGCTTTGGCGTGATCGTGCCGGTGCTCGCCATCGCCGGTTCGCTGGCTGCCAAGAAGCGCATCGCCGTCGGTGCCGGCACGCTGCCGACGCATGGCCCGCTGTTCGTCACGCTGCTGATCGGCACCGTGCTGCTGGTCGGCCTCCTGAATTACGTCCCGGCGCTGGCCCTTGGCCCCGTCATCGAGCACCTCGTGCTCTGGGCCGCTCACTAAGCCTGCGGAGAAAACCATGAAACGCAAGACTTTTACCCTGTTCGACCCGGCGCTGGCCGTGCCGGCCGTCGCCGATGCCTTCCGCAAACTCAATCCGGCCGTGCAATGGCGCAATCCGGTGATGTTCGTCGTCTACGTCGGCAGCATCCTGACCACCATTCTCTGGCTGCAAGCGCTCGGTGGCCAGGGCGAGGCACCGGCCGGATTCATCCTGACGATCACCATCTGGCTGTGGTTCACCGTCCTTTTCGCCAACTTTGCCGAAGCCCTGGCCGAAGGCCGCAGCAAGGCGCAGGCCGCTTCGCTGCGCGGCTTGAAGAAGGAAACCTGGGCCAAGAAGCTGCTTGAGCCGAAGCATGATGCAAAGTGGGTGATGACCCCGGCGAGTGAGCTGCGGAAGGATCACGTTGTTCTGATCCAGGCTCATGAAACCATTCCGGCCGACGGCGAAGTCATCGAAGGCGTCGCCTCGGTGGACGAATCGGCCATCACCGGCGAATCGGCTCCGGTCATCCGCGAATCCGGCGGCGACTTCTCGGCCGTCACCGGTGGCACCCGCGTGCTGTCCGACTGGATTGTCGTTAGGGTCAGCGTCAATCCGGGCGAAACCTTCGTCGACCGCATGATTGCCATGGTCGAGAACGCCAAGCGCCAGAAGACGCCCAACGAAATCGCCCTGACCATCCTGCTCGTCGCGCTGACCATCGTCTTCCTCGGCGTTGTCGTCACCCTGCTGCCCTTCTCGATGTTCAGCGTCGAAGTCGCCGGCGCCGGCACGCCGATCAGCATCACGGTGCTGATTGCATTGCTCGTCTGCCTGATCCCGACCACCAT
>JAUYEI010000041.1 GCA_030691385.1 Azonexus sp.
ACGCGGGAGTCCATGCCCCTGCTGGATTCCCGCCTGCGCGGGACTGACGGCGCCCCTGTTTCAGCATGGATCGTTTCACCGGGCCCCTTGAGAGGTGCCGAGCAACGCTGGGGCTGGCGGATAAAGGGCGAGGCCTGTCTGAGGGCGAAGCCCGAGTTCCGCAGCCCCCGCCAGAACCGAGTAGCGCAGGGAACCGGCAACGCCGGCACCGACCCAGGGGTGGCCTTTTCTTTGGCTACTTTCTTTTGGCCACACAAAAGAAAGTACGCCCGCCAGCAAGGCGGAAACCCATGCCAATTTGGAACCCCACGCCTATCGAAGCCACCAGCTTCAAGCCCCCCGGCAAGCAGCAATTGCCACACCAAAACCACACTTGTCGCAAACGCGACACAACAACATAACGCAAGCCATTGAATTAATTAAACTTAAAGCTGGCACTCCCCTTGCAATAGCAAAGTTATCAACCAGGAGAGCTCCATGCCAAAACCCAAGAAACACGTCCTCGTCTGCGTCCAGGGACGCCCGGCCGGCCACCCGCGCGGCTCTTGCCAGGAAAAAGCCTGCGGCGCCACCTGGCAGGCGTTTTCCGATGAATTCACCGCCCGCAACCTGTGGGCCTCGGGCTACGCGCTGACCAACACCGGCTGCCTCGGCCCCTGCCACCTCGGCCCGAGCGTGCTGGTGTACCCGGAAGGCATCATGTACACCGGCGTCAAGCCGGAAGACGTCGGCGTCATCATCGACGAGCACCTGATGTTCGATCAACCGGTCGAGCGCCTGCTGGCGCCGGCCGATGTCTGGGCCTGAGATCATGGAAACGACCGTCCAGCAGTACCACATCGGCGACATGGTCTTCGCGGCCGAAGACATCTTCAACGATGGCGGCATGCCCGGCTTCGACGATGAAGAAGCCTTGATCGTTCCCTCCGGCCTGCGCGGCGTCGTCGTCCATTTTGGCGTCGCCGAAATGGACGAAACCAAGGAAATCTATCTGGTCCAGTTTGAAAACGGCCCGGATGGCAGCCTCGGCGCCCCTATCGGCTGCCTGCCGGAAGAGCTGACGCAGGATTCCACGGTCAACGGGTAAAAATGGCCAAAATTGGAATCTTCTTCGGCACCGACACCGGCCGCACCCGGCTGATCGCCAAGCAGATGGCGAAAAAGCTGGGTGACGTGGCGGACGCCCCCGTCAATATCGGCCGGACGACGCTAGCAGATTTCCTCGCCTACGATGCACTCATCGTCGGCAGCCCGACGCTCGGCGATGGCGAACTGCCCGGCCAGTCGGTCGGCCTCAGCCAGCCGAGCTGGGAGGAGTTCCTGCCGCAACTGGCCGGGGCCAAGCTGTCCGGCAAGACCATCGCCATCTTCGGCCTCGGCGACCAGAAGAAATACGCTGAAGAATTCGTCGACGCCATCGGCCTCATCCACGACGCCGTGGTTGCTCGCGGCGCCCGTGTCGTCGGCCGCTGGCCGACGGCCGGCTACGACTTCACCACCTCGCAGGCGGTCGATGGCGACGACTTCCTCGGCTTGGCCATCGACCAGCACCACCAGCCGCTGCTGACCGAGGCGCGTATCGACAACTGGCTGGCGCAAATCCGACCGGAGCTCCTGCCATGAACGCCAACCCCTGGGCCGCCCCCAAATCGCGCGAAATCCGCCGCGTCCTCGTCTCGCTCGACGAACGCATCGCCCAGGCCTGCGACATCGAGCCGGATGCCGGCGACGATCCGCACATCGTCACCCTGCGCCACGCCGAAATCGCCGCGCTGCGCGCCCATGTTTACCAGCACGGCCAGCGCAGCGGCACCTACGGCATTTTCTACGAGTACCCGCACCCGGTGCCGGGCATTCTCGAAAGCGAAGAAAACCTGCCGCTGCCCAGGGTGCTGGCCAGCCTCGCCCTCCATTTCGACGCCTGATTGCCACAGTCCGGCCTGCCCTAACCTTTTCCTGCCCCCACCCTCCGCCATGAACTCCTTGCCCGGAAACGCCAGCCCCCGCATCAGCAGTTTGGTCAAAGAACCCGGCTGCAAAGGGGGCACCCCGGATGCGCGAATCTGGCAGGAAGATCTGCCCGCCGAATGGTTGAACGCCGTCGAAGCGCCGCTTTATTACGCCCACTACCGCGAATACGAAATCAGTGCCGAGCGTGCCCTTGGCTACGACGCCGACGACAAGCCCTGCTTCACCTGCCATCGTTTTCTGCTCACCCAAACCAGCACCGGCGAGACAATTCAGCCGGTGGTCACTTTCAGCGAACGGATGTCGGCCTGGCGCCTGCGTGACGATCGCTGGCTGGTCTTCCGGCGCAACAGCGCCAACCACGGCGAACCGGCCAGCTTCTACGCCTTCAGCAGCACCATGCCGCGCTAAGGTCACGCGCCTCCGGCACCAGCGCCAGTCCCGGGCCCGTGAGGACGACATGGCGCCAATTAACCCTATCCGGATGCTCTGTTGGCAGGGTTTTGCCCCGTCGCCATCAGCCTGTGGCGCGACTCTTTCGCGGAAAACCACGATAGCTCTGGGTTCCACGGTCAACCGGAAAAAATACCCAAAATTGAAATCCACCAATCCGGCTCCGGCCAATAAAAAGGTTCCTCTTAATCAACAATTGTCGAACGACAGGTGGGTGCGGACAAGAGACATTCACCTTCTCGATGATCCAAGGGCAGGTTTCTGATTGGAGCGGTCATACATGGCACGGACTGACTGAGTGCATAATCGGCCAAAGCGGCCAGTGAGCGGCTGCCTGTGCCATGTCAGCAATCTGATTGATAGCGGTCGCCAGCAACCGCCTTTTCGAATGGGATGCAATGCGTGAGATTGTGGAAGCGCTTGATTGCATCATGGGGCGGCTGGAACTGGCTCAGCACAAACTTGATGGCTTGCAGGATGTCTTCAAAACCCTGCTGCACCAACTGATGACCGCCCAGCTTCGCGTCAACGAGCTTGACCTCGATGCACTCGGCGTGCCTGCTTTGGATTGACCGGTTTCAGGCGCGCAGTGTGGTCAGCAGCATGACCAGTTCGTGCAGAGCGGTGAAGGGTTCCGGATCGGTGTAGGCATTGAACTTTGCTGCCAGTGCTTGTGCCCGCTGCATCGCCGCTTCCAGCCGGTCGCGAGTGGTGACAAACGTGCCGCCTACGCCTTTTTCGTAGCCGGGAATGTGCTGCTTCAAACGATCCATCACCTCGTCGCGGTGGATCGGTGCCTGAATATCCTCGTAGTGCAGCAACAGCCACAGCTCAAAGCTGGGGATGGAGGCGATGGCGTTGAAGCTGACTGGCTGCCGGTCGTCATTGCGCAGCTTGCCGTCCAGCGACTTTGCCAAGTTCAAGGCGTTGCAATAGCTGTGGTGGTCGTCGCGGTCAAACACGGCATAGACCTGATCGAAGCTTTTGGGACGAATGCCTTTGCGCAGATCGCCTTCTTCAAACAGTTGCTGGGCGTAATGCACCACCTGGATGGGGGCAGTGCCCAATTGACCTGGCTGCACTTCGACGTTGGCGGAATGTAGCTGATGCGCGGCGCGAATCTCCTCCAGATACAGCGGCTCAGTCTTGCTACCTTCGGTGACGATCAGGATGCGGGCGTAACTGGCGCGCCGTGACTCCTTGACCACTTTACGGCGCAACTGCCGGTCCTTGGCCTGGTTGTCGCGCCCCATCAGTGCGTCACGCCCAGGGCCTGATTGCGCAGGAAAGGCAGTGCGCCGTAGCGCCCTTGCAGGTAACCGCGTTCCAGCGCTTCATTCTTGCGCGGGCTGAAGTCGAGCAGCGGATACAGCGATGAGCTTTGATCCGGGCGCTTTTCGACAAACCAGATCTGATCGCGCCGGAACAGGCCGTAAGCATCGAGCAGCGAGGTATCGTGGGTGGTGAAGATGAGCTGCGCGCCGCCGGTGTTGACTTCCGGCCGGTGGAACAGGCGCACCAGCGCCTGCACCAGCAGGGTGTGCAGGCTGGTGTCCAGTTCATCCACAACGAGCGTCAGCCCCTTGTTCAGGATGTCCAGGATGGGGCCGGTAAGGAACAGCAGGTTGCGGGTACCGCCAGACTCATCCGCCAGATCGAAGACGGCCTTGCCGTGCTCGGTGACGTGATGGAATTTGATTTCATCTACAGGCTGCTCACTGGCCGATTCCTCCCGCTTGCCGGTGGCGAGATCGAAATTGATGGTGTGCACCATCGCTTGCTTTGTGGTGATTTCAATATCGGCAATGCTGACGTCGGCGGCGCGTAGAAACTCGCAAATGGCCTTGCGCTGTGCCTCCTGCTTGAGCATCTTCATCGAAAACTGCGGTGAGAGTTGCGACTGTTCATTGAAAATCACAAGCCGGTTGGCAAACCAGTCAAACACCGGGCGCAAGGTATCGCTGTTGAGTTGCACTGCCATGGACAAGAACAAGGCATTGGGTCGAGTGGCGCCCTCCCAGAGGTTCTTGGCGCCCTTCAGTCCGTAGCCGAAGTCGTACACATCCTTGCCGATCTCGGCATCGAAGTGGCGCTCGAACCAGCGCTGCGGCTTGAAGGCCTTGTAAACCAGGAGATGCTCGCTGACGATCCGCTGCGAGGTCATTGCAAAGCCGTACTGGTAGCGCACACCATCGAGGATGAAAGTGACTTCAAACTCAGTAGGCTTGCTGCCTGATGCGGCATCAAGCTTGAAAGGCTGAAGGCGGTCAAAGGTTTGATCTGGCTGCAGGGCAGCCGACTCCTGCACAACGCCCCGCATGTATTGCAGGGCCTTGATGAGGTTCGATTTGCCGCTGGCATTGGCACCGTAGACGACCGCGCTCTTGAGCAAATGCGGCGCTGCCTTCAACCCGGTGCCTAGCGCATGCGTATCGAGCAAGGTCTTGTCGGTGGATGCCACAAGACTAAGCACCTGCTCATCGCGCAGGCTGCGGAAGTTCTTGACGCGAAATTGAACAAGCATTGCACCATCCGAACAACAAAAGTATTTGTTCATTATGCGGAAAATTCGCAAAATTTCAATCTATTTTCTACGACAAGCGCCTCTGGTAGCATGACACCTTGATCAAGACAAAAACGTAACCCGGAGCATCCCATGGCCAGCTTCCGAAATACTGCTGTCATTCGGTAATCCCCCATTTTTAGCAGAGCAACCGTATCGAGCGACTGCTCCACTCAGATGCCCGACACTGAACCAAGTCTGGTGCGAAGGGCAGGAGTAGGTCGGATGGCTGCTTTCCGGAATCATCGAGTGACGGCTCCTGGCCAACTGCTGCCCGATGACATTCTCACAGTACCAAGCTGGTCAGGCGCCAGAAATTAGCTGGTTGGCGTCGATGAGAAACAATGGGCAACCGGGTGATATTCCGCACCGGTCCGAACAGCTTTCGGGTTCCTACGGTCAACCGGAAAAAATGGCCAAAATTGAAATCCGCCGTTCCAAACCGGGTGCAGCAAAAAGGCGGTCAAACGACCGCCTTTTTGCTGTCTGAGTCAGGTAATCAGGCCGGAATGCCCAGAATGACGTGGCTGGCCTTGATCAGGGCCGAGGCTTCGCTGCCCTCTTTGAGGCCAAGCTCCATGACCGCCTCGTTGGTCACCACGGAATAGACCGTCGTGCCGCCCGGCAAGGTGACGGCTACTTCGGTGTTCACCGCGCCTTTTTGCAGCTTGCTGACTTTACCGGCCAGCTGATTGCGGGCCGAGAATTTGACGTTGGCCGGGCCGGCCAGCAGCATTACCCAGGGGGCCTTGACGTAGGCGACGGCTTCCTTGCCGACCGCCAGGCCGAGCGATTTGACGCTGCCTTCTGTCACGATTGCGACAATTTTGTCGCCTCCCGGCATGGTCAGTTCGACTTCGGCGTTGACCGTACCGTCGACCAAAGCGGTGATTTTTCCTTTGAATACATTGCGGGCGCTGACATTCATGCTGTTCTCCTTGCTAAGTTGAGGTGACTGGCCCGCTTTTCGCTATATACCTGTACGACTAACGCTTTTTCGTCGGGTTGCCTACACTCTAGCCCGTGCCGTCTTGTCATTACAACCACAACGGCAGACTATTTTACGGATATTTCAAGTACCAAAACCTGAGTTATAGTTACCGCTATATAAACTTGAACATCACGAAACCATGGACACCATCCTGCATCGCCTGCGTGGCAAACTGGAAGTCGATACCGAGTTCGGCACCTTTCTCGGCGACACCCGCATCCGCCTGCTCGAAGCCATCGACCAGCATGGCTCGATTTCCCAGGCAGCAAAAGCCGTACCCATTTCGTACAAGGCCGCCTGGGATGCCGTCGATGCCATGAACAACCTGGCCGACCAGCCGCTGGTCGTCCGTTCGACCGGCGGCAAGAACGGCGGCGGCACGCTGCTGACCGAGCACGGCCGCAAGACCATCGCCCTCTACCGCGCGCTGGAAGCCGAATACCAGGCGGCGCTGGAGCGCCTGCAAGCCAGCATGAACGACGGCGAAGCCAGCGACTTCAAGCAATTCAGCAAGCTGCTCAAGCGCATGTCGATGAAGACCAGCGCGCGCAACCAGTTTGCCGGCCATATCGTTGGTCTGCGCGAAGGACATGTCGATTTCGAGGTACGCATCAAGCTCGACGACGAAAACGAAATCGTCGCCATCATCACCGGCGATTCGGCCGAGAGCCTGGGCCTCACCATCGGCATGGAGATCAATGCCCTGGTCAAGTCGTCGTCGGTGCTCCTGCTCAACGACCCCAGCGTCAAGACCAGCGCCCGCAACCACCTGTGGGGCGAAATCACCCGCATCCACGACGGCCCGGTCAATGCCGAAATAACGCTGAGCATGAAGAGCGGCAAATCGGTCTGTGCCGTCGTTACCCATGACAGCGTTGAAAAGTTGGGCCTGGCCGTCGGCGAACAGGCCTGCGCCGTATTCAAGGCCTCGTCGGTCATTCTTTGCAAATATTCCTAACCCTTCCGGAGAACCCGCCATGAAACGTCTGAGCACCCTCATCCTGTCCCTGCTGGCCATCGCCACGGCCCACGCCGACGAAGTCCAGGTCGCCGTCGCCGCCAATTTCACCGGCCCGATGCAGGTCATTTCCGTGCTCTTCGAGCGTGACACCGGGCACAAGGCCAGCCTGTCCTTCGGCTCCACCGGCAAGTTCTACGCCCAGATCGTCAACGGTGCACCGTTCCAGGTCCTGCTCTCCGCCGATGACGAAACGCCGGCCAAACTGGTCAAGGAAGGCCACGCCGTCGCCGGCACGCCTTTCACCTACGCCATCGGCAAGCTCGTGCTGTGGTCGGCCGACGCCAAGCTGGTCGATGCCAGGGGCGAGGTACTCAAGAAGGGCGGCTTCAAGCATCTCTCGCTGGCCAACCCGAAAACTGCACCCTACGGCAAGGCCGGCATGCAGGTCATGACCCAGCTCGGCGTCGCCGAGAGCATCAAGCCGCTGCTCGTCCAGGGCGAGAACATTTCGCAAACGCATCAGTTCATAGCGACGGGCGCCGCCGAGCTCGGCTTTATCGCCTACTCGCAGGTCATCAAGAACGGCGCCATCGGCTCGGGTTCGGGCTGGCTCGTGCCGGCCAATCTTTATGACCCGATCCGTCAGGACGCGGTCATTCTCGCCAAGGGCAAGGACAAGCCGGCGGCCGTTGCGCTGATGAACTACCTCAAGGGCGAGAAGGCCCTGGCGGTGATAAAGTCCTTCGGCTACGAACTGCGCTAATCCAACCAAACTCCGGGCACCATGCTGACCGA
Source organism: Azonexus sp. (assembly GCA_030691385.1). GTDB lineage: Bacteria > Pseudomonadota > Gammaproteobacteria > Burkholderiales > Rhodocyclaceae > Azonexus. The sequence continues at coordinate 7,732 of JAUYEI010000041.1, forward strand.
CAGCGACCTCCAGGCCATCTGGCTGACCACGCGACTGGCCGGGATCACGACGTTGATCCTGCTCCTCGTCGGCACCCCCATCGCCTGGCGGCTAGCGCGCAGCCGTAGCTGGTGGAAAGGGCCGCTCGGCGCCGTCGTCGCCCTGCCGCTGGTGCTGCCGCCCTCGGTGCTCGGTTTCTACCTGTTGCTGACCATGGGGCCGCATGGACCAGTCGGCCAACTGACCGCCTCGCTCGGCCTCGGCACCCTGCCCTTCACCTTCTGGGGCCTGGTCGTCGCCTCGTCGTTTTATTCGCTGCCCTTCATGGTGCAACCGCTGCAAAGCGCTTTTGAAAGCATCGGCGAGCGGCCGCTCGAAGTCGCCGCGACCTTGCGCGCTTCGCCGCTCGACACCTTCTTTTCGGTCGTCCTGCCGCTGGCCAAGCCGGGTTTCATCACGGCCAGCGTGCTGACCTTTGCCCACACGGTCGGCGAATTCGGCGTCGTGTTGATGATCGGCGGCAACATTCCGGGCGTCACCCGCGTCGCCTCGGTGCAGATCTACGACCACGTCGAGGCCATGGAATACGCCGACGCCCACCGCCTGGCCGCCGTCATGCTGATTTTCTCCTTCACGGTGTTGCTCGCCATGTATACCCGCCGCCCCAAGCCGGCGAGGGGGGACTGACATGGACGGCATCAACGCCCGGTTCAAGCTCGACTGGCCCGGCTTCACGCTCGATGTCGATCTCGCCCTGCCCGGCCGTGGCGTCACCGCGCTATTCGGCCATTCCGGCTCGGGCAAGACTACCCTGTTGCGCTGCCTGGCCGGGCTGGAAAGGCCTTCCCACGGTCGACTCGAATTCAAGGGCAAAATCTGGCAGGACGAAAACACCTGGCTGCCCACCCACCAGCGGCCGATCGGTTACGTCTTCCAGGAAGCCAGCCTGTTCGCCCACCTCAATGTCCTCGGCAATTTGAATTTCGGCCTCAAACGCAGCGCCACGGCGCAGCGCGTCGGGCTGGAACAGGCCATCGAACTGCTCGGCATCGGCCACCTGCTAGCCCGCAAGCCGGACACGCTGTCCGGCGGCGAACGCCAGCGTGTCGGCATCGCCCGCGCCTTGGCCGTCGGCCCGGAAATCCTGCTCATGGACGAACCGCTGGCAGCGCTCGACCTCAAGCGCAAGCAGGAAATCCTGCCCTACCTCGAACGCCTGCACGACGAACTGGCCATTCCCGTCATTTACGTCAGCCACTCGCCCGACGAAGTCGCCCGACTGGCCGATCACATCGTCGCCATGGATGGCGGCCGGGTCGTTGCCGATGGCCCGCTGGTCGAAACACTGGCCCGCCTGGACCTGCCGATCCGCCTCGGCGAAGACGTCGGCGTCGTGCTCGACGCGACGGTCGGTACCGTCGATACCGAATGGCATCTGGCCCGCGTCGATTTCGCCGGCGGCAGCCTGTGGACCCGGGATCGCGGCGTACCGACCGGCAAGCACGTGCGCGTTCGCGTGCTGGCCCGCGACGTCAGTCTGGCCGTGCACCACCCGGAACCGAGCAGCATCCAGAACGTGCTCGACGGCACGGTCGAATCGATGGGCGACGACGACCATCCCGGCCTGTTGCTGGTCCGCGTCCAGATCGGCGCCAGCCAGCTGGTCGCCCGCCTGACCCGCCGTTCGGCCGCCCAGCTCGGCATCGCGCCGGGCCTGCCGGTCAGCGTTCAAATCAAATCCGTGGCCCTGATGGAATGAGCAACAATCCCTACACCCTGCCCGACAACGAGCTGGAACGCCTGCTCGACGAAGACGTCCCCTGTGGCGACGCAACGACCTTTTCGCTCGGCATCGGCGAGCAGTCCGGCCGCCTCGTCTTTCGCGCCCGCCAGGCCATGGTCGTCTGCGCCAGCGAAGAAGCCCGGCGCATGGGCGAACTGCACGGCCTGCGCAGCATCGGCAGCGTGGTCGCCAGCGGCAGCCGGCTTGCTGCCGGCGAGACTATCCTGACGCTGGAAGGCCAGGCGTCCGGCTTGCACAAGGTGTGGAAAACGGCGCAAACCTTCATGGAATACCTGTCGGGCATCGCCAGCAGCACGGCCGACATCGTCGCCGCCGCCCGCAGCACCAACCCGGATATCGGTATTGCCTGCACGCGCAAGAACTTCCCCGGCACCAAGGCCGCGGCGATCAAGGCCATTCTGGCCGGCGGTGCCAGCCCGCATCGCCTGAGCCTGTCGGAAACCCTGCTCGTCTTTGCCGAGCACCGGGCCTTTCTCGGCAACGAAGCGCCGCGGGCCACCGTGCAACGCCTGCGCCGGGCATGGCCGGAACGCGCCATCGTCGTCGAAGTCGGCGACGAGGCGGAAGCCATGTGCTGGCAAGAGGCCGGCGCCGACATCCTGCAACTGGAAAAAATGCCGGTTGCCACGGTCAACCGGATAAAAGGGCTGATTCCGAAATCCGCACACACGCGCATTGCGGCGGCAGGCGGCATAAATTCTGCTAATGCAGAAGATTATGCGCGGGCCGGGGCCGACATTCTGGTCACCTCCGCCCCGTATTTCTCGCCGCCACGCGACGTGGCGGTCACGCTGACAGCCCTGTAAAGACGCCGCTCGCCATGAAAATCGCCATCGCCACCAAGGACTTCGAAACGGTCAGCAGCCACGCGGGGCAAACCCGACAATGGCTGGTTTACGACTTGAGCAACCACCGTTCCAACCAGTTGTTGCCCGCCCCGCACCGGGTCAATCTGGACAAGGAACAGGTGCTCCACGTCTGCGAGGACAACGAGCCGCACCCGCTCGACGGCATCGACCTCATGGTGGCGGCCAGCGCCGGCGACGGTTTCATCCGCCACATGAAAAAGCGCGGCACCGAGGTGCTGCTCACCGGCGAAACCGACCCGGCCCTCGCCATCACCCGCATCCTGGCCGGCGAAGCCCTGCCCGACCCGCGCTTCGATATCACGCTGGCGCTGTGCAAGGTGCGTGATTTGTTCTCGCGGCACTGAGAAAACGCTGATCAACTCGTCATCCCCGCGCAGGCGGGGATCCAGCTCAACCATGGACGCCCGCTTCGCCCGCCGCGAAGCGGAGTCCCGGGTGTGTCGAGGCCGCGGGAGTGACAAGCCAAAGCCTTAGGCCAGTGCCCTGGCCAGCAACACAGCCACATGCACCGCATCCCGCCCCGTCCCATCCTTGATCTGATGCCGGCAGGAAAAACCATCGGCGACGATGGGCGCATCGGCCGGCGCTGAGCGCACGGCTGGCAGCAAGGCCAGTTCGCCCATCTTCACCGAGGCCTCGTAATGTTCGGCCTCCAGCCCGAAGCTGCCGGACATGCCGCAGCAACTGGCATCAACGATCTCGAACTCGAATTCCGGGATCCAGCCGAGTACTTTTTTCATCGACTTCATGGCGCCAAAAGCTTTCTGGTGGCAATGGCCATGCACCACCGCCTTGCCGCCGGGGATCGGCTTGAGGTCGAGCTTCAGCCCCTTGTTGCCCTCGCGCATGAGGAATTCCTCGAACAGGAAAGCCTGCTTGCCGAGTTGCCCGACATCGGGGCCGAGCGACAGGCTGTAGAACTCGTCGCGCAGGGCCAGCAGGCACGATGGCTCCAGCCCGACAATCGGCGTTCCTGCCGCCAGGGCCGGGGCCAGCGCGGCCATCACGCGTTTGCCTTCGAGCTTGGCGGCATCGACCATGCCTTGCGACAGATAGGTGCGGCCACAGCACAGCGGGCGTTGCGGCTCGGCATCGTCGGCCGCCGGACGCAGCACCTCGACCGCATAGCCGCCCGCCGTCAGCACGGCGATGGCCGCCTCGGCCACTTCCGGCGTGTAGTAATGGGTGAAGGTGTCTACAAAAATGGCCACTTTTCCCCGTTGACCGTGGGATTCGGCATTTTCGGCGAAGACCGGCTGACTGACGATCTCGGGAATCGGCCGTTTGGCCGAAATGCCCAGCCTGCGCTCGACCAACCCGGCCAGCCACGGCGAGGCATTGCGCAGGCGAACCAGCGCGGCGAGCGGCCGACGATAGCGATGCAGCCATTCCGGCAGTCCGCCGAACAGCTTCGCCCGGCGCGGCACACCGAGTTCATCGTTGCGATGCGCCAGGTATTCGGTCTTGATCAGCGTCATGTCGACCGAACTCGGGCATTCCTTCTTGCACCCCTTGCACGACACGCAAAGGTCCATCGCCGCGGCCAGATCGGGATGGATGAACGGCTGCTCGCCAAACTCCCCGTTCAGCGCCGCCTTGAAAGCCTTGACCCGCGCCCCGGTCGAATGCGCCGGATCGCCGGTGATCCGGTAGCTCGGGCACATGACGCCCTTGCCATCGCGCTGGCACTGGTGATTGTTCATGCAGACGGCAACCGCCTTGGCGTAATTGCCGCCCGTCGCCGGAATGCCGGCATAGGCGTCGCCCATGCCGTAGGTGTCGTAGGCCGACCAGTCGAGAAAGGTTTTCATGCTGGACATGAAGCAAAACCGGCGCCACGGCAATAGTCTTTAAAATCAAAGCATCGGGACTGTCGGCAATGCGACAAGAGGGCCGAAGTTGGGACAGTGATCGGTATAATCCCGGCCTTATTCCATGGTTAGGCAACAGCATGAACGACGAGATCAATTACCAGAACAACCCGCTGCATGGGCTCAGTTTAAAAAACCTGCTCATTGAAATCGTCGATCACTACGGGTTCGAGATCCTGTTTGCCTATCTCAATATCAATTGTTTCAACAAAAACCCGAGCATCGATTCCGCCGTCAAGTACCTCAAAAAGACGGATTGGGCGCGCGAGAAGGTTGAAGCCTTCTATCTGTATAAGTTCAAAAGCCTGCCCCGCGCTTCTGACGAGCAGTTTGAACTGCCCCCCCGGGACCGCATCGTGCCGCCGAACCAGATCCCGGGGTTACCCGCCGAATTGAGCCTCGAAGACGCCGAGCGATTGAAAGAGAAGCGCATCCGGAAAGCCGCCCAGCACGACCAGGAAAAAAGCCAGCGCGCCGCACCGGTCAAGAGAACATCAAACCATTCAAACACCCCGGCCAGCGATTCGGATCCATGGGCCAAGTGGAAAAAATGAATTCGGGGATTCACGTGCAGCATCAATTCACGATTGCTACGGTCAACCGGAAAAAACGACCAAAATTGAAATGACGCTGACCGATGCCTGATCGTATTCAATGCGATGGGCAAAAAGCTCAGTTGTGCCCTTTGCGGAAATTCGTAGCATGGAAGAGCGGCCATTCAATGCTTTCGGTTCCTTCTTGTAGCAGCTTCAATCCTTTGCCACCACAGTGTCGTATAGCCCGTAGTGACTCAAGCCCTCGTGACTCTCAATACCGGTGTAGCGTAGCGACGCATCTTCATAGCGACGGAAGGCAAAGACGGCCTGGTTCATCTGCTCGGTATTGAAGACCTTGAGACGGACGAGGAGGTGAAAGTCCTGTACCGTCAGGCCGGTGACGGCAAGAAACAAGTCCGGCTCCAGCTTGGTGATGACATCCCGCAGCGTGTTCTCGCGGAAGTCGGTGAGGTACATGAAGGCCGGAATGCGGGTGGCGAACTTGATCAGCTTCTCCTGCACCAGCTTGCGCTTGGACTTGTATTCCCTCTCCTCGGCGGTGAGTTCCCTCTTCTCCTTCGCCGTCAGCTCGCCATCTTTGGCCTTGTTCTTGAGATCCTTGACCTTCTCGCTCTTGTTGATGATCGTCTCGATGATCTTGTCGCCCAGCGCGCGCCAGCCTTCGATGCGCTCCACGGCCGCCATCGCCTCGACGTTGTCCATGATGCGCCGCAGCGTGTCGTTATCCACGTTCACCAGCAACGCGCTTTCCCACTTGCGCGCCAGCAGCGTGGCCGACGTACCCGCCATGGCGATGTCGAGAATGCCGCCGGCGTCGATCTGCGTCATGTTCGCGCCGTCATAGGCCAGCACGGGCAAAAAGGACACAAGTTCCTTGACCGCGTTCTCCGGATTCGGCTCGTTCGGCGACAGGCCGATCCCGTATTCCGAGAGTTGGCGCAGGGCGCGGGTCGGCGCGAAGTCGAATACGAAGCAGACGGGCTTGAGGATTTCTTCCTCGCTCGGGTTGTCGCCGTTCGGGTTCTTGATCGACCACGGCGATTGCACCCGGAAGGCCGCCTGAAAATAGGTCTCCGGCGACTTGAGATTGCGCAGCATCAGGATGGACGACCATTGCGCCACGGTGACGCCGGTAGTCAGCTTGCCGCACGACAGCGTAATGGTCTTGGTCTCGAATCCGCTGGCTATGGCCTTGCGCACCGGCGGCAAGGCATCCAGCCCGATGCCCGCCGACGCCCCGGCCGCGACGACCACCGCGTAGTCATGCCAGAAGGTGTTGTGCTTCTCCGCCAGCAGATTGGCCATCGCCTGGCAGGCCGCGACATTGGGCAGGAACCAGAATGAATGTTGCAGGTAAAGCAGCAGGCGCACGTCGGAATACGGAAACGGCGGTCGTGTGCCCGTCTTCAAGTGCTCGACCGATTTCGGCGCATAACCCCCGCGAATGATGTCCAGCCACTTCTGCACATCGCTCTTGTGCTTGAACTGCGCCGCGTTGCCCGTACCCGATGCCTCGAAGAAGGCGTTGAGATCGAATTCGTCGAACTCTCCGGCGCTGGCGATGGCCACCAGTTCGTCCGGCATCTGATAGGTCAGCAAGCGCATCTGCGGCAGCGCCCCGTAGGGATTCCGCTGGCCGGGATTTTCCAGAGCGAACGCCTCCTTGGCACGCTGTTCGTCGGTATAGGTCCAGTTGAAAATCTGTTCCTCGATGAACTCGCCGGTCGCCAGCGCCTTGAACGGCGTACCGGAAAGGTAAAGGTAAGCCTGGGTGGTAATGGGCAGGAACTCAGTTTCCTTCTCCGAGAGCACGGTGAGGTCTTCGTTCATATCCTCCAGCCCGCCAGCGTATTCGAGCTTGGCCTCCTTCTTGGCGACGGCCTCGTCTTCGCCCTCGAATAGCTCCTTCGCCGTCTCGCGCCAGGCCCCGAAATGGTATTCGTCGAAGACCACCAAGTCCCAATTCACCGCATGTATCCACTCGTTCTTGGGCTTGATGTTCCCCGCCGTATCGCGGCCAAGCAAATCCTGAAAGGAGCCGAAATAGACGACTGGCTGGTTGCGGTCAATCTGCGTCGGGTCGCCCCCGGAGGCCTTGGACAGATACTGCCAGCCGTCGAAATCCACATGACTCTCAAGGTCCGTCTGCCATGCATCCTCGACGGCCGGCTTGAAGGTGAGTACCAGCACGCGGCGGGCAGCCAGCTTCCTGGCCAACTGGTAGGTGGTGAAGGTCTTGCCGAAGCGCATCTTCGCGTTCCACAGGAAGCGTGGCGCGGCGTTCTTGTTCTCTGCCCAGATCGAGTGGTAGTAGTCGAAGGTTTTGTCCACCGCCTCGGCCTGCTCGCGACGCATCGGGAAGGTTTCATGATGCGTTCCTGAGAAGCGCTGGCCGGTGCGCAGCTCGGCCAGCACGGTCTGCACATCCTTGAGCGAACAGCGCATCCACTCCAGTTCGACGTTCTCGAAGCCCTTTCTGACCAGCGCCGAGCGCACCTCGAAGTCGCTGAAAAGACTGCCGTCGTCGCGCTCGGCGGATTCGTCGAGTTCGATCCGGTAGTTTTTGATCGCGGCCGTCTTGAGCTGCTCGGCCACACGCTGCTTCACGTCGCGCGTCGTCTGCCCCACCTTGAGGAGGCCATTGTGCGCCGCATCGGCAATCGAATAGGCGTAGATGTGCGGCCGGGCTTCCGGCTTGGGGGCGAGGATTTCTTCGATGGTTTTACTCATCAGCCTCGCCCATCGGACGGATCATGCTGTTAATGAAGTCGATTTCGTCGTTTGTGATGCCGTACTTTTTGTAGAGAATCTCATCAGTCCAGTCTTGATCCCACACCTGTTGCGGAACCCAGCGATAAACACCTTTCATGGCATGCTGACTTATCTTTCGCAAAGACACGAGAAACCTGACAAACAAGGTTTGTAGATAGCGAGCAACGATCTCCGCTTGCTCTTGGGAGCTCAACGGGCCGGCAACGATCCAAGTCTGCGTGCAGACAGAATTCGGTTCGGCAACGCCCGGTTTGCCCAGAACCATATCTGGCAACACATGTCCGCCACTGTTTCCTGGCCCCGCCTGTGGCGCGAGAACTTTCCAGGCGTCAATAAGATGCGTGTTCTTTGCTATGAGCGAGCGCTTCATTGCGCCGCTTCGTCTGCCTGCATTCGAGCTCGCATAGATTTTGACTTCATCTTCGCCGGGCTCGCCAGGGCTAAAGGTCTTGAAGTTTGTCGCCAAACCGAATGGCGTATCACCGGTGAGCAAGTCCTCGAAGCTGTGTTCATCCTTCGCCAGGACCTTTTTGAGGATGACAGCGGCACGCTCGTCCCTGATAAGCACATCGTGTTCGTCAAGCTTGCGTTTTGTCGGACCAACGACATCTTGGTCGCGAATGAGCGTGACAGCACAGTCTCCCTCGTGTTCGCGGTCCCATAGGAAGTAGCAAACGCCGCTCTTGAGGTCTACACCGGGAAACACCTGTGCTGAGTTCGGGTAGTCAACAAGGTGGCTGATATGCCTCTCAGCAAGCATGGTCTTGCGAAACTCGTCCATGCCGCGCCCGCCTGCCATCCACCGCGAAGGAATAACCATGCTGAGATAGCGCGGCTCCAATCGCATCGCCTGTTCTACGAACAGGTGATAGATCGAGGAATCGTTAGTTCCTCCTCCGCCACCAGTCATTTGATACGGCGGGTTGCCGATGATTACGTCGAACTGCATGTCGTCTCCAAACAACTCGGCAAACCGAGTCTTGATATCGTCGGTGTGAATGAATGCGTAGGCATGGGTTTCAAGTCCTGCTTCCCGGTCAAAGATTATTCGCGGCGCGCCACAGTACCTGCACTTCGCTTCACCCCACGTGTGCTCCAAGCGCTCGAACCAGATGTTTCCCGCTTCGCCGGTAAATGTCTTCGCGATGGAGTGCTGCCCATTGGCATGCTTCGAGCAATACACGCTACGCCTCGCCAGCAGGCTGGTGAGGTGGGTGATGCCAATGCCGAACACCTGCCGGGTCAGAATATGATTGACGCGCCCTTCGAGGTCCGGAATCTCTTCCTCCAGCCCCTTGTTGAGGCGGCTGGTGATTTCGCGCAGGAAGACGCCCGATTTGGTGCACGGGTCGAGAAACTTCACCGCACTGTCTGCCCAGAGGTTTGCGCCGTTGTGGCTGGCCGCCCAGGCTTCGGCGAGAGTGTCCAGCATCCGGTTGGCGAACTCGGGCGGCGTGAACACCTCGTCGTTGGAAAGGTTGGCGATACAAGTCAGCACATCCGGATTGCGGCCGCGCAAGGTGAAACTGACCTGTTCGGTCAAGGCATCCACCCTCATGTTCATGGCTGTTTCCCTTCCAGTCGCCGGGTGGCCGTATCCGCCAACAGCAGTTTCATTTGCTGGATGGCGGTCTGGTTGAGCAGCTTCAGCCGTTCGGCCTGCGCCTGCCCCTGGTGGATGAAATGGGCATTCAGCGCTTCGAGGTTGGCGAGGCAGACCAGTTGTGCGGCATTGGCTTCGTCGCGGATGTTGCCCTTGTTGTCGGGGTTTTCATCGCGCCACTGCTTCGCGGTTTTGCCGAATAGCGCCATGTTCAGCAAGTCCGCTTCGCTGGCATAGATGAGGTTGATCTGCTGTGGCAGCAGTTGCGGCGGAATCAGCTTGGCCTTGATGGCGTCGGTGTGAATGCGGTAGTTGATCTTGGCGAGGTTACGGCGGATATCCCAGCCGAGTTGCTGGTATTCAGTTTCTTTGAGGCGCTGGAATTCCTTGATCAGGTAAATCTTGAATTCGGCACTGATCCACATGCCGAATTCAAAGGCGATGTCCTTGTGGGCATAGGTACCGCCATAGCGCCCGGCCTTGGCCACCAGGCCGATGGCATTGGTCTGGGCCACCCACTCCTTGACGCTGAGTTTGTAGTTGTTGAGCCCGGCCTGTCTTTCAATTGCGGCGAATCCGCCATAATTAAAAGTGGGGTTGTGCACCTGCTCCCAGATGCCTAGGAACTCGACGGTGTTGCGGTTGCGCAGCCAGTCAGAGATGAAGAAATCCCCGTCCTTGGCCTTGAGCATGTCCGTCAGCGAGATGAAGTCCATGTCGTTTTCGGCATAGACGGTGACGGACGTGCCTTTTACATCGATCTTGGCCATGTTCAATCTCCCTTCAGAGCAGCCAGCTCGCTGACCGTCATCGGCGGATAGGTTTTTGTCGGCGTGAATATCTCGTGCTTGCCGAGGTGGGCGAAGAGCGAACCCTCCGCGCTGAAGGCCGACGAACCGGTGAGAACGTCAAAGCGGAAGTCGCGGCGCTGGAATTTGCCCTTGCCGAGGTAGCCCCACTCCGCGAAGGTAATCGGCTGGCCATCGCTGTTGCGCATCGTCAAGGCGTCGCCGTGGACGAGATTCCGGGAAAGTACGTAAAAGGCGGCCTGATACAGGTCGTCCGACTCATCAATATTCAGGTAGTCGGCGAGGATTTCCAGCACGTTCGCGCGGCACTCGACAATGTTGTCTGCCAACAGCTCGATGCCGTAGATGCACATCAGCGCGAGCAGCGCATAGTGCCGTCGCTCGAAGTCCGACTTGCCGTACTTGAGCTCGACCGCAGCGAGCTTGCGTTGAAGTACCCGGACAAGGAAGTTCCCGCTGCCGCATGCCGGCTCCAGGAAACGGGAGTCGATGCGCTCGGTTTCATCCTTCACGAGGTCGAGCATTTCATCGACCATCCACGCGGGGGTGAATACCTCCCCGTGATCGGCAACGCGTTTTCGGGACTTGATCAGACTCATGGGCAAAAGGCTTCGGGCTGCGACAGGCAAGAATCTTGGCATTATGCCCCATGCCCCCAAGTGCCCCGATGCCGTTAAGAAGCTTGACGGCATCTTATTGCGAGAACGAGCAATGGGGGCTCCTGGCCGCCTGCAACCAGAAACCAACGCCCGGCTCGGCTTATTTGAACCCTGGCAACAAAAAAGGAGCACAAGGCGCAAGCCCTGGCTCCTTCTTTTCCGGCGGGTTTGGCTAACCCGGCCGAAGATTCCTTACACGGGCTTTACTTGCCCATGTGCTGCAACACGGTGTGCAGGCGTTCGGCGGCGTAGGCGGCCTCCGGGTCGTTCTCGGTGAGTTTCAGGACATCGGCCCAGTTGATGTAGCGATCAAGTCGAACCAGGGCATTGGCGCTGACTGTATCCAGGTCGACATTCAGTCTAATGGCGTCGCCGTTACCGTCCAGCTTGTACTCAAACGTGCCTCGCATGCTTCGTTCTCCAAATGGTCGTGGGATAGATGCGCGCAGTGTACAGACCGGCGACGGTAAAAGGAATGGCGCGCCGCTGCTGACGAGATATTTTCCCGGTTACGGCCGCTGTGGGTTGTGCACTGCAGCGCTGTCGCAAATGCGACAAGCAGGCCAACAGACGCTTCGACAAGAATAAGCATCCATATGATTTAAATGGAAAAACCGCTCTGGCACAGCGATTGCTGAATAGGCTTCGACTGCATTCGAGGAGCCGACATCGTGGAACTACCTGTTATCAGTAACTCTGCCCCAGCCGCCGAAGGTGGCGGTTGTGCCTCCAGCGGCTGCGGCACTGCGCCGGACGCCCTGGGCCATCTGCCCGACCATATCCGCGCCAAGGTTCAGGACCACCCGTGCTATTCGGAAGAAGCGCATCACTACTTCGCCCGCATGCACGTTGCCGTGGCCCCGGCCTGCAACATTCAATGCAATTACTGCAACCGCAAGTATGACTGTTCGAACGAATCCCGTCCGGGCGTCGTTTCCGAAGTCTTGACGCCGAAACAGGCGATCAACAAGGTACTCGCCGTTGCCGCCGAAATCCCGCAGATGACGGTACTCGGCATCGCCGGACCTGGCGATCCCCTGGCCAATCCGGCCCGCACCTTCGAGACTTTTGAAGAACTCTCGGCGCGCGCCCCGGACATCAAACTCTGCGTGTCGACCAACGGCCTCAACCTGCCGATGTATGTCGACCGCATCGCCCAGCACAACATCGACCACGTGACGATCACCATCAACTGCGTCGATCCGGAAGTCGGTGCCAAGATCTACCCGTGGATTTTCTGGGAGAACAAACGCATCTTCGGCGTCGAAGGCGCGCGCATCCTGATCGAACAGCAGCAGCTCGGTCTGCAGATGCTGACCGACCGGGGCATCCTGGTGAAGGTCAACTCGGTGCTGATCCCCGGCGTCAATGACCAGCATCTCAAGGAAGTCTCGAAGATCGTCAAGGCCAAGGGCGCCTTCCTGCACAACGTCATGCCGCTGATCGCCGAGCCCGAGCACGGCACCTACTACGGCATCATGGAGCAGCCGGAACCGACGCCGGAACAGTTGCAGGACCTGCAGGATGCCTGCGCCGGCGACATGGCGATGATGCGCCACTGCCGCCAGTGCCGCGCCGATGCGGTCGGCCTGTTGGGCGAAGACCGGGGCGACGAATTCACCATGGACAAGATCGACGTCATGGAGGTCGATTACGAAGCCGCCATGGTTCGTCGCAAGCTTGTTCACGACGAGATCATCGAGAAGCTCGACGCCAAGCGCGGCATCGTCAAGCCGAAGGCCGAAGAACTCGGCATCCCGGCCGATGCCCGCCCGGTGCTCATGGCGGTGGCTGGCAAGAACGGCGTCGTCGCCGAACACTTCGGTCATGCCAAGGAGTTCCTGATCTACGAAGCTTCGCCGGAAGGCGTGCGCTTCATGAGCCACCGCAAGACCGAGCTCTACTGCGGCGGCATGGATGCCTGCGGGGACGGCGACGTGGCCGAAGCTGGCGCAACCGAATCGCTGCTCGACCGCAACATCCGCGTGCTCGAAGGCTGTGAAGTCGTGCTCTGCTCCAAGGTCGGTTTCGAGCCCTGGGCCAAGCTCGAAGCCGCCGGCATCGCGCCGAACGGCGAACATGCGATGGAGCCGATCGAGGAAGCCGTGCTGGCGGTGTACAAGGAAATCGCCGCGACCGGCAAGCTGAGCCCGGCGGCCGAAGACAGAAAGGTGGCCTGATCATGGCTCTGCAAATCACCGAATCCTGCGTCAATTGCTGGGCCTGCGTCGATGTCTGCCCGAACGACGCGATCTACGAAGACAAGCCGCATTTCCTGATCGACGACGGCAAATGCACCGAATGTCTGGGCGATCACAGCGTGCCGCAATGCGCTGCGATCTGCCCGATCGAGATGGCCATCGTCAATGAACTGGGCGAGTTTTTGAACCCGCCGGGGTCGCTGACCGGGATTCCGATCGAGAAGTTGAAGGAGTTCGGGTTGTGGCGGGAGGCTGCGTGAGGCTGGTTTCCGCGGCTGACGCCGGGGTCGGGTTTGCTCGACCTTGGGGTTCCGCCTTGCTGGCGGGCGTACTTTCTTTTGCTTCGCCAAAAGAAAGTAGCCAAAGGCGGGGTTCATCGCTAGCGCAGCTAAAAGGCGACCCCCGGGTCGGCGCCGGGTTCATTGCGCTACTCGGCAGGCCGGGCGGCTTTCCGAGTAGCGCAGGGAACCGGCGCAGCCGGCACCGACCCAGGGTCGCCTTCTTTTTGCTTACTTTTTCTTG
>JAUYEI010000044.1 GCA_030691385.1 Azonexus sp.
CGAGATGGTGATGCCTGGCGATAACATCGCCATGACCATCAAGCTGATCGCTCCGATCGCTATGGAAGAAGGTCTGCGCTTCGCTATCCGTGAAGGCGGTCGTACCGTCGGCGCCGGTGTCGTCGCCAAGATCATCGAGTAGTCGGTAATTTTTGTAATCAAGGCGCTTCGGGTAACCGAGGCGCCTTGATGTTTCTGCCGCAGGGGTGTAGCTCAATTGGTAGAGCAACGGTTTCCAAAACCGTAGGTCGGGGGTTCGATTCCCTCCGCCCCTGCCACTCTCTTTAAAGATCGCGAATTTCATGGCTGACAAGATCAAGTTTGCGCTGGCGCTGGTTATTCTGGCAGCTGGCGTGGCTGGCTTCTACCTGCTCTCCGAGCAGGCAATGATTTTGCGCGTCCTAGCGGTCCTCGTTGGGTTGGCGCTGGCGATTGCTGTGGCTTGGAAAACCGAGCCCGGGCAGCGCTTTTTCATGTTTGCCAACGAGGCAGTTGTCGAAGCCAAGAAAGTTGTTTGGCCTAGCCGCAAGGAAACCATGCAGACGACCGGGGCGGTTTTCGCTTTTGTCGTAGTGATGGCGATTTTCCTGTATCTCACTGACAAAAGCCTTGAATGGGTTCTTTACGACCTAGTCTTGGGCTGGAAGAAATCATGAGTAAACGCTGGTACGTCGTTCATGCTTACTCGGGCTTCGAAAAGAGCGTCATGCGCGCAATTTTGGAGCGCATTGAGCGTCTTGGTATGCAGGATAAATTTGGCCGCATTCTGGTGCCGGTTGAGGAGGTCGTTGAAATGAAGAATGGCCAGAAGGCCATCTCTGAGCGAAAGTTCTTCCCGGGCTACGTGTTGTGCGAAATGGAAATGGATGATGACTCCTGGCACTTGGTGAAGAACACACCCAAGGTCACCGGTTTTGTCGGCGGCACGGCTACCAAGCCCACACCGATTTCCGAAAAGGAAGTCGAGAAAATCATGCAGCAAATGCAGGAGGGCGTTGAGAAGCCCCGTCCGAAGGTGCTGTTTGAGGTTGGTGAAGTCGTGCGTGTCAAGGAGGGTCCGTTCACCGACTTCCATGGCGCTGTTGAGGATGTCAATTACGAAAAAAATCGTATCCGCGTTTCGGTGACCATCTTTGGTCGCGCTACGCCGGTCGAACTGGAGTTTGGTCAGGTCGAAAAGGCCTGATTGCTGTTTTAGGGCAAGCCGAAAGCCCTTTGTTTCGGCAAGAGGAGCGCTGGTAGCGGAGGTTTTTCCGTGAAAGCGCGCTACCACTCATCAATAAGGAGCAATTATGGCCAAGAAAATTATTGGTTATATCAAGCTGCAAGTGCCCGCTGGCAAGGCGAATCCGTCGCCCCCGATCGGTCCGGCACTGGGGCAGCGCGGTCTGAATATCATGGAGTTCTGCAAGGCCTTCAACGCCCAGACGCAAGGCGTTGAGCCGGGTCTGCCGATTCCTGTCGTGATCACCGCCTTCGCGGACAAGTCCTTCACTTTCGTGATGAAGACGCCGCCGGCCACGATCCTGATCAAGAAAGCCGCCGGTATCAAGTCCGGCTCGGCCAAGCCGCATACTGATAAGGTTGGCACGATCACCCGTGCCCAGGCTGAAGAAATCGCCAAGACCAAGATGCCCGATCTGACTGCTGCCGACATGGAAGCTGCCGTTCGCACCATCGCTGGTTCCGCCCGTTCCATGGGTATTATGGTAGAGGGTCTGTAATCATGGCTAAGCTCACCAAAAAGCAAAAAGCCCAAGCGGGCAAAATCGTTGCGATGAAGCTGTACCCGGTTCAGGAAGCGCTGACGCTGGCCAAGGAAACCGCAACCGCTAAATTCGACGAGTCGATCGACGTTGCTGTTAATCTGGGTGTCGATGCACGTAAATCGGACCAGGTCGTTCGTGGTTCTGTCGTTCTGCCGGCAGGTACGGGCAAGTCCGTTCGTGTTGCCGTTTTCGCTCAGGGCGAAAAGGCCGAGGCCGCCAAGGCTGCCGGCGCCGAAGTCGTCGGTTTCGACGATCTGGCTGCCGAAGTCAAAGCCGGTAAACTGAATTTCGATGTCGTCATCGCTACGCCGGATGCCATGAAGATCGTTGGCCAACTCGGTCAGATCCTCGGCCCGCGCGGCCTGATGCCGAATCCGAAGGTTGGTACCGTGACGATGGATGTCGTCACCGCTGTGAAGAACGCCAAAGCCGGTCAAGTGCAGTACCGTACCGACAAGGCGGGCATCATTCACGCCACCATCGGTCGTGCTTCCTTCTCGGTTGAGAGCCTCGAGTCCAATTTGAAGGCATTGATCGATGCATTGAACAAGGCGAAACCGGCTTCTTCCAAGGGCCAGTATCTTCGCAAGGTTGCTGTTGCTGCCACGATGGGCCCCGGCGTTCGCGTCGATCAGGCCACTCTGGTTGGCTAAAAGTACTTTGGGCTGCTGGTGATTGTCTAGGCAGTCACTAGCAGATCGTCAAAGACCGCAGGCGCCTCGGTAACGAGGCTTAATCGCGAAAGCACCCTGCGCAGACGGTGTCCCAGAACAAGATTTTCTGCTGGCCGGCAACGGGCGGCATAGCTTCTGGTTCAGGTCGCCGTAGGTGCGGCGGGAAATTCTTCCCGTCGTGTTATGACTTGAAAGGAGGAAAGACCTGTGGGTCTCAATCTGAACGACAAAAAAGCGGTTGTAGCTGAGGTATCGGCACAAGTAGCCAACGCCCAGACCATCGCGATTGCCGAATATCGTGGCATTGAGGTCGGTGACCTCACGGTGCTACGCAAGAAGGCTCGCGAATCTGGCGTCTATCTGCGCGTGTTGAAGAATACTCTGGTGCGTCGCGCGGTCGCGGACACTTCGTTCGCTGGCCTAGCTGATCACATGGTCGGTCCGCTGATTTACAGCGTATCCGCTGACCCCGTGGCAGCTGCGAAGGTTCTCAGTGACTTCGCTAAAACCAACGACAAATTGGTACTCAAGGCCGGTTCCTATGCCGGCACGGTGCTCGACAAGGCTGGTCTGCAGGCGCTCGCGTCCGTCCCGAGCCGCGAAGAGCTGCTCTCCAAGCTGCTGTACGTCATGCAAGCTCCAGTCGCCGGCTTCGTCCGCGGCCTGGCTGCCCTGGCTACCCAGCGCGAAGAAGCTGCCGCTTGATCCTTACCGCATACGAACTGATTTAGGAGTTTATTGAAATGGCAATTAGCAAAGAAGACATCCTGGAAGCCGTTGGCTCCCTGACCGTTATGGAACTGAATGACCTGGTCAAGGCATTCGAAGAGAAGTTTGGCGTTTCCGCCGCTGCCGTCGCTGTCGCCGGTCCGGCTGGTGCTGCTGCCGTTGTCGAAGAGCAGACCGAATTTACCGTCATGCTGAACGCAGCCGGTGACAAGAAGGTCGAAGTCATTAAGGTTGTTCGTGCTGTGACCGGTCTGGGCCTCAAGGAAGCCAAGGATCTGGTTGACGGCGCTCCGAAGGCAGTCAAGGAAGGTGTTTCCAAGGCTGATGCAGAAGCCCTCAAGACCCAACTGGAAGCAGCTGGCGCCAAGGTCGAAGTCAAGTAATCGACGCTTCGCAAGCGGGCTGGCGGCTTTGTCGCCAGCCCTTTTGTGCTTTGTATGACAGGTTTGATACATCCCTAAAACGAACTTGAATAATGCCAGCCGGCAAACGCAAACGATGCTTTCCTCTTCCCCGGTAGGGGGGAGGGTTCGTTTGCGTTTGCCTGTTTTCTCAGGTTCAACGTTTGATTCCATCCTCACGGAGTTACCATGACTTACTCCTTCACCGAGAAGAAACGCATCCGCAAGAGCTTCGCCAAGCGCGCCAGCGTGCTTGACGTCCCCTACTTGTTGGCGACCCAGTTGCAGTCTTTCAAGGATTTTCTGCAAGACGGAGTCGCTCCAGAGCGGCGGAAAAATGAGGGTTTGCAAGCTGCATTCACTTCTATATTTCCTATCGTTTCGCATTCCGGCAACGCTCGCCTGGAGTTCGTCAGCTACATGCTGGGGGAACCGGCATTTGATGTTACGGAGTGCCAGCAACGTGGCCTGACCTTTGCTTCTTCGCTGCGTGCGAAGGTCCGCCTGGTCATCATGGACCGTGAAGCGCCGGATACCGTGAAGGAGGTCAAAGAGCAGGAAGTTTACATGGGCGAAATGCCCTTGATGACGACCAACGGCTCTTTCGTTATCAATGGAACCGAGCGCGTGATCGTTTCGCAGTTGCATCGCTCGCCTGGCGTCTTTTTCGAGCACGATCGCGGCAAGACCCATAGCTCCGGCAAGCTACTCTTCTCGGCACGGGTGATTCCTTACCGCGGCTCGTGGCTGGATTTTGAGTTCGATCCCAAAGATACGCTCTTTTTCCGGGTTGACCGTCGGCGCAAGATGCCTGTCACGACTCTGCTTAAGGCCATCGGCATGTCGTCGGAGGAGATCCTTGCCCAGTTCTTCGAATTCGATACTTTCCTGCTGACCAAGGACAGAATTGAGTTTACTCTGGTTCCGGAACGCTTGCGTGGCGAAGTTGCTCGATTCGATTTCGTTGCTCCCGATGGCAAAGTCATTGTTGCCAAAGACAAACGTATCACTGCCAAGCACATCCGTGATATTGCAACCGCAGCCATCAGGCAAATTGCGGTGCCGGAGGAGTTTTTGGTCGGGCGCGTCGTCGCCAAGAACATCATTGACAAGGCGACTGGAGAAGTTGTCGCAAACGCCAATGACGAAATTACCGAGACCTTAATCGCCAAACTGCGCGAATTCGAGATTTTCACGATCGAAACCCTGTACACCAACGAACTCGATCGCGGCTCGTTTATTTCGAACACTCTGCGTGCTGACGAAACAGCTACCCGCCAAGCAGCTCGAGTTGCCATTTATCGCATGATGCGCCCGGGTGAGCCGCCGACGGAAGAGGCGGTCGAAATACTGTTCAACGGCTTGTTCTATTCCGACGAACGTTATGACCTATCCGGCGTTGGCCGGATGAAATTCAATCGTCGTCTGACCCGTCCCGATGTTATTGAATACAAGCTGATGCTCAAGGGGCTAGCCTCCAAGGCAGAAGCGGCGCTGAAAAACTTGGCCGAAGCCTCTGGTTTTGCGCTACCTGCAATTCAGGATTTGGTTGGTTTGATGCCCTATGGCGCTCGCGCCATGGTGGAAAATGTCACGCTGGCTGAGGTCGAAGCACTGGCCGCCAAGATCAAGCCGCTCGGCGCCAATGTCGAAGTGCGCGAGCAACTGACACTGTCGCCGCGCGACATCGTCGAGGTGATCAAGATTCTTGTCGAACTGCGCAATGGTCGTGGCGAAATCGACGATATCGATCACTTGGGTAACCGCCGCGTTCGTTCCGTTGGCGAACTGGCCGAAAATCAGTTCCGCGCTGGTCTGGTGCGTGTTGAGCGTGCCGTCAAGGAGCGTTTGTCGCAAGCTGAATCAGACAATCTGATGCCGCATGATCTGATCAATGCCAAGCCGATCAGCGCCGCGATCAAGGAATTCTTTGGTTCCAGCCAGTTGTCACAGTTTATGGATCAAACTAATCCGCTGTCGGAAATTACCCACAAGCGCCGTGTTTCGGCCCTTGGCCCGGGTGGTTTGACCCGCGAACGTGCGGGCTTTGAGGTTCGCGACGTGCATCCGACGCATTACGGTCGTGTTTGCCCGATCGAAACGCCGGAAGGTCCGAATATTGGCCTGATCAACTCTCTGGCTCTGTTTGCTCGTGTCAATAGTTATGGATTTATCGAAACTGCCTACCGCAAGGTGGTGGATGGCCAAGTGACTGATCAGATCGAATATCTGTCGGCTATTGAAGAAGGCAACTATGTAGTGGCTCAGGCTAACGCATCGTTGGTTGATGGCCGTCTGTCGGATGGACTAGTTACTTGCCGCGAAAAGGGTGAAACCATTTTGGCAGAGCCGTCGCGCGTGCAGTATATGGACGTTGCGCCAGGCCAGATCGTGTCTGTTGCAGCCTCGCTGATTCCCTTCCTTGAGCACGATGATGCGAACCGCGCCTTGATGGGCGCCAACATGCAGCGCCAAGCCGTTCCTTGCCTGCGTCCGGAAAAGCCGCTGGTCGGCACGGGCATCGAGCGCACAGTTGCGGTCGACTCCGGTACGGCCGTGGTTGCCCTGCGCGGTGGCAAGGTTGACTATGTGGATGCTGCACGCGTCGTGGTTCGAGTCAATGATGACGAAACCATCGCTGGCGAAGTCGGCGTCGATATCTACAATTTGGTCAAATACACCCGTTCCAACCAGAATACCAATATTAACCAACGTCCGCTGGTACGTGTTGGCGATCACATTGCCAAGGGCGATGTGGTGGCCGATGGCGCTTCGACCGACAAGGGTGAGTTGGCGCTTGGTCAGAACATGCTGATCGCCTTCATGCCCTGGAATGGTTACAACTTTGAAGACTCGATTCTGATTTCTGAGCGTGTCGTTGCCGAGGACCGTTATACCTCGATCCATATTGAGGAACTGACCGTTGTTGCGCGGGATACCAAGCTGGGACCTGAAGAGATTACCCGCGATATTGCATCTCTGGGTGAGTCGCAACTTTCCCGTCTGGATGATTCCGGCATCGTTTACATTGGCGCCGAAGTTGAAGCTGCTGACGTGCTGGTCGGCAAGGTTACCCCAAAGGGCGAAACCCAGCTAACACCGGAAGAAAAGCTTTTGCGTGCCATTTTTGGTGAAAAAGCTTCCGACGTTAAGGACACCTCGCTGCGCGTGCCGTCCGGCATTGCAGGTACGGTAATCGACGTTCAAGTCTTTACCCGCGAGGGTATCGAGCGTGATAAGCGTGCCCAGTCGATCATTGACGAGCATCTGCGCCACTACAAGCTGGATCTCGCAGACCAGATGCGTATTGTTGAACGCGACGCCTTTGCTCGTGTCGAACGCCTGATTCTCGGCAAGAAGGCCAATGGCGGTCCGAAGAAACTGGCAAAGGGTTCCGTTGTCGAGAAATCCTATCTCGACGGGATGGACCCGCATCACTGGTTCGATATTCGTCTCGCTGACGATGATGCTGCCCAGCAGCTAGAACAGGTTAAGGATGGTTTGGAGCAGGCGCGCAAGGATTTCGACATCGCCTTTGAAGGCAAACGCAAGAAGCTGACTCAGGGTGACGAACTGCCGCCAGGCGTTCAGAAGATGGTTAAGGTCTACGTCGCTGTTAAACGCCGTCTGCAGCCGGGTGACAAGATGGCCGGCCGTCACGGTAACAAGGGCGTTGTGTCTCGGATCCTGCCCGTTGAAGATATGCCGCACATGGAAGATGGCAGCCCGGTCGACATCGTGCTGAACCCGCTTGGCGTGCCCTCACGGATGAACGTCGGTCAGATTCTCGAGGTTCACCTCGGTCTCGCTGCCAAGGGACTTGGCCACAAGATTGGCGCAATGTTGCGCGCCCAGTCAAGCGCCAAGGAAGTTCGCGGTTTCCTGGACCAGATCTACAACTCCAGCGGCAAGTCGGAGAATCTCGAGGAGTTGAACGACACTGAAGTACTGGAAATGGCCGGCAACCTGACCAACGGCGTGCCGTTCGCAACACCCGTGTTTGACGGTGCCGAGGAAGAGGAAATCAAGGCCATGCTGGCGATGGCCGGTATGCCGTCCTCCGGTCAGATGACGCTGTTCGATGGTCGCACCGGTGAGGCGTTTGAACGCAAGGTCACGGTTGGCTACATGCATTACCTGAAGTTGCATCATCTAGTTGACGACAAGATGCATGCCCGTTCGACCGGTCCGTACTCGCTCGTTACCCAGCAGCCGCTGGGTGGTAAGGCGCAATTCGGTGGTCAGCGCTTCGGTGAAATGGAAGTGTGGGCGCTCGAAGCCTACGGCGCATCCTATGTGCTGCAGGAAATGCTGACCGTGAAGTCCGATGACGTTAATGGTCGTACGAAGGTGTACGAAAATATCGTCAAGGGCGAGCACAGGATCGATGCCGGTATGCCGGAATCCTTCAACGTGCTGGTCAAGGAAATCCGTTCGCTGGCGATCGATATCGATCTGGAACGTTACTGATTTAGGGCTGGGAGTTAAACGATGAAAGCATTGCTCGATCTGTTCAAGCAGGTAACGGCGGAAGAGGAATTTGACGCGATTACCATTGGTCTCGCCTCGCCCGAAAAGATCCGTTCCTGGTCCTACGGTGAAGTTAAGAAACCGGAAACCATCAACTATCGTACCTTCAAACCGGAGCGCGATGGCCTGTTCTGCGCCAAGATATTTGGCCCGATCAAGGACTACGAGTGCCTGTGCGGCAAGTACAAGCGCCTCAAGCATCGCGGCGTCATCTGCGAGAAGTGTGGCGTCGAAGTGACGCTGGCCAAGGTTCGTCGCGACCGCATGGGTCATATCGAACTCGCCTCGCCGACCGCCCATATCTGGTTCCTGAAGTCCCTGCCGTCCCGTCTCGGCATGGTGCTCGACATGACGCTACGTGACATTGAGCGCGTTCTGTACTTTGAAGCTTATGTCGTGACTGATCCGGGTATGGTCAGTAATCTTCAGCGCGCCCAGTTGCTCACCGAAGAGCAGTATCTGGAAATGATGGAAGAGCATGGCGACGAGTTCGTTGCCTACATGGGTGCCGAAGGCATTCGTGAATTGCTGCGCAACCTCGACCTAAATACCGAAGTCGAATCCTTGCGTGCTGAACTCGAAATCACCGGTTCCGAAGCAAAGAACAAGAAGCTGGCCAAGCGCCTGAAAATTCTCGAAGGTTTCCAGAAATCCGGTATCAAGCCGGACTGGATGATCCTCGAAGTGCTGCCCGTGTTGCCGCCGGACCTACGTCCGCTGGTTCCGCTTGATGGTGGCCGCTTTGCGACGTCCGACCTGAATGACCTCTATCGTCGCGTCATCAACCGGAATAACCGCCTGAAGCGTCTGCTTGAGCTGAAGGCCCCGGAAATTATCGTCCGCAACGAAAAGCGCATGCTGCAGGAGTCGGTCGACTCTCTGCTCGACAACGGTCGTCGCGGCAAGGCGATGACCGGTGCCAACAAGCGTCCGCTCAAGTCGCTGGCCGACATGATCAAGGGCAAGGGCGGTCGTTTCCGTCAGAACCTGCTCGGCAAGCGCGTCGACTACTCTGGCCGTTCGGTCATCGTGGTCGGTCCGCAGCTCAAGCTGCATCAGTGCGGTCTGCCCAAGCTGATGGCGCTCGAACTGTTCAAACCTTTCATCTTCCACAAACTGGAAGTGCTCGGCTACGCCACGACCATCAAGCAAGCCAAGAAGATGGTTGAAGGTCAAGAGCCGGTGGTCTGGGACATCCTCGAAGATGTCATCCGCGAACATCCGGTCATGCTGAACCGCGCGCCGACGCTGCACCGTCTGGGTATCCAGGCGTTTGAACCGACCCTCATCGAAGGCAAGGCTATTCAGTTGCACCCGCTCGTTTGCGCGGCATTCAACGCCGACTTCGACGGTGACCAGATGGCCGTCCACGTGCCGCTGTCGCTCGAAGCACAGATGGAAGCCCGCACCCTGATGCTGGCCTCCAATAATGTCTTGTCGCCCGCCAACGGCCAGCCGATCATCGTTCCGTCGCAGGATATCGTTCTCGGTTTGTACTAT
Organism: Azonexus sp.; assembly: GCA_030691385.1. GTDB lineage: Bacteria > Pseudomonadota > Gammaproteobacteria > Burkholderiales > Rhodocyclaceae > Azonexus. Next base: position 9,604 of record JAUYEI010000044.1, read on the forward strand.
GCGACCCGCGAGAAGATCAACGGCAAGGGCGAGGGCATGTACTTCGCCGATACGAACGAAATTGAGCGCGCCATGGCGGCTGGCCAATTGGATGTTCACTCCCGTATCTCAGTACGCCTCAAGCAATACGAGCCTGCTGCGGTCGACGGCGAATTTGTCGAAAAAATAGTCCGCGTCGAAACGACTGCGGGCCGCGCACTGCTTTCCAAGATCCTCCCGAAGGGCCTGCCGTTCAAGGCGATTGACCGTGCCCTGAAAAAGAAGGAAATCTCCAAGCTGATCGACGAGTCCTTCCGTCGTTGCGGCCTCAAGGAAACGGTTGTCTTCGCCGACAAGCTAATGCAGAACGGTTATGCTCTCGCAACTCGTGCCGGTATTTCCTTTTGTTCCGACGACATGCGCGTTCCGGCCAAGAAGTACGAAATCATTGCCGAGGCCGAGGCCGAGGTTAAGGAAATCGAGACCCAGTACACCAATGGTCTGGTGACCAACGGCGAACGCTACAACAAGGTTGTCGATATATGGGGCCGCACTGGCGACCAGGTCGCCAAGGTGATGATGGACGAACTCGGCCACGAAGAAACGGTCGATCGCCATGGCAAGAAGGTCAAGCAGGATTCCTTCAACTCCATCTACATGTTGGCTGACTCTGGTGCCCGTGGCTCCGCAGCCCAGATTCGCCAGTTGGCAGGTATGCGTGGCCTGATGGCAAAGCCGGATGGTTCGATTATCGAAACGCCGATCACGACGAACTTCCGTGAAGGTCTGAACGTTCTGCAGTACTTCATCTCAACGCACGGTGCCCGTAAGGGCTTGGCTGATACAGCGCTGAAGACAGCTAACTCCGGTTACTTGACGCGTCGTCTGGTCGACGTGACGCAGGATTTGGTCATTACCGAAGACGACTGCGGTACGCGCAACGGTTTTGTCGTCAAGGCACTGGTTGAAGGCGGCGAAGTTATCGAGGCGCTACGGGAGCGTATTCTCGGTCGCGTCGTCGTCGATGATCTGGTCGATCCGGAAACCCAGGAGTCGGTCATCTTCGCCGGCACCATGCTGGACGAGGACCTGGTCGATCTGATCGACAAGTTGGGCATTGACGAAGTCAAGGTGCGCACCCCACTGACCTGTGACACGCGTTATGGCCTGTGTGCCCAATGTTACGGTCGCGATCTTGGTCGTGGCACGATGGTCAATGCCGGTGAGGCAGTCGGCGTTATCGCTGCCCAGTCGATCGGTGAGCCGGGTACCCAACTCACCATGCGTACCTTCCACGTTGGTGGCGCGGCTTCCCGTGCTGCTGTGGCGGACAAGGTTGAGGGTAAGTCGGCGGGTACAGTGCGCTACACCTCCAACATGCGTTATGTCACCAGCGCCAAGGGTGAAAAGGTGGTCATTTCCCGCTCCGGCGAAGTGCTGATCGTCGACGATCATGGTCGTGAGCGCGAGCGTCACAAGGTGCCGTACGGTGCCATGCTGTCGGTTGATGAAGGCAAGGCCGTCAAGGCCGGCTCCAAACTGGCAACCTGGGATCCGCATACTCGCCCGATCATTACCGAATACGCCGGTACCGCTCGTTTCGAGAACGTCGAAGAAGGCGTTACCGTCGCCAAGCAGGTCGACGATGTGACCGGACTTTCTACGCTCGTGGTTATCGACCACAAGCGCGGTGGCAAGGCGGCCGTCAAGGGTGTCCGCCCGGTGGTCAAGCTGCTTGACGAAAATGCTCAGGAGGTCCGGGTTGCTGGTAGCGATCACACTGTTTCCATTGCTTTCCAGGTTGGCTCGATCATCTCCGTACTGGATGGTCAGCAGGTTGGTGTCGGCGATGTGCTGGCCCGCATGCCGCAAGAGTCCGCCAAGACGCGTGACATCACCGGCGGTCTGCCACGCGTTGCCGAGTTGTTCGAAGCCCGCACCCCGAAGGATGCATCGGTGCTGGCTGAATACACGGGTACCATCGGCTTCGGCAAGGATACGAAGGGCAAGCAGCGTCTGATCATTATCGATCTCGACGGTGCTACCCACGAGTATCTGATTCCCAAGGACAAACATGTTCTGGTTCACGATGGTCAGGTCGTCAACAAGGGCGAAAAAATCGTCGAGGGCGAACCAGATCCGCACGATATCCTGCGTCTGCAGGGTGTCGAGGCCTTGGCACGCTATATCACTGACGAAGTCCAAGACGTTTATCGTCTGCAGGGCGTGAAGATCAACGACAAGCATATTGAAGTGATTGTCCGTCAGATGCTGCGCCGTGTTGCTGTCACCGAACCGGGCGACACCAAGTTCATCAAGTCTGAACAGGTGGAGCGCGCCGAATTGCTGGCAGAAAATGACCGGGCGATCGCCGAAGGTAAGATTCCCGCCAATTTTGACCATATGCTGCTGGGTATTACCAAGGCATCGCTGTCGACCGACTCCTTTATTTCTGCCGCCTCCTTCCAAGAGACGACGCGCGTATTGACCGAGGCGGCCATCATGGGTAAGCGCGATGAACTGCGTGGTCTCAAGGAAAACGTCATCGTCGGCCGTCTTATCCCGGCTGGCACCGGCTTGGCCTATCACCGCAGTCGGAAGGCACAGTTGGCAGGTGAGGATCTCGCCGCAAGTCGTCCGATCGAGGAAGCTGTTGTCGAAAATGCAACACCGGGAAGCGATCTGGGTCCGTAATTCTGTTTGCAACCCCTTGTCTCGTTGACAAAGGGGTTGATCGGCCATAGAATTTATGGTCTTTGTCGGCGGAGGCTAATCATTGTCTCTGCTTTGGATAACAAAATAGCCGTCGTGTACCAGTTTTTCTGTGCCCGGCCGTTGAAGGAAGTTTGATATGCCGACCATTAACCAGCTCGTGCGCAAGCCGCGCGTAGCCGAAAAGGCCAAGAGCAAGGTTCCTGCTCTCGAAAAGTGCCCGCAGAAGCGTGGCGTATGTACCCGTGTCTACACCACCACCCCGAAGAAGCCGAACTCCGCACTCCGTAAGGTTTGCAAGGTTCGTCTGACCAATGGCTTCGAAGTCATTTCATATATTGGTGGCGAAGGTCATAACCTTCAGGAGCACTCTGTGGTCCTGATCCGTGGTGGTCGCGTCAAGGACTTGCCGGGTGTGCGTTACCACACCGTACGAGGCTCCTTGGATACGCAGGGTGTCAAGGATCGTAAGCAGTCCCGTTCCAAGTACGGTGCTAAGCGTCCGAAGGCCGCTTAATTCATTAGTGGCTTAAGTAAGTGGCCGTCCTTTTTGGGCGGTCGGGAGAGGCCGGGAGGGCAAAACCCTAGCCCGGCTTTTCAACTGAATCGTGTTTAATTGAGGTCAATATGCCCCGTCGTCGTGAAGTGCCCAAGCGTGATATTCTGCCGGATCCGAAGTTTGGCAATGTCGATGTTTCCAAGTTTGTTAACGCCATCATGCAAAGCGGCAAGAAGTCTGTTGCCGAGCGTATCGTCTATGGCGCTTTCGATATCATTACTACCAAGTCTGGCAAGGATCCGCTCGAAGTATTCGGTTCTGCCATGGCGAATGTTCGCCCGATGGTCGAAGTGAAATCGCGCCGTGTTGGCGGTGCCAATTATCAGGTGCCGGTTGAGGTTCGCCCGGCCCGTCGCGCCGCGCTGGCAATGCGCTGGCTGCGTGAGTCTGCGCGCAAGCGTTCTGAGAAGTCGATGGGGCAACGTCTGGCAGCTGAAATGCTGGAGGCTGCCGAAAACCGCGGTGGTGCCGTCAAAAAGCGCGACGAAGTGCACCGTATGGCCGAAGCCAACAAGGCCTTCGCTCACTTCCGCTTCTAATTTTCAAAGGGCTTTAACGTGGCACGCAAAACCCCCATCGAGCGCTACCGTAATATCGGTATCAGCGCGCACATCGACGCTGGCAAGACGACAACGACCGAGCGTATCCTGTATTACACGGGTGTTAATCACAAGATCGGTGAAGTCCATGATGGTGCCGCCACCATGGACTGGATGGAGCAAGAGCAGGAGCGTGGTATCACGATTACCTCGGCTGCTACCACCTGTTTTTGGAGTGGTATGGACAAGCAGTTCCAGCCGCACCACATCAATATCATTGACACCCCGGGCCACGTCGACTTTACCATCGAAGTCGAGCGTTCCATGCGCGTGCTCGATGCTGCATGTATGGTTTACTGTGCGGTCGGTGGAGTTCAGCCGCAATCCGAAACCGTTTGGCGTCAAGCCAACAAGTACGGTGTGCCGCGTTTGGCTTTTGTGAACAAAATGGATCGCTCTGGCGCCAACTTCTTCCGTGTGGTTGACCAGTTGAAGCTGCGCTTGAAGGCCAACCCTGTGCCGGTGGTTATTCCTATTGGTGCCGAAGATAGCTTTGAAGGTGTTGTTGACCTGATTCGCATGAAGGCCATTTATTGGGACGAGGCGTCCCAGGGCATGAAGTACGATGCCCGTGAGATTCCGGCTAATCTCGCGGATGATGCTGCTGTTTGGCGTGAACAGATGGTAGAGGCTGCGGCAGAGGCATCTGAAGAGTTGATGAACAAATATCTCGAAGAGGGCGATCTTTCCGAGGCTGACATCATTCTTGGTTTGCGTACCCGTACGATCAACTGCGAAATCCAGCCGATGCTTTGTGGCACCGCATTCAAGAACAAGGGCGTCCAGAAAATGCTGGACGCCGTGATTGAGCTGCTGCCGTCGCCGGTTGATATTCCGCCGGTCAAGGGCATTCTCGAGAATGAATCCATAGGCGAGCGCCGCGCTGCTGATGACGAAGCCTTCTCGGCGCTAGCATTCAAGATCATGACTGACCCGTTCGTGGGGCAACTCATCTTCTTCCGTGTCTATTCCGGCGTGATCAATTCCGGTGATGCCGTCTACAATCCGGTCAAGGGCCGTAAGGAGCGCCTGGGTCGTATTCTGCAGATGCACGCCAACCAGCGTGAAGAGATCAAGGAAGTGCGCGCTGGCGACATCGCTGCCGCCGTGGGGCTGAAAGAGGCCACTACCGGCGACACGCTGTGTGATCCACAAAAGGTTATCACCCTCGAGCGCATGGTTTTTCCGGAGCCGGTGATTCACGTTGCAGTCGAGCCGAAGACCAAGGCCGACCAGGAAAAAATGGGTCTGGCGCTGGGTCGTCTGGCGCAGGAGGATCCCTCCTTCCGCGTGCGTACTGACGAAGAGTCTGGTCAGACCATCATTTCCGGAATGGGCGAATTGCACTTGGAGATTCTGGTTGACCGTATGCGTCGTGAATTCAACGTCGAAGCTACCGTCGGTGCGCCGCAGGTTGCTTACCGCGAGTGCATCAAGAAGTCGGTTGAGCAGGAAGGCAAGTTCGTCAAACAGTCTGGCGGTCGCGGTCAGTTCGGTCATGTCTGGCTCAAGATTGAGCCGAACGAAGCCGGCAAGGGCTATGAGTTCATCGATGCCATTAAGGGTGGCGTTGTGCCCCGCGAGTTCATTCCGGCGGTTGACAAGGGGTTGCGCGATGCCGTCACCAGCGGTGTTCTGGCTGGCTTCCCTGTGGTCGATGTCAAGTTCACGCTGTTCGACGGTTCGTACCACGATGTTGACTCCAATGAAAATGCGTTCCGCATGGCAGCTTCAATGGCTTTTAAGGAAGGCATGAAGAAGGCCGGTCCGACGCTACTCGAGCCGATGATGGCGGTTGAGGTTGAAACGCCTGAGGAATACATGGGCAACGTCATGGGTGATCTTTCGTCGCGTCGTGGCATTGTCCAGGGCATGGAGGATCAGATTGGCGGCATCAAGGTCATCAAGGCTGAGGTTCCGCTGTCCGAGATGTTCGGCTACTCGACCTCTGTACGCTCCTTGTCGCAAGGTCGTGCAACCTACTCGATGGAGTTCAAGCACTACACCGAAGCGCCGAAGAATGTCGCTGAGGCTGTCATTAACAAGAAGTAAATGCTGGAGAACCGATATGGCTAAGGAAAAATTCAATCGTACGAAGCCGCACGTAAACGTTGGCACGATTGGTCACGTTGACCACGGCAAGACGACGCTGACGGCGGCGATCACGACGGTGCTGTCCGCGAAGTTTGGTGGCTCCGCCAAGAAGTAT
>JAUYEI010000045.1 GCA_030691385.1 Azonexus sp.
CGAGATGGTGATGCCTGGCGATAACATCGCCATGACCATCAAGCTGATCGCTCCGATCGCTATGGAAGAAGGTCTGCGCTTCGCTATCCGTGAAGGCGGTCGTACCGTCGGCGCCGGTGTCGTCGCCAAGATCATCGAGTAATTTGCTCTTTTAAAAATCCGGGGTGAGGCTTGCTTCACCCCGTTGCTCTTTGGAAGCCAAAAATGCAAAGCCAAAAAATCCGTATCCGTCTGAAAGCCTTCGACTATCGTTTGATCGACCAGTCGGCTCAGGAAATCGTCGAAACTGCCAAGCGTACCGGTGCGGTTGTCCGTGGCCCTGTGCCACTACCGACTCGTAAGCAGCGTTTCGATATCCTGCGTTCACCGCACGTGAACAAGGCTTCCCGCGATCAGTTGGAAATTCGTACCCATCTGCGTCTGATGGATATCGTCGATCCGACCGACAAGACAGTTGATGCACTGATGAAGCTGGACCTCCCGGCTGGCGTCGACGTCGAAATCAAGTTGCAGTAATACAGTAATTGCGGATATAATCCGCGCCTTTCGGGGGTGGCCGGCGACGGTTGCCTATTTGTTGTTTTACATCGACCGGCCAATCGCAGCCGGCGATGAGGAGAATAACCATGAGTCTAGGCCTTGTTGGTCGCAAGGTTGGCATGACTCGCATTTTTGCCGAGGATGGCGCGTCCATTCCGGTAACTGTGCTTGACGTGTCTAACAACCGAGTGACCCAAGTAAAAACGCCGGAGATCGATGGCTACTCAGCCATTCAGGTCGCATTCGGCAAGCGCCGTGCCTCTCGTGTTTCGAAGCCCCTTGCCGGCCATCTGGCCAAAGCGGGTGTCGAAGCCGGGCATGTGCTCAAGGAATTCCTGATCGGTGCTAATCAGCTTGCCACTTTCAAGGCGGGCGACCAGGTTGCCGTCACCATTTTTGCCGAAGGGCAAAAGGTTGACGTGACCGGTAGCTCCATCGGCAAGGGTTTCCAGGGTGGTATCAAACGCCATAATTTCAGTTCAAACCGTGCAACCCATGGTAACTCGCTGTCGCATAACGCGCCGGGTTCCATCGGTATGGCGCAGGATCCGGGTCGTGTTTTTCCGGGTAAGCGCATGGCCGGCCACATGGGCGATGTGCAGTCGACCATGCAGGGACTGACGATTGTTCGTGTTGATGCCGATCGCCAGCTATTGCTGGTTAAAGGTGCCGTTCCCGGCGCCAAGGGTTCTGACGTCGTCGTACGTCCGGCAGTCAAGGGCTAAGGGGGCGACATGGAACTTAAGGTAATTAACGAACAAGGCCAGGAGTCTGCCAAGCTGCAGGCTTCCGATGTGCTGTTCGGTCGTGACTTCAATGAAGCACTGGTTCACCAGATCGTCGTTGCCTATCAGGCTAATGCACGTTCCGGCGACCGTCAGCAGAAGGATCGCTCCGAAGTCCGTCACACCACCACCAAGCCGTGGCGCCAAAAGGGTACGGGTCGTGCTCGTGCTGGTAGCAATGGCAGTCCGTTGTGGCGTGGGGGCGGTCGTATTTTCCCGAACTCTCCGGAAGAGAATTTCAGCCAGAAGGTTAACAAGAAGATGTTCCGCGCCGGAATGGCTGCGATCCTCTCCGAGTTGGCTCGCCAGGACCGCCTCGTTGTAATCGACGATCTGTCCATTGATGCGCCCAAGACCAAGCTTTTTATGCAAAAGCTCAAGGATCTGGGTCTCGAAGGCAAGCTTCTGGTCATCACCGACGCGCTGAGCGAGAATCTCTATCTCTCGTCGCGCAACCTGCCCAACGTTCTGGTGTTGGAAGCCCAGGAAGCTGATCCGGTTTCCCTGGTCCGCTTCCCCAAGGTCCTTGTGACCAAGAACGCCGTGGCCAAGTTCGAGGAGATGTGGGGATGAATCAAGAGCGTCTGATGCAGGTGTTGCTTGCACCGCAAATCTCCGAGAAAGCCACATACGTTGCTGACAAGCACAACCAGGTGATCTTCCGCGTTGCTTCCGATGCTACCAAGCCGGAAATCAAGGCTGCCGTTGAACTACTGTTCAAGGTTGAAGTCGGTGCCGTCCAGGTCGCCAACGTCAAGGGCAAGGTCAAGCGTTTCAAGGGTGCGGTCGGTCGTCGCAAGGGCTGGAAGAAAGCCTACGTGAGCCTCAAGCCGGGCCAGGAACTGAATTTTGTTGAAGGGGGGAATGCGTAATGGCACTCGTTAAAGTCAAGCCGACCTCCCCTGGTCGTCGCGCCGTCGTTCAGGTGGTTAATCCCAACCTGCACAAGGGCAAACCGTTCGCCCCGCTGGTCGAAGCAAAGTCTGGCAACGCCGGTCGCAACAACAATGGCCGCATTACCGTTCGCCATCAGGGCGGCGGTCACAAGCAGGCTTACCGCGTCATCGATTTCAAGCGCAACAAGGACGGTATTCCGGCCAAGGTTGAGCGCCTGGAATACGATCCGAACCGTACGGCCAATATTGCACTGCTGTGCTACGCCGACGGTGAGCGTCGCTACATCATCGCCAACAAGGGCATGGTGGTTGGTCAGCCGATCATGAGCGGCTCCGAGGCGCCGATCAAGTCGGGTAATGCTCTGCCGATCCGCAATATCCCGGTTGGTACGACCATTTGCTGCGTTGAGATGTTGCCTGGCAAGGGCGCGCAAATCGCCCGTTCCGCCGGTACCTCCGTCCAGTTGCTGGCCCGTGAAGGTTCGTATGCCCAGATCCGACTCCGCTCCGGCGAAGTGCGTCGCGTGCATGTCGAATGTCGCGCAACCATCGGTGAAGTTGGCAACGAAGAGCACAACCTGCGCAAGTTCGGCAAGGCAGGTGCTATGCGTTGGCGTGGTATTCGCCCGACCGTTCGTGGTACTGCCATGAACCCAGTCGATCACCCCCACGGTGGTGGTGAAGGTCGTACCGGCGAAGGTCGCGTGCCAGTCAATCCGTGGGGTCAGCCCACCAAGGGTTACCGCACCCGCAGCAACAAGCGCACGAACAGCATGATCGTTCAGCGCCGTCACAAGCGTTAAGGGGTAGGAAATGGGACGTTCTCTCAAAAAGGGCCCGTTTGTTGATGCGCATCTGATCGACAAGGTCGAAGCAGTCCGCGCTACCAGCGACAAGCGCCCGATCAAGACATGGTCGCGTCGTTCGACGATCCTCCCCGAGTTCATCGGCCTGACGATTGCGGTCCACAACGGCAAGCAACATATTCCGGTGTTCGTTACCGAAAATATGGTCGGTCACAAGCTCGGCGAGTTCTCGCTGACCCGTACGTTCAAGGGTCACACCGCCGGCAAGAAGGCCAAGAAGTAAGGAACTGACATGGAAACTCGTGCAAATTTGCGAGGCGTACGCCTCTCTGCGCAAAAGGGCCGCTTGGTTGCGGACTTGGTGCGTGGCAAGCCGGTTGGCCAGGCTCTGGATATCCTGGCTTTCTGCCCCAAAAAGGGCGCCGGTATCGTCAAGAAGGTGCTGGAGTCGGCAATTGCCAACGCCGAGCACAACGATGGTGCTGATATCGACGAACTGACGGTGAAAGCCATCTACGTTGAAAAAGGCATGGTGCTCAAGCGCTTCACCGCGCGCGCCAAGGGTCGTGGCAATCGGATCATCAAGCCGACCTGCCATATTTATCTGACCGTTGGTAACTAAGGAAGAGCCATGGGACAGAAAATTCATCCGACTGGCTTCCGCCTGGCAGTCACCAAGAACTGGAGTTCGCGCTGGTACGCCAACAGCAAGGATTTCCCGGGTATGCTCAATGAGGATATCAAGGTTCGTGAGTATCTCAAGCGCAAGCTGGCGCACGCTTCCGTCGGTCGCGTGCTGATCGAGCGTCCGGCCAAGAATGCCCGTGTCACCGTCTACTCGGCTCGGCCGGGTGTCGTGATCGGCAAGAAGGGCGAAGACATCGAACAACTGCGTACGGATCTTCAGCGCATCATGGGCGTTCCCGTCCATGTCTCGATCGAAGAAATCCGCAAGCCGGAAATCGATGCTCAGCTAATCGCCGATTCGATTGCCCAGCAACTCGAAAAGCGCATCATGTTCCGCCGCGCCATGAAGCGTGCAATGCAGAACGCCATGCGTCTTGGTGCCCAAGGGATCAAGGTAATGAGTGCTGGTCGTCTGAACGGTGCCGAAATCGCGCGTAGCGAGTGGTATCGCGAAGGTCGTGTTCCGCTCCACACCCTGCGCGCTGACATCGACTACGCAACCTCGGAAGCTCTGACCACCTATGGGATCATTGGTATCAAGGTCTGGGTTTACAAGGGCGACATGCTTGATCGCAACGAGCAGCCGGAAGTTGTTGAGCCGGTGGCTGATGATCGTCGTCCGCGTCGTACACCGGGCAAGCCGGAAGGCGACAAGCCGCGTACCCGCACCGTCAAGAAGGCTGATGGTGCTGGCGCTCCGGACACGCGCGTAAGAAAGGCAGGTGCTTAACATGCTGCAACCAAATCGCCGCAAGTTCCGCAAGGAGCATAAGGGGCGCAACGAAGGTCTGGCCACCCGGGGCACCAAGGTGTCGTTTGGTGAATGGGGCCTCAAGGCGACCGGTCGTGGCCGCCTGACGGCGCGCCAGATCGAAGCTGCCCGCCGTGCGATGACCCGCCACATCAAACGTGGCGGCCGCATCTGGATTCGTATCTTTCCGGACAAGCCGATTTCGAAGAAGCCGGCGGAAGTTCGTATGGGTAACGGCAAGGGTAACCCGGAGTACTGGGTTGCTGAAATCCAGCCGGGCAAAGTGCTCTATGAGATGGATGGTGTCAATGAGGCCTTGGCGCGCGAAGCATTTGCACTCGCTGCCGCCAAGTTGCCGATTGCCACCACCTTCGTGACTCGTCATCTGGGGTAATCATGAAAGCTAGTGAATTGAGAACCAAAAGCGTGGACGAGCTCAGCAAGGAATTGCTGGACCTGTTGAGGGCCCAGTTCGGTATGCGTATGCAGCTCGCAACCCAGCAGCTATCCAATACCAGCCAAATGTCCAAGGTGCGTCGCGACATCGCTCGCGTTCGTACGCTTATTCGTGAAAAGGCGGCGCAGCAATGAGCGAAACCACCAGTATCAAACGCACTCTCATCGGTCGTGTCGTTAGCGACAAGATGGAAAAGACGGTTACCGTTCTCGTCGAACGTAAGGTCAAGCACCCTATGTACGGCAAGGTGATGATTCGTTCCAAAAAATATCACGCCCACAATGAAGGCAATTCGGCCAAGGCTGGTGATCTCGTCGAGATCGTCGAGACTCGTCCGGTGTCGCGTACCAAGACCTGGGCAGTGACAAGTGTTCTTGAGAAGGCGATTGTTGTATAACGAAAGTTTCTTAAAGTGCTTGCGTAGTCTTGAAAGAAGCCGGTATAATCCGGCTTCTTTTTTGCGGCTCTTGTCCTGAGGGTTTGCGAAGTTGTTTAACCCGTACGGGTTCCAAGACTGACCGCGCAAGCGGATTAAGTTGGAGTTAATTTAAATGATTCAGATGCAGACAACTCTGGATGTCGCCGATAACACCGGCGCACGTTCAGTAATGTGTATCAAAGTGCTCGGTGGATCCAGGCGCCGCTATGCTGGCATTGGTGACATCATCAAGGTCAGCATCAAGGATGCTGCGCCGCGTGGCCGCGTCAAGAAAGGCGATGTCTATAACGCCGTGGTGGTTCGTACCGCCAAGGGTGTTCGTCGTCCGGATGGTTCGCTGGTTCGATTTGATGGCAATGCCGCCGTTCTTCTCAACAACAAGCTCGAGCCGATCGGCACGCGCATCTTTGGCCCGGTAACCCGCGAATTGCGTACCGAGCGTTTTATGAAGATCGTGTCCTTGGCTCCAGAAGTGCTGTAAGAGGCTGGCAATGGAAAAAATTCGTAAGGGCGACGAAGTCGTCGTTGTTACCGGTAAAGACAAAGGCAGGCGCGGTACCGTGTTGCGTCGTGTCGATGATGAGCATGTGCTTGTTGAGGGTGTCAATCGTGCCAAGAAGCACGTCAAGCCGAATCCTGTAAAGGGTGTGGCGGGTGGCATCGTGGATAAGGATATGCCTATTCATATCTCCAATGTTGCGCTGTTTAATCCTGCTACCAAAAAGGCCGACCGTGTCGGCTTCAAGGCGCTTGATGACGGCCGCAAGGTTCGCGTGTTCAAGTCGAACGGCGATCTGGTAAACGCATAAGGAGTGGTCATGGCGCGTTTGCAACAGTTTTACAAGGACACCGTGGTTGCTGATCTGAGCAAGCAGTTCGGTTACAAGTCCGTTATGGAAGTCCCGCGCATCACCAAGATCACCCTGAATATGGGTGTCGGTGAAGCTGTCGCGGACAAGAAGGTTCTGGAAAACGCCGTTGGCGACATGCAGAAGATCGCTGGTCAGAAGCCGGTCACCACGAAAGCTCGCAAGTCAATCGCAGGCTTCAAGATTCGTGATGGTTATCCGATCGGTTGCATGCTCACCCTTCGCGGTCCGCGCATGTTCGAGTTTCTTGATCGTCTGGTGACCGTCGCGTTGCCGCGTGTTCGTGACTTTCGTGGTGTTTCTGGTAAAGGGTTTGACGGCCAGGGTAACTACAACATGGGTGTCAAGGAGCAGATTATTTTTCCGGAAATCGAGTACGACAAGATCGACGCGCTCCGGGGTATGAATATCAGCATCACCACGACCGCGAAATCCGACGCAGAAGCCAAGGCTCTGTTGGCGGCGTTCAAGTTCCCGTTCAAGAATTGAGGCAATCATGGCAAAACTTGCTCTGATCAACCGTGAAGAAAAGCGCCGCAAGCTTGTGGCTCAGTACGCCAAAAAGCGTGCTGCCCTCGAGGCGATTTTCAATAACGCGAGCCTGTCGGACGATGAGCGTTACGCAGCCCGTCTGAAGTTCCAGGCCTTGCCGCGCAATTCGAGCCCGTCTCGTCTGCGCAATCGTTGCCAGCTGACCGGTCGTCCGCGTGGTGTTTTCCGTAAGTTCGGTCTGTGCCGTCACAAGATCCGCGAACTGGCCTTCAGTGGCCAAGTTCCGGGTGTTGTTAAAGCCAGCTGGTAAAAAGGAGATTCAGAAATGGCTATGAGCGATCCGATCGCGGACATGCTGACTCGCATCCGCAACGCCCAGCTCGCCGAAAAGGCGTCTGTCTCCATGCCCTCATCCAAAGTCAAGGTGGCTATCGCCGCCGTGCTCAAGGACGAAGGTTACGTTGATGATTTCGCAGTTCGTCAGGCTGATGGCAAGCCGACACTCGATATTGCGCTCAAGTACTATGCCGGTCGTCCGGTCATTGAGCGCATTGAGCGTGTCTCCAAGCCTGGTCTGCGTATCTACAAGGGTTGTGAAGACATTCCTCGTGTTATGAATGGTCTTGGTGTCGCGATAGTGTCGACCCCCAAGGGCGTCATGACTGATCGCAAGGCTCGCGCCAGCAAGGTCGGCGGCGAAGTTCTTTGCATCGTGGCGTAAGGGGATATCTATGTCGCGTATTGGTAAAAATCCCATCGTTCTGCCGGCCGGTGTTGAAGTCTCGGTTGGTGAGCAAATTACCGTCAAGGGCCCGCTGGGTACCTTGAAAGCAATTACTCATCCTGCTGTCACGATTTCCGTTGAAGGTCAGAACGTTCAGGTTTCCAAGGTTGATGGTGCTGCTAATGCTGCTGCCATGTGGGGCACCATGCGTGCCAACCTCAACAACATGGTCACCGGTGTTTCCAAAGGTTTCGAGCGCAAGCTTCAGCTGGTTGGCGTGGGTTACCGCGCCCAGGCTCAGGGCGATGTTCTGAATCTGTCGTTGGGCTTTTCGCACCCCGTCGCGCACAAGATGCCGGCTGGTGTGAAAGTCGAGTGCCCGACTCAGACCGAAATCCTGATCAAGGGGGCCGACAAGCAACAGGTTGGCCAGGTTGCTGCCGAAGTTCGTGCGTACCGCAAGCCGGAGCCCTACAAGGGCAAGGGCGTTCGGTACTCGGACGAAGTGGTGGTTATCAAGGAAACCAAGAAGAAGTAAGGGTGGCATATGTTTAATAAGAAACAAGCGCGTTTGCGCCGTTCCCGCCAAACCCGGGCCAAAATTGCCGAACTTAAGGCGGTCCGTTTGTGTGTCAATCGCTCGAACTGCCATATTTACGCCCAGATCATTTCGCCCTGTGGCGGCAAGGTCCTGGCTTCGGCTTCTTCGCTGGATACGGATATTCGCAAGGATCTTCCGAACGGCGGTAACAAGGCTGCTGCCACTACGGTGGGCAAGCTGATTGCCGAGCGCGCCAAGGCCGCCGGTATTGAGCAAGTGGCTTTTGATCGTTCCGGTCTTCAGTATCACGGTCGAGTTCAGGCGTTGGCGGAAGCTGCGCGTGAAGCCGGTCTGAAGTTCTGATCGCTGCGAAAGGATAAGGTTAGAAAATGGCTAAACCTGATAGAAACAAGAAGCCGCAACAGAATGAAGAGCGCGATGATGGCATGCGCGAAAAGATGGTTGCGGTCAATCGCGTTACCAAGGTGGTCAAGGGCGGCCGTATTCTCGGTTTCGCGGCCCTGACCGTTGTTGGTGACGGCGATGGCAGCATCGGCATGGGTAAGGGCAAGTCCCGCGAAGTGCCAGTTGCTGCTCAAAAGGCTATGGAAGAGGCGCGTCGCAAGATGGCCAAGGTCAACCTGAAGAACGGCACCGTGCATCACACCGTTATGGGCCGTCACGGTGCAACGACCGTGATGATCCAGCCGGCTCCGGAAGGTACGGGTATCATCGCCGGCGGCGCCATGCGCGCTGTCTTCGAAGTTGTCGGCGTGACCAACGTGGTGGCCAAGGCTCATGGCTCGACCAATCCTTACAACATCGTGCGTGCCACCATCGACGGTTTGTCAAAGGTGAATACGCCATCCGAGATCGCCGCCAAGCGTGGCCTCTCGATTGAACGGGTTCTGGGGTAAGCCATGGCTGACAAGAAAATCACAGTGAAGCTCGTCAAGAGCATCATCGGCACCAAGCAGGACCACCGCGCCACCGTTCGTGGTCTGGGCCTGCGCAAGCTGAACAGTACCTCTGAACTTGTGGATACGCCATCTGTGCGTGGCATGATCCAGAAGGTTCAGTATCTCGTCAAGGTTGAGGGTTAAGCCATGCGTCTAAATACCATCAAGCCGGCTGAAGGCTCCAAGAAAGCCGCCAAGCGCGTCGGTCGTGGCATCGGCTCCGGCCTCGGCAAGACCTGTGGTCGCGGCCATAAGGGTCAAAAGTCCCGTTCGGGCGGCTTCCACAAGGTTGGCTTCGAGGGCGGTCAAATGCCTTTGCAGCGCCGCCTGCCGAAGCGCGGCTTCAACTCGCTGACGCGTGCTCGCAATTACGAAGTTCGTCTGACTGATCTGGAACGTTTGCCGGTCGAAGAGATTGATCTCCTCGCTCTGCAGGTCGCCGGGATCGTTCCGGGTGATGCGCTCTCTGCCAAGGTTATCCTGTCTGGCGCTATCGCCCGCAAGGTTGTCTTGAAAGGTGTTGGCGCGACCAAGGGTGCCAAGGCTGCAATTGAAGCAGTTGGCGGCTCGGTCGCAGAGTAATAGGGAAGGTTAGAACGTTGGCAGCAAATCCCAATACCGTTGGCAAGGGTGGCAAGTTCGGTGATCTGAAGCGCCGGCTGTGGTTCCTGCTTGGCGCGCTGGTTGTTTTCCGCATTGGCGCCCATATCCCGGTTCCTGGGATTGACCCCAACGCTCTGGCTGAACTGTTTAATTCGCAGCAAGGCGGCATTCTGGGCATGTTTAACATGTTCTCGGGTGGCGCTTTGTCGCGATTCACGATTTTTGCATTGGGGATCATGCCGTATATTTCGGCGTCGATCATCATGCAACTGATGAGTGTCGCGAGTCCGCAGCTTGAAGCCCTGAAAAAAGAGGGTGAGGCTGGGCGGAGAAAGATTACTCAATATACTCGCTATGGCACGGTCATTCTTGCGCTCTTCCAGGGGCTGGGAATCGCCGTTGCGCTTGAGGCGCAAGCTGGTCTGGTCAATGATCCGGGATTCATGTTCCGTCTGACGACTGTTTCGACCTTGCTGACCGGCACGATGTTTCTGATGTGGCTCGGTGAGCAGATAACTGAACGTGGCTTGGGTAACGGCATCTCCATCATTATTTTTGCTGGTATCGCCGCTGGCTTGCCAAGTGCAATTGGTGGTTTGCTCGAGTTGGTGCGAACCGGTGCAATGCACCCGCTGACCGCGCTGATTATCTGTATGCTGGTTGTTGTCGTGACTGGCTTTGTGGTGTTTGTAGAGCGCGGACAACGCAAGATACTGGTTAACTACGCCAAGCGTCAGGTTGGCAACAAGATTTACGGTGGTCAGAGTTCGCATCTGCCACTCAAGCTGAACATGTCTGGTGTTATCCCGCCGATCTTCGCTTCTTCGATCATTCTGTTTCCCGCTACCGTTGCTAACTGGTTTGGCTCTGGCGAATCAATGCACTGGCTGAAGGATGTTGCCGGAACATTGTCTCCGGGGCAGCCGATCTACGTGATGCTTTACGCTTCGGCGATCGTGTTCTTCTGCTTCTTCTATACGGCCCTTGTGTTCAACTCCAAGGAGACCGCAGACAATCTCAAGAAGAGCGGGGCATTTGTCCCGGGCATTCGCCCTGGTGAGCAGACTGCGCGCTATATCGACAAGATACTGATGCGCTTGACCCTGATTGGCGCTGCTTACATCACGACGGTTTGCTTGTTGCCGGAATTCTTGATCCTGAAGTGGAATGTTCCATTCTATTTCGGGGGTACCTCCCTGTTGATTATCGTCGTTGTGACCATGGATTTCATGTCCCAGGTTCAGGCATACGTGATGTCGCACCAGTATGAAAGCTTGCTGAAAAAGGCAAATTTCAAAGGCGCCCCGATGATCAAGTAATCGCTTATGGCAAAAGAGGATTACATCGAAATGCAAGGGGAGGTTGTTGAAAACCTCCCGAACGCGACCTTCAAGGTCCAGTTGGAAAATGGTCATATTGTCCATGGGTTCATTTCCGGAAAGATGCGAATGCACTACATACGCATATTTCCTGGTGACAAAGTGACCGTGCAATTAACGCCATATGATTTAAGCAAGGCCCGGATAGTTTTCCGGGCCAAGTAAAAGAGTTCTCTACGCAATAAACCGCAGGGCAAGGAATCACGGCTGCTTCCAAGCTCTCGCAGACGAGGAGTTAAACATGAAAGTGCATCCTTCAGTTAAGCGCGTGTGTCGCAATTGCAAAGTCATCCGTCGCAAGGGTGTCGTGCGCGTTATTTGCAAGGACCCGCGCCACAAGCAGCGCCAGGGCTAATGGCTCTGGTCTCGGCATTTGTTAATTTTGAAATAGTGGAGTGATTCGATGGCCCGTATCGCAGGGGTAAACATTCCGAACCATCAGCATGCAGAGATCGCTTTGACCGCGATTTTCGGCATCGGCCGCACCCGCGCGCAAAAAATTTGCGACGCGGCCGGCATCGTTCGTTCTACCAAAATGAAAGACCTGTCCGATGCGGACATGGATCGTCTGCGTGACGAAGTCGGCAAATTCACCGTCGAAGGTGATCTGCGTCGCGAAGTCACAATGAACATCAAGCGTCTGATGGACCTCGGTTGCTACCGTGGCCTTCGCCATCGTAAGGGCTTGCCTTGCCGTGGTCAGCGCACCCGTACCAATGCTCGCACTCGCAAGGGTCCGCGCAAGGCCATCGCTGGCAAGAAGTAATAGGGACAGAACATGGCAAAGACTGCTACCAAAGTTCGCAAAAAGGTTAAAAAGAACGTTGCTGAGGGCATCGCCCACATCCACGCTTCGTTCAATAACACCATCATTACCATTACCGATCGCCAGGGCAATGCATTGTCTTGGGCAACTTCCGGTGGTGCTGGCTTCCGCGGTTCGCGCAAGTCCACCCCGTTTGCTGCTCAGGTCGCTGCTGAGGCCGCTGGTAAGGCTGCCCAGGAATGTGGTGTCAAGAATCTGGAAGTTCGCATCAAGGGCCCCGGTCCTGGTCGTGAATCTTCGGTCCGCGCACTCAATGCGCTGGGCATGAAGATCACCGCGATTTCCGACGTGACGCCGGTGCCGCATAACGGTTGCCGTCCGCCCAAAAAGCGCCGCATCTAAGGAGAAAGACAAGTGGCTCGTAATCTCGATCCGAAATGCCGTCAGTGCCGCCGCGAAGGCGAAAAGCTGTTCCTGAAGGGCGAAAAGTGTTTTACCGACAAGTGTGCCATTGAGCGTCGTTCTTACGCGCCGGGCCAGCACGGTCAAAAATCTGGTGCCCGTTTGTCCGACTACGGTGTTCACCTGCGTGCGAAGCAAAAGATCCGTCGTGTTTACGGCGTGCTCGAAGGCCAATTCCGCAAAACGTTCGCTGAAGCTGATCGCCGCAAGGGTCAGACTGGTGAAAACCTGCTGCAGTTGCTCGAAGCCCGTCTGGACTCCGTCGCTTACCGTATGGGTTTTGGTGCTTCCCGCACCGAGTCTCGCCAGATCGTTCGCCACAACGGCGTTCTGGTCAATGGCAAGCGCGTCAATATTCCGTCCTTTATCGTCAAGCCGGGTGATGTTCTCCAGCTGACCGATCGTGCCCGTGCTTCCTTGCGTTGCAAGGCTGCACTGGAAGCTGCAGAGTCTCGCGGTTTCCCCGAGTGGATTTCTGTGGATATCAAGGAAGGCAAGGGCACATTCAAGGCCATGCCGCAGCGCTCTGAACTGCCGGCGACCCTGAATGAAGGTCTCGTCATCGAACTTTACTCGAAGTAAGCACTGAGCAGAGGATCTAGCCCATGCAAAGCAGTGGACTTCTAAAACCCCGCATCATCGACGTGCAGAGTGTTTCGCCCGTGCAAGCCAAAGTGATCATGGAACCGTTTGAACGCGGTTATGGCCACACCCTTGGCAACGCGCTGCGTCGTATCCTGCTCTCCTCGATGGTTGGTTACGCGCCGACCGAGGTGGGTATCGATGGTGTTCTCCATGAGTACTCGACCATTGACGGTGTACAGGAAGATGTCGTCGACATCCTCCTCAACCTCAAGGGTATCGTGTTCAAGCTGCACAATCGCGATGTTGTTAACCTGAAATTGGCCAAGGAAGGTGAAGGCCCCGTTCGAGCTGGCGATATCGAGTTGCCGCACGATGTGGAGATCATCAATCCGGAACATGTGATCGCTCGCCTCTCCACAGGTGGCAAGCTGTCCATGGAGATCAAGGTCGAGAAGGGTCGTGGCTATGTGCCGGGTAACATGCGCAACCTCGGCGATGCCAAGTCCATTGGCAAGCTGGTACTTGATGCGTCATTCAGCCCGATTCGTCGCGTTGCCTACGCTGTTGAAAGCGCTCGCGTTGAACAGCGTACCGACCTGGACAAGTTGATTGTCGATATTGAAACCAACGGCGTTGTCGAGCCGGAAGAAGCCATTCGCTACGCTGCTCGCGTGCTGATGGAACAGCTTTCGGTCTTTGCTGATCTGGAGGGTACCGCACCTGTTGCCGAGGCTTCCAAGCCTGCTCAGGTTGATCCGGTTCTGCTCCGTCCGGTGGATGATCTCGAATTGACGGTTCGTTCTGCGAACTGCCTCAAGGCTGAGAATATCTACTACATCGGCGATCTGATCCAGCGTACAGAGA
Organism: Azonexus sp.; assembly: GCA_030691385.1. GTDB lineage: Bacteria > Pseudomonadota > Gammaproteobacteria > Burkholderiales > Rhodocyclaceae > Azonexus. Next base: position 13,606 of record JAUYEI010000045.1, read on the forward strand.
ATGAGCTTCTCAAGACTCCGAATCTGGGTCGCAAGTCGCTGAATGAGATCAAGGAAGTGTTGGCCGCTCGCGGTCTGACGCTCGGCATGAAACTGGAAAACTGGCCGCCCGCCGGTCTGGAAAAGGCGTAGGCCTTTTCCTCCCGGGCAGTCAAGGGACGCCTGCAGAATATAGAAAGGATTAACCATGCGTCACCGCAATGGACTTCGCAAACTGAACCGCACCAGCAGCCATCGCTTGGCGATGCTGCGCAACATGACTGTTTCCCTGCTCAAGCACGAGGCCATCAAGACCACCGTGCCAAAGGCGAAGGAACTACGCCGTGTTGTTGAACCGATGATCACCCTCGGCAAGACTCCGACGCTGGCTAACAAGCGTCTGGCCTTTGACCGTTTGCGCGACCGCGATATCGTGGTCAAGCTGTTCGCCGAAATCGGCCCGCGCTATGCAACCCGTCCGGGCGGCTACCTTCGCATTCTGAAGTGTGGTTTCCGCGTCGGCGATAACGCACCGATGGCGTTTGTCGAACTGGTCGATCGTCCGGAGCCCACCGAGGCTGTGGAAGTCGAGGAAGCTGCTGTGTAATTGCAGTTGCGACAAAAAAGGCCGGAGATTCCGGCCTTTTTTTCGTCTAACTGCCAGCTTCTGGTGCTTATGGGCAGTCGATCAGCATTAGCGATATATCGTCGCTGGCAACGCCGAAATTCTGATGGGCTGCCAAGGCTGCGTCTATTTTTGCAAAGCGGTCGGTCGGAGATGTATTGGTCGTTGCTGCGATCAGCCCATCCACCCCAAATTGGAGGCCCTGCGGGTTGGTTGCCTCAAGCAAACCATCCGAGCAGAGAATGAGTTGGCTTTCATCTGCCCAGTTGAAATGTTGGGGCTCGCCGCCTAGCTCTTCATTGCTGACAATACCCAGGGGGAGGTTGGCTGAAGGGAAGGTGCGGGCAACTCGCCCCCAGCGGTCGAACAGGAAGGCTTCCGGAGTGCCGCCAACCCAGATGTCGCCTTGCTTTTGGTTTTCGTCTAGGCAAACCAGCGTAATGGCGACGAATCGTCCAACAGGCATGGATTCCTTGAGCTGGTAATTCAATTCAAGAACAATCTCCCGAATCGGCCTATTGAGCTTTGTCATTCGGTAGAACAGGGCGAGCACTGGCAAGACACTGATCGCTGCGGTCAGGCCGTGTCCGGTGGCGTCGGCGAGCAGGGCATAGAAAAGCCCATCCGGTGAGCGATTTGCGGCAACGATGTCACCACTGAAGTTTTCCGCCGGAATGACGGTGTAGCGCAGGCGACTATCCTGCAGGCCCTTGCGGTGCAGTTGCTTTTCCATCAGGCGCAATGCTAGATGCTGTTCAGCTTGTGTCTGGTCGTAATAGTCCTGCAGTTGACGGGCATTTTCGCGGAGCTGTTGCTCGGTCCGCTTGCGCTCCGAAATGTCCCGTATGACGCCGACCACCATGCGATGGTTGTCGAGCAGGATCTGAGTGATGCTTACTGTTGCGGCGAAGCGGCGCCCATCTTTGTGCTGCGCTTCCAGCTCCCGCTCAAGGCCAATGGTTTTGGGCGGGTCGGCCTCGGCATAATTTCCGACGCGGATTTCGTGTGCAGGCCGCTCGCTCTCGGGCATCAGCATGGAAACCTTATTGCCAATCAATTCAGCTGGAGTCCAGCCAAAAATGCGCTCAGTCGATTGGTTGACCGAGACGATGATGCCGTGCTCATCGCTGGTAACAATGGCGTCGAGAACGCTGTCGGATATGGCCTGAACGCGGCGCAGCGAGTCGATTGACTCCTGCTGCATGGCCAGCGAGCGCTGCATGGAGCGCAGCTTGGCTTCGAGGACGACGAAATTGATCGGTTTGGTCAGGTAATCGTCGGCGCCGGCATCCAGTCCTTCGACCAGGTTTTCATCGCGATTCAGGGCGGACAGGAAGATGACGGGCGTCCACCGGTCGCGGGGCATCGCCTTGATGCGGCGGGCGGCCTCGAAGCCGTCCATGACCGGCATCATGATGTCGAGCAAGACCAGGTCGGGTGATTCTGCGGCGAAGCGGCGCACAGCCTCCTCGCCGTTCTCGGCCAGTATCACCTCGTGGCCAAGTTTTTTCAGGAAAACCTGAAGGATGTGCAGATTGGTGCGGTTGTCGTCGACGGCCAGCACCTTCATCTTGCTTGAAATCGAAGTCATGTCTGAGGCTCGCTGTTTTCCCCCCGGCCGCAGCAAATGGTGGCAACGGCGATGTTGCCGCAGCCCTCATAAGTGATGCTGCTGAAGCTCAGCATGCGGGCCAGGGCGATACCTCGACCATTCGGGTCAAAGGCTCGCTCGGGGTCGATTTCGAGATAGTTTTGCCATGGAAATCCGCTTCCCTGATCGCAGACGCGAAGTGTGATTGCGCCTGCCTGGCGGTGATAACTCAGGCGAACTTCCTTGGCTGCATTTTCTGGCAGGGCAGCGCGCCGGGTGATCTCTTCGTGCCAGCGATCCTCCTGTTTCAAACGACTTTTTTCCGCATAGGCCAAGCCAAGATTGCCATGCTCGACGCCGTTGATAAGCAGTTCGGAAATGCCCATGACCGCCGCATCGGGGTTCGGGCAGGCATGGGCGATGAAGGAGGCGAGCTGGCCGGCTTCTTCGACGGTTCGGATCGAAAACTCGGCCTGCTCGAGAAACTGCAGCGAATTGATATGCTGGTGCAGTTGCCGGCTTAGCGAGCTACGCGCTTCGGCATCGCTGAGCGCTGCATGGACAATGGCGAGCAGGCTGTCGCGCCGATAAGGCTTGGTCAGATAGTAGTAAGCGCCGGCCTCCAGGCCCTCGCGAATCTGCTCGGGGGAGTTGGCGGCCGTCTGCATGATGGCGGGAATGCCGGCGAGACGCGGGTCGCCCTTCATCCTTCTGAGCAGGCCTATGCCATCAAGGCCGGGCATCATGCGGTCAAGCAGAATGAGCTTGAAGTCATTTTCCGGGTTTTGCAGCAGTTGCCAGGCAGCTTCGCCGCTGCCCGCTGTTTGCAGAACAAAAGGCGCTTCGCCATCGAAATACTCGACCAGAATTTCCAGGTTGAGTTCTTCGTCGTCCACCAGCAAGACGAGTGTCTTAGTCATTTTGTCCTGTTTTTTCCATCCAGCAGTTCAATGGCAGGGTGACGATGAAACAGGCGCCTTGCCCTGAATTATTGTGGGCAACAATCGTACCACGGTGTTGCGCCACGATAGCCCGGCAATTGCCAGTCCCCGCCCGGTTCCGCCGGCGCCGCTCATGGTGGCGCTGCTTTGAACGAACCGTGCTTATCCGGTTAGCTCATACAACGCTGCGGAACTCCCACTTGCGGGCAAAATTGGCAGCCAAACGTCGTTGCAGCCCATCGGAGGCGGTTGAACCTTGAAACCTCAGTTGACCGCTTATCCAGCCTTGGCCAGCCGCCTGAATACAGGCCTTTGCGCCTTCGAGGCGATTCACCCCTTGGCTGACAGCGCGACGTGGCCGCTGGCAC
>JAUYEI010000053.1 GCA_030691385.1 Azonexus sp.
CAGCCCGAGTTCCGCAGCCCCCGCCAGTCCCGAGTAGCGCAGGGAACCGGCGCAGCCGGCACCGACCCAGGGTCGCCTTCTTCTTTGGCTACTTTCTTCTTGGCGAAGCAAGAAGAAAGTACGCTCGCGCCTCAAGCGCGAAAACCTGTGGTTGCGAAGGGGCACCGACACCTCAAGCGCGAAACCCACCGGGTGTAAGACCCCGGCGGCTAATCAAAGCCGCCGAATCTTCTCCAGCAGCGCCGTCGTCGACTTCTGATGAATGAACGGTATCGAATGCACCGTTCCCCCCCAGCCCCGTACTTCACTGCAACCGACAATCTTGTCCACCGGCCAGTCACCGCCCTTGACGAGAATGTCCGGCCGGCATTCGAGGATGCGCTGCAGCGGCGTGTCTTCGTCGAACCACGTGACCAGTGCAACACATTCCAGGGCGGCCATCACGGCCAGCCGGTCTTCGAGCAGATTGACCGGCCGATCGTCGCCCTTGCCCTGGCGTTTCACCGAGGCGTCGGTGTTGAGCCCCACCACCAGGCTGGTGCCGAGCGCTGCGGCCTGGGCCAGATAGGTGACATGGCCGCGGTGCAGGATGTCGAAACAGCCGTTGGTGAAGACCAGGGGGTGGGCGAGCTGGGCGACTCTGGCGGTCAGCTGCTCGGGCGGGCAGATTTTTGTTTCGAAGCGGGGGGCGGCGTAGGTCATCGCGACATCACGGGTTGAGGACAGGCCGTCATTTTAGTGCCAGTTGGCGGGCGGCGCCGGATTGTCGCGCCAGCCCCCTGTCATCCTCATGTAACATCGGCTGGCTAGTGTGCAGGGCACTCCATCGAACCCAGCGGAATTCAATTGCCCTTGCTCCGGCGCAGCACCTTCCCGGCCCTCGTTGCGCTACTTGTCAGCCTCTTGCTGACGGCCTGCTCGCCGCGTCAGATGGTGATCGGCAGCATCGCCGACGAACTGGCGGCGCAAGGGCAGGCCAGCGAAAACGATCTCGATCTGGCCCGCGAGGCCAGCGCCTTCTATCTGAAATTATCCGAATCCGTGCTGCGCAGCGACCCCGGTCATCGTGGGTTGGCCGAGTCGGTGGCCGGTGGCTTCACCCAATACGCCTACGCTTTCGTGGCTTTCGAGGCGGACCGCATCGAGGCGAAGGACGCCAAGGCGGCCGAACGCCTGCGCCGCCGCGCTGCGCAGCTTTATCGCCGGGCGCATCAGCACGCCATGGCGGCACTGGAAAAGGAAAGTCCGGGTTTCGCCCGCGCCCTCAATGCGCCACAGGCGGCCGACTGGCCGAAGCTGGCGCCGGCCCGGGTCGGTCTTGCCTACTGGGCGGCGGCTTCGTGGGGCGGCTGGATTTCGTTGTCGAAGGACGATCCCGATGTGGTGGCCGATCTGCCGCAGGCGGTGCGCCTGACGCAGCTCTCCTGGCAGGCCGATCCGGCCTGGGGGCAGGGCGCATTGACCGGATTGCTGGCGACGTTCGAGGCATCCCGGCCGGGCGGCAGCCAGTCGCAGGCGCTGATCTGGTACGACCAGGCGATTGCCCAGGGCGGTGGCAGCAGTGCCGGCGCGCTGGTCGGCAAGGCCGAGGGTTATGCCCAGCCGGTCGGCGACCGGGCGCTGTTCGAGTCGCTGCTCAAGCAGGCCGTGGCCATCAAGGATGCGCCGGACAGCCCGCAGGCATTGCAAAACGAAGTCATGCGCCGCCGTGCGGCATGGCTGCTGGAGCAGGCGCCTGACCTGTTTTGAACGACCAGAATCCCCGGAGAGAAAAATGAAAATCAGACTGGCTGCGCTCCTGCTCGGCACCGTGCTTGCTCTTAACGCCTTTGCCGCTGACAAGCAATTGCGCATCGGCACGCTGGCCGCGAAGAATTCGCTCTACCACCGCCAGCTCATGGAGCTCGGCGAAGCCTGGCGCACGGCGCAGGGCGGCAGCGGCAAGTATCTGGTCTATCCGGATGGCAGCCAGGGTGGTGAGACGGACATGGTGCGCCGCATGCGCATCGGCCAGTTGCAGGGCGGCCTGCTCTCGGTGGTCGGCCTGCGTGAGATCGAGCCGTCGATTGCCGCGCTGCAGAACATGCCAATGATGTTCAAGAGCTGGGACGAGGTCGATTACGTACGCGAGAAGATGCGCCCGGCCATGGAAAAGAAATTCCTCGAAAAGGGTTTTGTCGTGCTTGCCTGGGGCGACGCCGGCTGGGTGCGCTTTTTCAGCAAGACGCCGGCCTTCGCGCCGAACGATTTCAAGGGCATGAAATTCTTCGCCTGGGGGGCCGAGGCCGACCAGCAGGAAATCATGAAGAACCTCGGTTACACGCCGGTGCCGCTGGAAACGGCTGACATCCTGCCGGCCATCCAGACCGGCATGATCAACGCTGTGCCGTCGACACCCTATTTCGCGCTGGCGACGCAGATCTACACGACGGCCAACAATATGCTGGACCTCAACTGGTCGCCGATTGTCGGCGCCCTGATCATCACCAAGAAGGCCTGGGACGAGCTGACGCCGGAAGGCCAGGTCATCGTCCGCGAGGCCGGCGCCAAGGCCGGTGTCCAGCTACGCGCCAAGGCCCGGCAGGAGGTCGACGAGGCCGTCGAGGCGATGAAAAAGCGTGGCCTGAGCGTCAACAAGCCCAATGCCGAGCAGATGAAGGAATGGAATGCGCTGGCCGACGGGCTCTACCCGCGCATCCGCGGCAAGCTCGTGCCAGCCGAGCAGTTCGACGAAGTCGTCGCGCTGCTCAAGGCTTTCCGCGCCGGCAAGAAGTAGGGCGGCCGAGAGGCTGTTTGTTTGAGTGGAAAAAGTAATGAATCCCAGAACCTCACCGCAGAGACGCGGAGGCGCAGAGAATAACTTAAAAACAAAGGCTTGCGGCAGTTGCGGCGCTCCCCCGGAAGGTGAGCCGAATAGTCTCCACAAGTCTTTGTCTTGCCTCTGTGCCTCTGCGCCTTTGCGGTTCAACAGAGTTATTTAGAATGAATCCCCTGCGCCGTCTCGGTGAGTTCGATGCGCTGATCGCCGGTGGCGCGCTGCTCGTCATGCTGCTCGTGCCGCTGCTCGAAATCGTCATGCGCCCGCTGTTCGGTTCGGGCATCGACAACGCGCCGGTGCTCGTCCAGCACTGCGGCCTGCTGCTCGCCATGTTCGGCGCGCTGCTCGCCGAGCGCGGCCTGCACCTGAGCGCGCTGGGCGCCGGCTTCACCGCCTCGCGCAATCCACTCGTCCGCCATGGCGCGGTGGTTTTCGGCAAGGCCAGCGCCGCTGTGCTCTGCGGCATGCTGGCGCAGGCGAGCTGGACTTTCGTCGCCAGCGAAATGGAGATGCCGCGCGACATCGCCTACGGCATCGCTGGCTGGATGTTCGAAATCGCCATGCCGGCCGGCTTCGCGCTAATCGGCCTCAAGCTCGCCTCGCGCATCACGCCCAGGCTGGCTGGCCGCATCGTGCTGGCGCTCGCCTTGCCGGCCGCCGGCTACGTCTTCGCCCAGCATTTCGATGGCAGCAGCTTGCCGATCTGGCCCTTCGCCCTGTGGCTGACGCTGATCCTCTTCTGCGGTGCGCCGATCTTTGCCGTGCTCGGCGGGCTGGCCCTGGCGCTGTTCTGGAGCGAAGGCCAGCCGCTGGCCTCGGTGCCGCTCAGTCACTACCAGATCACGGTCAATCCCTCGCTGCCGGCCCTGCCGCTGTTTACGCTGGCCGGCCTGATCTTCGCCCGGACCGGTGCGGCGGCGCGGCTCGGCGAAGTGTTCACGGCCGCCTTCGGCAGCGGCGTGGCCGGCACGGCGATCGCAGCGGCGGTGCTCTGTTCCTTTTTCACTGCCTTCACCGGCGGCAGCGGCGTCACCATCCTGGCCCTTGGCGGCTTGCTGCTGCCGCTGCTCACCAAGGCCGGGTTTCCCGAACGGCGCGGCATCAGCCTGGTGACCAGCGCCAGCGCCCTCGGCGTGCTGCTGGCGCCGTCGGTGCCGCTGATCATGTACGCCATCATCGCCCGCGTGCCGATCAACACCATGTTCCTCGCCGGCGTGCTGCCAGCGATCGTCATGGTCGCCTGCCTGCTGCTGGTCGGCGGCTATTTGCGGCGGGGCGGCATTATTCCGGCCGCAACCGGCATTGCTACGGTCAACCGGAAAAACGAGCCAAAATCGAAAAGTCTGGGCAGCGCGCTGTGGGTGGCCAAATGGGAGTTGTTGGCGCCGGTCGTCGCCATCGGCTCGCTGGTCAGCGGCATCGCGACGCCGACCGAGAGCGCCGCGCTGACGGCCATGTACGCGCTGCTCACGCAGTCCATCGCGCATCGCGAACTCGATTGGTCGGGCATCCGCAAGACGCTGGCCGATTGCGCCGAGGTCATCGGCGGCATCATGCTCATCCTCGGCATGGCGCTCGGCCTGACCAACTACCTCGTCGATGCCGGCATCCCCGATGCGGCCATCGACTGGGTGCAGTCGGTGCTGCCCAACAAGTTCGCCTTCCTCATCGCGCTGAACCTGTTCCTGCTGCTGGCCGGGGCCTTGATGGAAATCTACGCGGCGATTGTCGTCCTCGTCCCGCTGCTTCTGCCCGTGGCCATGGCTTACGGCGTCGACCCGGTGCATTTCGGGGTGATTTTCCTGGCCAATATCGAGATGGGCTTTCTCTGCCCGCCGGCCGGCATGAACATCTATTTCGCCTCGGCGATGTTTGCCAAGTCGATTCGCTACGTCGCCGCCGCTGTGTTGCCGGCGGTGTTCGCCATGTTTGTCGGCGCGCTGATCATTTCGGCCCTGCCCTGGCTGGCCACCTGGTTGCCCCAGGCTTTCGGCGTGCACTAAGGCTCAAAGCAATCAGGCCGCCTTGCGGCGGCCTGAGCGATGGTTCAGCGATTTTCGACCGGGGCGCTGGCCGGCGGCGGGTTGCGCGCGCCGAGCGTCTGGTTGTCGAGGCGACGGGTGTCTTCATCACCGACGACTTCCAGCACGTTGACGACCTTCTTGACGCCGGAGGTGGTGCGCGCGACATCGACGGCGACCTTGGCCTCGCGGGCGTTGACGATGCCCATCAGATGGACGATGGCGCGCTCGGTGACAACCTTGATGTGGTTGGCCGAAATCTGGTTGGAGTCAACCAGCCGGGCCTTGACCTTGGAGTCGATGTACGAATCGGTGCTGCGGCTGCCGAGTGACGAGGCCGGGCCGATGCCCAGTTCGTTGTACACCTCGCGGACGCCGTCGAGCTTGCGCGTTTCGGCTTCGATGGCGGCCTTGGCTTCCTCGTTCGGCACTTCGCCGGTAATCAGCACGCGTCGGTTGTACGAGGTGAAATTGATGTGCGAGAAGGTCTTGTATTGGTCGGGAACCCGCTGGGCAGCCTTCCATTCGGTCGTTTCGTCGTCGGTCTGGGTGCCGGTCGAGCGGCGATCATGAGCCGACATGACACCGACGGCAGCGCCGCCGATGATGGCGGGAACGCAGCCCTGGAGCATGGGCAGGAGGGTGATCAGCGCCGCAGCGGCGAGGGTGAGTTTGGCTTTTTGCATCATTCGACTCCCAATAAAAGTGCATCGATTCCATCGCACAGGCAATGGATGACGAGCAGGTGGGTTTCCTGAATTCGCGCCGTCCGGTCGGCCGGCACGCAGAGATGAATATCGTCGTCACGCAGCATGTCGCCGATCAGCCCGCCGCCCTTGCCGGTCAGCGCGACGACGTGCATGTCGTGTTCGTGCGCCGACTTGATGGCTTCGATGACGTTGGCCGAGTTGCCGGACGTTGAAATGGCCAGCAGGACATCGCCGGCGTGGCCGAGGCCGCGCACCTGGCGGGAGAAAATCTGGCTGAACGAATAGTCGTTGGCGACCGCCGTGATGATCGAGGTGTCGGTGGTCAGCGCGATGGCGGCCAGTTCCTGGCGTTCGGCCTCGAAACGGCCGATCAGTTCAGCGGCGAAATGCTGGGCATCGCCAGCCGAGCCGCCGTTGCCGCAGGCGAGAATCTTGCCGCCGTTGATCAGGCAGTTGGTCATCGTTTCGATCGCCGCGGCAATCGGGGCGGCCATCATGTCGACGGCATTCAGCTTGGTTTGGGCGCTGTCTTCGAAATGCTTGGCAACGCGGGCGATCAAATCCATATCGTTCAATGAGTTGGGGCTAAAAGTAAAAGCATTCTACCTCACAGCTCGACGAAGACTTCGAACGCCAGTCGTTGCCATGGATTTTTATTGTCGCTCAGAGACGACACGCGGGCGCTGAGCCGGTCGCCGGCGTCCATCGCGGCTGCCACGGCGCGATTCTGGGCGCGCGGCACGTAGCCCAGTTGGTGGCCGCGCCATTCGACGCGAATGGCATTGCGGTCATGTTTGTTGTCGGGTTCGCGGATCAGGGCCAGGGTATCGCCGACCCTGATTTCCGCCCAGAAGGTTTCCAGCGCGTAAAACTGGCTGCCGGCCAGCGGCGAATTCTGGACCAGCATGCGGATGCTGTCGGCCTGTGCGGCCGTCAGCCAAAAGGCCAGGCTAATCGTCAGCAAAAAACGCATTTTTGATCCATTCGAGTCGCTCGCCATCGATCAGCACGCAGTCGAAACGGCAGTCGCAATCCCGCTGGCCGAGCAGGTAATGCTGGGCGGCGAGGACGATGCGCCGCCGTTTGCCGGCCGTGATGCTCGCCCCGGCGCCACCGAAATCGCTGCGGCTGCGCTGGCGGACTTCGACGAAAACCAGCACCTTGCCGTCGCGGCAAATGAGGTCGATCTCGCCGCCGCGGATTCTGAAATTGCGCGAAATTTCCGGTAGACCGTGGGATTCGAGATAACGTGCCGCCCGCTCCTCGGCTTCGCGGCCGCGCGTCGTGGTGGTATCGTTGGTCTTTGCCTGCATCCGGGTTTCAAATGACGGAAGAATGATGGAAGAATCCGCCGCATTGTATGTCGTCCCGACACCGCTCGGGAATCTCGCCGATTTGACCCGTCGCGCCGAGGAAATCCTGCGCACCGTGCCCTGGGTCGCCGCCGAGGACACCCGCCACAGCGGCCCGCTGCTCAAGCAGCTCGGTGCCCAGGCGCGGACCATTCCGGCCCACCGGCACAACGAACACGAAGCGGCTGCCCGCATCGTCGAAAAGCTGCAGGCCGGCGAAGCCGTGGCGCTCATTTCCGACGCCGGCACGCCGGGCATTTCCGACCCCGGCGCCCGCATCGTCGCCGCCGTCCGCGCCGCCGGCTGCAAGGTCATCCCGCTGCCCGGCCCGTGCGCCGCGACGACGGCGCTGTCCGGTTCCGGTCTGCTCGACGAGCATTTCCTGTTCTACGGCTTCCTGCCTTCCAAGGGTGGCCAGCGCCGGCAAGCGCTGGAAGAGCTGCGCGAACAGCCCTGCGCCCTGCTCTTCTACGAAGCCCCGCACCGCGTGCTGGAAACGGTCGAGGACATGGCGACGGTGTTCGGCGAGCGCACGCTGGTCATCGCCCGCGAACTGACCAAGCTGTTCGAAACCATCCATTCCCTGCCCGTGGCCGAAGGGCTCGCCTGGCTCAAGGAAGACCCGAACCGCCAGCGCGGCGAATTTGTCCTGATGCTCTCTGGCGCCCCGGCCAATGCCGAAAGCGGCGAAGGCGAACGTGTCCTGAAACTGCTGCTGGCTGAGGGGCTGCCGGTCAAACAGGCGGCCAAACTGGCCTCGGCGATTACCGGCGCAGCCAAGAATGCGCTTTACGACCTGGCGCTGGCGCTCAAGGCCGGATAGGGCGCAGCCTTTGGTCGTTTGAACCGTGAAACCCCAGTTGACCGCGTATCCAGCCTTGGCCAGCCGCCTGAATACAGACCTTTGCGCCTTCGAGGCGATTCACCCGTTGGCTGACAGCGCTACGTGGCCGCTGGCACGTCTGGTCGGGCGCCCGGTTTTGTGGCTTCGCCGAAACTCGCCGATTTGCTTTATTGTTATCGGCTCGTTTTCGCTCCTTCTTGCAGGCATGAGCCTGCTGCGGCGTCGCTTCGCGCCGGCTATCCCGCCCAGGCGCACCATCTGCCACGTCCAACCGAGGTTTCAAGGTTAAAATTGCTGGAAACCGACCCGGGAAACACCATGCAAATCACCATCACCCGCCCCGACGACTGGCACCTTCACCTGCGCGACGGCGAAGCCCTCGCTTCCGTCCTTGCCCACACGGCCGCCCAGTTTGCTCGGGCCATCGTCATGCCCAACCTCCAGCCGCCGGTGACCACCGTAGACCAGGCCGCCGCCTACCGCGACCGCATCGTCGCGGCCTTGCCCCCCGATGCCAGCTTCGAACCGCTCATGACGCTGTACCTGACCGACAATACGCCGGCCAGCGAAGTCGCCAAGGCTGCCGCGTCCGGCTTCGTCAAGGCCGTCAAGCTCTATCCGGCCGGGGCGACGACCAATTCCGACGCCGGCCTGACCGATATCGCCAAGGCCTACGACACGCTGGCCGAAATGGAGCGCGTCGGGCTGCCGCTGCTCGTGCATGGTGAAGTGACCGATCCCAGGGTCGATCTCTTCGACCGCGAAAAGGTCTTCATCGACACCGTGCTGCTGCCGCTGACCGTGCGTTTCCCGCAGCTCAAGGTGGTCATGGAGCACATCACGACCCGGGAGGCTGCCGAATTTGTGCAAAATTCCGGGTTGACCGTGGCAGCCACCATTACCGCCCACCATCTGCTCTATAACCGCAACGCCATCTTCCAGGGCGGTGTCCGGCCGCACTGGTATTGCCTGCCGGTGCTCAAGCGCGAGACGCATCGCGAGGCGCTGGTCGCTGCAGCGATTTCCGGCAATCCGAAATTCTTCCTCGGCACCGATTCGGCGCCGCACGCCAAGGGCGCCAAGGAGGCGGCCTGCGGCTGCGCCGGCTGTTATACCGCCTACGCTGCCATCGAACTGTATGCCGAAGCCTTCGAAAATGCCGGCGGGCTCGACAAGCTCGAAGCCTTCGCCAGCTTCAACGGCCCCGACTGGTACGGCCTGCCGCGCAACAGCGGCAAGATAACCCTGGCCAGGGAAGCGTGGACCGTGCCGGCCGATTACCCCTACATCGGCACCGACACCATCGTTCCGCTGCGCGCCGGCGAAACGCTGTCCTGGAAAATGCTCTGAGGAAAACCATCATGCGTCTGCGCCATCTCCTCCTGCCGCTGCTCGCCGCCCCGCTGCTCACCGCCTGCGTTAATGACGGTGCGACGTATGAAATCGACAACACGCGCGAACATGTCTTGTCGCTCATTCGCGAACAGCCGTATTTCTGGGACAGCAAGGTCGAGTTGTACCTCGTCGTCTCCCGGATGCCGGCCTGCATGCGTCGGCACAGTCTCGGGGCGGGCACGGAAAAGACCAGGGTCGAGGTGTATCAAGTGCCCTCGGGGGCTTTCATCATCAGGGCCGGAAAGAAGATGTTTGCAACTGAAACGCAGACCTGCGAAAGCTTCGCCAGGATGGACAGCGAGCCGCCCGAAGGCATGGGTCAATTCATGGGCACCTTCCGCGTCAAGAAGGGCGAACTGGTTTTCGTCAAGGAAGAGAAAGACGAATCGCCGGCTGAGGAGTGAGCGCCGTTTCGCTCTACGCCTCGCCGCTCTTCGATCCGCTGCGGCCTTGGCTGGATCGCCTGCCTCAGGCGCCGGATGCCTCGGCGGTGGCCAATCTGACCGAACGGTTTCCCATTCATACCGCCAATGGACAGCGCGTCCGTTTCGTGCCGCCGCGGCCGGATGGACTGGTCTACGAGTGTCGGATCTGGGAAAGCGGCGAAGTCGAAACCCGGCCCGACAACTGGCATGACTTCTTCAATGCTTTGGTCTGGCTCAGTTTTCCGCAGACCAAGATTGCCGTCAGTGCCGCCCACGTGCGCGCCATGCAGGCACCGGGCGAAACGCGCGGCACGGCTCGCGATGCGCTGACCCACTTCGACGAATGCGGCATTGTCGTACTGGCCAGCCAGCCGGAACTGCTTGATCTGCTGCGAGACTTCCAGTGGAAACAACTGTTCGTCGAGCGGCGTGCCGATGTGATTCGCAACATGCGTTTCGTGATTTTCGGCCATGCGACCTATGAGCAGATGCTCAGGCCATTTCGCGGCCTGACCGCCAAGGCGGTGCTCTACGAGGTGAGCGAGGCGTGGCTGCAGATGGATAGTGCAGCGCAGCTTGCTGCGGTCGACAAGCTTCTGGCCGCCGATTTGATCAGCGGTCGTTACACCCGGCCACGCGATTTTCAACCGCTACCCTTGCTGGGTATTCCTGGCGTTACGCCGGACAACGAAGATCCGGCGTACTACGACGATACCTGGCAGTTCAGGCCAGGCCGTCGGGCGACGGCAAACCCGGCTGCTTAGTAGCGGCGGCGTTGCTGCGGCATCGGTGAGCCGCGGTTTTCAATGTGACGGAACGTGATGCGACCCTTGCTCAGGTCGTAGGGCGACAGTTCCAGCGTCACTTTGTCACCGAGCAGAATGCGGATGTGGTTTTTCTTCATCTTGCCGGCGGTGTAGGCGATCATCACGTGACCGTTTTCCAGCGTCACGCGGAAACGACCATCCGGAAGCACGTCTTCGACGACGCCTTGCATTTCCAGTAGTTCTTCTTTTGCCAAGTGTTGTTCTCCAGTAATCGTAAAAAATGTTCAGGGGGTGGTGACGGCGGCAGGTGCCGCGTCGGTGGAAAGCGCCTCGTGCCGGTGGCGCGGTAATTCCCATGGCTGGCCGGCTTCGGTGATGGCGCTGATGGTGATCACCGGCGGTGGCGAGATAACGCCGCCGAAGATGGTCGCAAAGGAGACGTCGGCGGCATCGCGGCCGGTGGCCAGACGGACAAAGCCCATCGGGATCGCCGTGCCGGAAGGGTCGAACAGATACCAGCGGTCACCGAGGAAGACCTCGACGTAGGCATGGAAGTCGGTCGGCCCGAGCAACGGGTCGGCACCGTAGTCGATGCCGGTGGTGAAGCGGGCCGGAATGTTCAGGGCGCGGCAGATGGCGATCATCAGGTGGGCGAAATCGCGGCAGACGCCAACCCGGTCAATCAGCGTATCGAGCGCGGCGGTCGTCGAACTGGTGGTGTTGCCCCGGAAGGAGACGTGCTTGTTGACCCAGTTGCGAATGGCCTCGACCCGGCGGTAGCCCTTGGGCAGATGGCCGAATTCGCTCATGGCCAGGGCGGCCAGCCGGTCGGACTGGCAATAGCGGCTCGGGTAGATATAGGTCAGGGCCGATAGCGGGAGCTTGGCGATCGGTGTTTCCTGGATCAGGTCGGGCTGGTCGACCTGCTGCTTGATGTCGACCATGGCCTTGTAGCTGATGTACAGCGGACCCGGCGCGCCGGTCAGGCGCAGGTAGCGGGTGCAGGTCGCCGGATCGGTCTGGATCGTGTGCGGTACCTGCTGGCTGATGACCAACTGCTCGTTGACGATGGTCTGGCTGGCTGTCTTGGCCGCATGGATGTTGAAAACGAAATCGGCGCCCTGAAAACCCAGTTCATAGTGAAGATCGATAGCGAACTGGATGCGGACCATTTATTTCCCGAAAGTGATGATCGTCCGGTGTCCGGGAATCCGGACAGGCTCGGGCGAGCAATGAAATAGCGCTTTGCGACGGGAAATGGTGACTTCGGCGTGCCGGAAATCGTCGATTGACGGAGCGGCAGAGGAACGGCATTTACGCGGGCAGAACGGTTAAGCCGGATATTTTACTCCGACGCAGGCAGCATCTTACGCGCCGATCCTTGACGTGGCAAGGAAAAGTGCCGAAAAGCGCCGAATATTCAATCCCTTGCCAGAATTCCGGCAAGGGATTTCGGGGCGCATCAGGCCGCCTGCGGGTGCTCTCCGCGCATGTGCTCGGCGCCAAGGCGATTGACGCCACTGAGCAAGGCCTTGATCGAGGCGGTGACGATATTGCTGTCGACGCCGACGCCGTAGCATTCGCCGCTGTTCTTGCCGGCAACTTCCATGAAGGCGCAGGCCCGGGCGTTGCCATCCTCGCCCATGGGGGCCATCGAGCGTTCCTCGTAGCTGCGCACCTGGATGTTGATGCCGGCACTCTGCAAGGCGTGTACCGTGGCATTGATCGGGCCGTTGCCTTCGCCGGTGAGGATATGCGGCGTGCCGTCGATGTCGATGTTGAGACGGATGCCCTGGGCGCTGCCATGCTCGAAAAGGTGATGTTCGCGGTAGCGGATCGGACTGCTGGCGTCGAGGTAGGTCTGGGCGAACATGGCCCAGATGCCGTCAGCGCTCACTTCGCCGCCGTGGGCGTCGGTGTGCTGCTGGACGACGCCAGAGAACTCGACCTGCAAGCGACGTGGCATGACGACGCCGTGCTCGGTTTCCATGAGGTAGGCGATGCCGCCCTTGCCCGACTGGCTGTTGACCCGAATGACCGAGTCGTAGCTGCGGCCAACATCGGCCGGGTCTATCGGGAGATAGGGGACTGCCCATTGCGAGTTTTGGTCACCGTGCGCCTCTTGAGCGGAAAACCCCTTCTTGATGGCGTCCTGATGGGAGCCGGAGAAGGCCGTGAAAACGAGATCCCCGACGTAGGGGTGGCGCGGATGGATCGGGAGCTGGGTGCAGTGCTCGACGGTACGGGCAACGGCGTTGATGTCCGAGAAATCGAGGCCGGGATGAACGCCTTGGGTGTACATGTTGAGGGCGAGGGTGACGAGATCGACGTTGCCGGTCCGCTCGCCATTGCCGAAAAGGCAGCCCTCGACCCGGTCGGCACCGGCCATGAGGCCGAGTTCGGCGGCGGCGACCGCCGTGCCGCGGTCATTGTGCGGATGGAGGCTGATGAGCACGCTGTCGCGGCGGGCGAGATTCTTGTGCATCCACTCGATCTGGTCGGCGTAGATGTTCGGTGTGGCGATTTCGACCGTGGTCGGGAGATTGAGGATGAGCTTGCGTTCCGGCGTGGCGCCCCAGGCGGCGGTCACGGCATCGCAGACCTCGAGGGCAAAATCGAGCTCGGTGGCGGTGAAGAGTTCCGGGCTGTACTGGAGTGTGACCTTCGTTTCCGGCATTTCATCGGCGAGCTGGCGGATGAGGCGAACGGCGCCGACGGCCATGCTCACGACTTCCGCCTTGCTCATGCCGAAGACGTTGTCGCGGAAGGTCTTGCAGGTAGCGTTATAGACGTGGACGATGGCCTGTCTGGCGCCCCTGATCGACTCGAAAGTGCGGCGGATGAGGTGTTCACGGGCCTGGGTGAGAACTTCAATGGTGACGTCGTCGGGAATGTGGCCGCCGTCGATCAAGTCGCGCACGAAGCTGAACTCGGTTTCCGAGGCGGAGGGGAAGGCGATCTCGATTTCCTTGAAACCGATGGCGCAAAGCGTCTTGAACATGCGCATTTTCTTCTCGGCGTTCATCGGCTCGAAAAGCGCCTGGTTGCCATCGCGAAGATCAGTGCTCATCCAGATCGGAGCCTGTTCGATGACGCGGTTCGGCCATTGGCGGTCAGCGAGACGGACCGGCGGAAAAGCGGTGTATTTGCTGGCGGGTTGGGTGATCATGGCGTGCTCCGGATAAATTTTTCGATAGCAAAATATTAGGCCAAAAACGCCGGCAGGCGATTGCGAATTGATGCTGTATTCGATTTATTATTAGCAGAAAATTGCGTCAACTATTGAAATGAGGAAATATTATGGATATTGATCGTTACGACCGGCAAATTCTTGCCATCCTGCAAGCCGATGGGCGCATCAGCAATCAGGATCTGGCCGACCGCATCGGCTTGTCTCCCTCGCCCTGCCTGCGGCGCGTTCGTGTGCTGGAGGAGTCAGGCCTGATTACCGGCTATCGGGCCATGCTTGATGCCAAGAAGCTCGGCCTGTCGCTCATGGCGCTGATCGGTATTTCGATGGACCAGCACACGCCGGAGCGCTTTGCCAACCTGGAGGCGGTGATTGGCGATATTCCCGAGGTGCTGGAGTGTTTGCTGATTACCGGCCAGCAGTCGGACTACCAGCTCAAGGTGGTGATCCGGGACATGGACACTTATCAGGATTTGCTACTCAATAAGATCACGCGCATTCAGGGCGTGACGGGTGTGCACACCAGTTTTGTCCTGCGCAAGGTGATCGACCGCACGGCCTTGCCGGCTTAAAAAAACCTCAGTCGCGGACGCGCTCGAAGACCATCGAGACGGTATCGATAACGTCGGGATGGTGCGTTGACGGCTGACTGGGTTGCGTCTGCGCGAAGTAGCGTTCCCACTGCATGTCGGAGAGTTTGACTTCGCGGACCGAGACGACACGGCGTTCGCGCGACTGGCGTCTGTCCCGGAGGTCGGTCGGCGGGCCGACGTCCCGTCTTCTCCGGTCGCCCCGCTTGCGGCGTTCGCCGGCGCTGGCGTGAGGCATCTGGACATCGGCAGGAAGTTCGGCGCCATGGGCCAGCAGAAGCTGGATGATATGGCTGTGCTGGCCGCGGGCTGCCATGCGGATCGGGCCGCCGCTCCCCTGAGCGTTGGGGGCGTGGATGTCGGCACCGCGCTTGATCAGTTCGAGCACGATCTCGGCGTGCCCCTTGAAGCAGGCGATTCGCATCGGCAGGCCCGAGTCGCCGTGCATGTCGGCTTCTTCGATAATGGCGCCGTGATCCAGGGCGGCGATGACGGCCTGCAGGTTTCCTTTTTCGATGGCTCGCCTGAGTGCGCTGTGCATGGACATGAATGTGTTCTCCGAGATAAACCGGCGACTATCTATTTTGCATCATTTTTTGGCGCTCGGAGTTGAAGGATAGCCATGCTGGCCGATTCGGGATGTCAAATTTTTCACGAATTGCCGGCCGGTGGCGGATATTGGAAATGCGGCGCGGGGCTGCCCTGGGGCGCGTATAATCCGCTTCGGAAAGTCGGCCAGGCAATCGCTGGACACGCAAGTGTCGGGAGGAAAGTCCGGGCTCCATTGGGCGGGATGCCAGTTAACGGCTGGGTGCTATAAGTCGCAAGACGAAAGTTGAGTGACCCAAGGCAACGGAAAGTGCAACAGAGAATAGACCGCCGATGGCGTCGCAAGACGCACAGGTAAGGGTGAAACGGCGAGGTAAGAGCTCACCGCGTCCACGGTAACGGCGGACGGCACGGTAAACCCCATCCGGAGCAAGACCAAATAGGGAAGCTGAGGCGTGGCCCGCGCTGCTTCCGGGTAGGTTGCTTGAGCCTGTCGGTAACGGCAGGCCTAGAGGAATGATTGCCGAACCTCGCAAGGGGGGAACAGAACCCGGCTTATCGGCCGGCTTTCCAATACTGATCTGTTTCGCTCACTTGCTTGCGAGCTTGTTTTCGGCCATCCATTCCCTGGTGATTTTCCATCCACCATTTTCGCGGGCGATGAGCAGGACTTTGGTCCGTGCCATTTCACGATAGTTGCCCGAGGCATAGTCCTGCAGGAAAGTTGCCTTGAGCTGATCGGCACTGAGGCGCTCGATGCCGAGTTCACGTATCTGGATGTCGACCGGGGCGCCGGCTGAGAGCTTCTTCGTTCTTGCGGCGACCCAGGTATCGCGCGAGTTGCCATCGGTGGGTGTAAATTCCTGACTGTAGGTGTTCAGATAGCCGGCGATATCTCTTTGCATCCAGGCATTTCGCCACTCCGCCAGTAGTTCGCCGATGCGTGCCTTGTCGCTGATTTCCGTCGTCGCAGGTACAAGCAATGTGGTCTCGGGCGGTGCCGGGGCCGCAGCCGGGGGGGCTGGCAGGCTCAGGAAGGTGGGCGCCGGGGTGGCCTGCGTCTGTCCGCGGGGTGTGCCCAGCCACATTATTCCCGCGCCAAACAAGGTTGAAATCAGGGCAGTAATGATCAGCATGCCTGTCCCGAATGATTTCCCGGAATCGATCGCCGTCAGGCTTTTGATGTTTTCTGTTTTGGCGGGGGCGGCGTCCGCTTCGCCCAGAGCGGCGTGCAACTGCTCAAGGCGGCGTGCCATGGCACGTTCCTGTTTGTCGTGTGCAGGATTGGCCCGATGCCTGGGGCTGATCGTCGAGCGGGGGCTTTTCGACTCGTTGCTGCCGAAAAATGCAGTTGCGGATTCGATCATGCCGCTGGCGGGGAGGGGGTGCGGAATGGCCACGGGGCTGCTCCTCTGGGGTTGAGTGCTGCGACGAATGTGCTGATTTGCTGACATTGTTAACCCGTGTGTTTTTATCTGCCATCAAATAATTCACAGTTTCGGGGATTGGCCTATTCACATCGGAACGGCTCGCGGTTGGTGCCGCGCTTCTGCCCTACAATGCGGACCATGACTGCCACTAAATTTCCTGTTATCGCCTGGCTTGAAGGGGGTGAGACAAGGTCCGCCCGCTGGCGCTCCGAGGCCGGTTTGCCGCCACATGGCAAGATCATGGTGGTTGATGACCGCCTCAGTGTCGACGCGGCCTGGAAATTGGCCTGCGAGGGAACAGCGATGCTGTGGCGGGGTGACTGGCAGAACGCCCGCCATCTGTTGCAGGGTTTGATTCGCCGGGCCGAGCGCCAGCCGCGTTCGGGCAGCCAGAAAAAACCGGCAACGCCAGCCGAGGCATTCGAGCAGCATCGCCGGAACCAGGGGCGACGGGCGCAGGCGCTCGGCCTGTTGCTGGTGCCGCTCGGGGCCGATTACAGCATTCCGTTGCGCCGGGCACAGGATGTCCGGCAGGCTTGCATCGAGGCCTGTGGGCCGCCGACCGGCGAGGATTCTCTGGTGTCGTTGCGCGAATTGCTGGCTGTCGTCAGCGCCCACGAATGGCGCAAGAAGGGCGTCCCTGTGCCGGCGGTGGAGGGGCGCATCTACCCGCATTACGGCGTGTTTTCACCGGTTCGCGGGGAGTATGTCGATCTGCTCGCCAAGGCGCCGTTGCCGGCTAATTGCGATCTGGCCTTCGATATCGGCACCGGTTCCGGGATCATTGCCGCGATCCTCGCCCGGCGTGGTGTCAAGCAGGTCGTCGCGACCGACATGGACGAGCGAGCCTTGGCGTGCGCCGCTGAAAATGTCGAAAAATTGGGGTTGACCGCAGTAATCCGCCTCGTCAAGACCGATTTGTTTCCGGAAGGACGAGCCAGGCTGGTTGTGTGCAATCCGCCGTGGTTGCCGGCCCAGCCGACTTCGCCGGTCGAGCGCGCGGTCTATGATCCGGACTCACGCATGCTGCGCGGTTTTCTCGGTCGTCTGGCGTCGCATCTGGAGGTTGATGGCGAGGGCTGGCTGATTATTTCGGACATCGCCGAACACCTCGGCCTGCGCTCGCGGCAGAAACTGCTCGGGTGGATCGGGATGGCCGGGCTGAAAGTCATCGAGCGTCTCGATACCCGGCCGAAACATCCCAAGACGCAGGATGCGAGTGATCCGCTGCACGCGGCGCGGGCGGCCGAGGTGACTTCGTTGTGGCGGCTTGCTCGGGCCGATGGAATAAACTGAATACGTCTTCCGTATACCTTGGTGTAGCCCCCCAAAACCAACGGAGATCATCATGAAAATGAAAAACCTGCTTCTTGCGCTGCTCTTGTCCACCACGCTCGCTGCCTGTTCCGGTTATGGAACGCGCGCCGCTGCGCCGGCCATGGTGTCGGATGGCATGCTGACCGGCAGCAACGGCATGACGCTCTATACCTTCGACAAGGATGCCGCCGGCAGCGGCAAGAGCATGTGCAACGGCCCGTGTGCCACCAACTGGCCGCCGCTGATGGTCATGGATGGCGACATGGCAAGCGGTGACTACAGCATCGTGATGCGCGACGATGGCAAGAAACAGTGGGCCTTCAAGGGCAAGCCGCTGTATTTCTGGGCCAATGACCAGAAGGTCGGCGACAAGACCGGTGACGGTTTCAATAAGGTCTGGCACGTCGCCAAGCCTTAATCGACCAACGTGGATAGCCGCGCGATCATCGCCGAATTGCCCCGCCTGCGCCGTTACGCGCGGGCGATGCTGGGCGACCGCGCGGCGGCGGACGATCTCGTGCAGGACACCCTTGAACGCGCCTGGAGCCGCTTCGCCCAATGGCGGGCGGGCAGCGATCTGCGCGCCTGGCTGTTCGGCATCATGCACAACCTGCGCGTCGATCAGTTGCGGCGCGGCAGCCTGCCGACTCATGGGCTCGACGATGACGCCGGCGAGGTGCCGACGCGCCCTACTCAGAGCGACCGCCTGGAAGTAATCGACCTTGAATCAGCCCTCCACCAATTGCCGGACGACCAGCGTGAAGTGCTGTTGCTCGTCGGGCTGGAAGAAATGAGTTATGCCGAAATCGCCGCTGCGCTAGGCATTCCGATCGGCACCGTGATGTCCCGCCTGTCGCGCGGACGCGAACGCTTGCGCCAGATCATGGATGGCCGGCAGTCTGGCGCCAATCTGAGGGTTGTACGATGAGCCCGCTCAATATCACCGAAGACGACCTGCACGCCTACGTCGACGGCGCCCTGGCGGCGTCCCGGCGGGCCGAGATCGAAGCCTGTCTGGTTCAGTATCCTGAGGATGCCGAACGCGTTCGCGCCTATCGCGCCCAGAACGAGGCGCTCAAGGCACTGTTCAATCCGGTGCTCGCCGAGCCTTTGCCGGACCACCTGCAGGCGCTGACCGTGCAGCCAGTGAATGCCACGGTCAACCGGAAAAAATGGCTAAATTTGAAATCCTGGCCGCTGCAGCAGATCGCCGCTGGCGTGGTTGTCGCCACGCTCGGCGGTGTCGCCGGTTGGCTGGGCCATGGTCAGTACCCGCGCGCCGAACACATGGCGCAGGTCGTCGTCCCGCTGTCACGCCAGGCCGCCGTCGCCCACGTGGTTTACAGCCCCGATGCGCGTCGCCCGGTCGAGGTCACGGCCGATCAGGAGGAGGCGCTGGTCAAATGGCTTTCCAAGCGCCTTGGCACGCCGGTCAGCCCGCCCAAACTCGGCGCCCTCGGCTACGAACTGGTTGGCGGCCGCCTGCTCCCCGGTAACGCCGGCCCGGTCGCCCAGTTCATGTATCAGGACGCCACCGGCCAGCGCATGACGCTGTACGTGACGACCGAAAACGCCGCCCAGCCCGAAACCGGCTTCCGCTTCGCCCGCGAAGGGCAGGTCAATGTTTTTTACTGGGTCGATGGTAAATTCGGCTACGCTCTCTCGGCGAGCACGGCCAAGGGCGAACTGGCCAAAGTGGCCGCCGCGGTTTACGACCAACTCGAAGCAAAAAAATGAACGCCCTTGTCCTCAAAGAAAGCGAAGTTGAATTCACTGCCATCCGCGCTCAAGGCGCGGGCGGACAGAACGTCAACAAGGTGTCGAACGCCGTGCATCTGCGCTTTGATATCGCGGCGTCGAGCCTGCCTGATGAGGTCAAGGAAAAGCTGCGGGCCATGCGCGATCAGCGGATCAGCAGCGACGGTGTCGTCGTCATCAAGGCGCAAAAGCATCGCAGCCTTGAACGCAATCGCGAAGACGGGCTGGTTCGCCTGCGCGAACTGATCGCTTCGGCGGCCTTCGTGCCAGCCGTTCGGCGGCCGACCAAGCCTAGCCGAAGCTCCCAACGCAAGCGCATCGAGAGCAAAATAAAACGCGGCCAGGTCAAACTACAGCGCGGCCGCGTTACTGAATAGCATGGCTGAGCCATGCCCGTGGTGTCTCAGGTCTTGACGCCCGGCTTGCGGCCCGGAGCGGCTGACGGCATGTAGCCGGAAACGCGGCAGAACATGCCTTCGGTCGGCGTGCCATTTTTGAATGTCGTCATGCTGCACACCGAAATGGCTTTCTGGGCGGACAATTCGAGGATCGATGTACGAACATCCGACAACGCAATGCCTGTGCCCTTGGCGATATCCGCATCAAGCAATTGGCCGTGCTTCTTGAGGTGCGTGAGGATGGATTCTGTATTCATGTCGAATGCCTTTACAAAAAATGCCTGAAAAACCTGCCACTTCGCGTCAGCAACGGGGCTTTCGTCGAAGTGCCTGCCGGGTGCTTCTGAAACATGCGGCCAAGCCCGGAGGCTTGGTCACAGAACTGCTAATTGGTGGGCCTGCACGGACTTGAACCGTGGACCAAAGGATTGTGAGTTCGCTAAAAATTAGTGGAAAATCAAATGCATAGGACGTGTTTTTTGCGCTAAGACGTGTTGTTTCAACGGTGTGTCTACAATAGCAATCAGGCGACAACCGCACATTATAGCACCAGACATGCACCCGACAGCCGCGAATGCTGTCAGCAGAGCGGTTTTACGCTGACAGCCATGGATGCGCACTTCGCCGCCATATTTCTACGGATTTGCGCCGGCGGCAACAGCTACGGTCAACCGGGAAAAATGCCCAAAATTGAAAGCCTGCCCTGCGTCGCCAATGGCAACGCAGGGCACCGATCAGCGATTGAGCTTACGCATGCGCTCCGAAGGCGTGATGATGTCGGTCAGGCGGATGCCGAATTTGTCATTGACGACGACGACTTCGCCCTGCGCGATGAGCGTGCCATTGACCAGGACATCCATCGGCTCGCCAGCCATCGCGTCGAGTTCGACGACCGAGCCGTGGGCCAGTTGCAGCAGATTCTTGATGGTGATCTTGGTCCGGCCAAGTTCGACGGTGATCTGGACAGGGATGTCGAGAATCATGTCGAGTTCGTTCATTATTCCGCCCTGGCCCGATGGTGCAGAGAACGACGGGAAGATGTCAGCCGGTTGGGCGGTGGCCGCGGCGCCATTGCTGACGACCTGTTCCGCCATGGCGGCAGCCCAGTCGTCCTCGCTGATCTGGCCGGCGTCCTCGGCGGGGGTTTCCATATTTTCGAAATCGTCAGCCATTTTTTTCTCCCATCACCAGTTCCCCGGGCGGTGCGTCGGGCGAAGCAGCGATGAATCGCTCGACTTTAAGTGCGTACTGGCCATTTCGCTGACCATAGGTACATTCCATCAAGGGCACGTTATCCACCTGCGCTTCGATTCGTGGCGACAGGTTGAGGGGAATGACATCGCCCTCCTTGAGGTTCAGAATTTCGCGCAGCGATATTTTTCCCGTGCCCAGATGCGCGACGATTTCAACTTCCGCCCCCTGCAACTGTTTGCGCAGCGTGCCGATCCAGCGCTTGTCGGTCGACAACTGGTCGCTTTGCATCGTGCTGTAGAGCAGATCGCGGATCGGCTCAAGCATCGAGTACGGGAAGCAGATGTGCATATCTGCTGTCGCCCCGCCGAACTCAAGCGTGAACGTTGTTGAAACGACGATTTCAGACGGTGTTGCGATGTTGGCGAACTGCGAGTTCATCTCCGAACGAATGTATTCGAAGTTGATGCCGTAGACGGGTTTCCACGATTTGCTGTACTCGGCGAAGACGACGTTCAGCAAACCCTGGATGATGCGCTGTTCGGTTGCCGTGAAATCACGCCCTTCAACCCGGGTGTGAAAGCGGCCGTCGCCGCCGAACATGTTGTCGACGACCAGAAACACCAGGTTCGGATCGAAGACGAACAGCGCCGTGCCGCGCAAGGGCTTGGCGATGACCAGATTCAGGTTGGTCGGGACGACCAGGTTGCGGATGAACTCGCTGTACTTCTGCACGCGGATCGGGCCCACCGAAATTTCCGCATTGCGATGCATGTAGTTGAACAGGCCGATACGCAGGTAGCGGGCGAAGCGCTCATTGACCAGTTCCAGCGTCGGCATCCGGCCCCGGACGATCCGTTCCTGGGTGCCGAGATTGTACGAACGTATCCCGCCGCCTTCCCCTTCGCTATCGTCGGGTTCGTCGGTTTCGCCGGTGACGCCCTTGAGTAGGGCGTCAACCTCGTCCTGGGATAGGAAATCTCCCGCCATGGATCCTTACTGAATAATGAATGAGGTGAACAGGACGGCCTTGACCGGGCCATCAGGTGCCGTGGCTACACCCTTCTTGTTTTTGACGGGGGGCTCGATGACGGAATTGATCTCGTCCTTGAGGGCTTCCGCCAGTTGCTCCTTGCCTGCCTTGGGCAAGAGTTCCGACGCCTTTTTCGATGACAGCAGCAGCGTCAGATTGTTGCGAATTTTCGGCATCTTGGCCTTGATGTCAGGCTCGGCCGTCGCATCTTCAACTTCAAGCGAGAGTGCTACCTGTAAATACTGATCACCGGTTTCGGGCACCAGATTGACGGTAAACGCGTCCAGACTGATAAAGACAGGATGGGCTTCCTTGCCCTTTTTCTTGTCCTTCTTTTTGGCAGGCTTGGCCGTTTCTTCGGCGGTTTCCTCGTCCTCATCGGCGTGGTCGCCCTTCTTGAGCAGCATGAAGGCGGCACCGCCACCCAAAACCAGCAGAAGAACGACGGCAAGGATGATGATCAACAGTTTTTTGCTTTTTTTCGGTGGGGGGTCTGCCCCTTCTTCGGCTGGCTTGGCATCCTTGGCCATTATATCTCTCTCTCTACTCGATCATGACGATCCGGTTATGCGAACAGGTCAACCAATCCTCGTCCTCGCTGAATGGGTATTCCGGCCGGGTTGGAGCTTGCGTGACTATCGGGCGAAAGTATAGCGTTTTCCCCGGTGGAGCGGGCCTCATTGGCAAATTGATAAGCTGCTTCGCGGTTCTGCGAAGGCAATTGGGAGCCAACATTGGTTTGACCGAGGCTGATGCCGGCATTCGAGAACATTTCACGAAGCTGGGGCAGGGAATCTTGAATAACCTGGCGGACATCCGGATGCGGCGAGGCGAATGCAGCGCTGATCTGATCACCGTTGATCGAGAGGGTGATCTGAATTGGCCCTAGTTGCGGCGGGTTGATGTTGATTTGGGCAAGCTGCTGGTCGTTTTTGGCCAGCCAGACGACACGGGAGCCAAAATCCTGAGTCCAGTTTGGTGAATTGAGTGCGCTGGTGATGGCCGGGGGGGGGATTTGCTGCGTTGGTGCCGCAGTGCCATTCGCCGCCCCGGTCGCGGCCAGTGCTGTCGCGAAGGCTGGCGTCGAACCGCTGTTGCCGGGATTCGAGTCGCCGGCAAGAATTGCCGCATTCGCTGTGTCTGAGCGTGGAGGGGTCCGCAATTCAGGCAAGGCAGAACGCCCCTCCTTGCCGGAGGCCTCAATGCCGTCTGCCTTGGCCATGTGAGGGGGAGTGTCCGGTTTGTTGCGGTCGACGCTCTCCGGGAGGCGATTTTGAACGGGTGGAGTGGCAATGGGTACGAGGTACTGAGCTGCCAAGCCCGGGTCGGTCTGTGTGGAGTCGGAGCTGGCCGCAAGCGTTCGTTCCCTGTCCCCGCTTTCTTTTTTGCGCTCAGGTTCGGTGATGGTCATTGCGGGCAGGCTGGGGTTGGCTGATAGCGCTGCCAGCACATCCTTGGCGCCTCCCTCCATGACCGGGGGGCTGGGCAATGGTTTGTCTTCGACTGGCAATATGGCTTTATCCTTCGCCAGGCTCGTCTGGGCGATGATCCCGTTCAGTAATTCAGTGTTCGGCTGTTGGTCTGAAGTGGGAATCTGCTCTGCAAGAAGGGCTGCGAAGTCCAGTGGCAAGCCGTTCTCAGCAGGTGTTTCTCCAGGAGCGGGCAAGGCCGCTTTTCCGCCGATGGCTGTGATCAAACTGGAAACTGCCGGAATACTCATGATCAGACCTTGATATGCATGGAGATGCTATCAAGGTAAGCAAGGCATGTGCCTGATATCAGTCGGATTCTTCTTCGTTGCGCACGGCATATTTGCGTGCCGAGTGTTCTTCCTGGATTTTTTGCTGCTGCTTGTTGTCGAGCACTTTTTCACGCACATCGTGTCGATGCGAGAGCGTGTCAATGGCCTTCAGCCGCTTGTTTTGCTCTTTCCAGTTTTTCTGACCGCTCGCCGTCTTCTGCTCCGAATGGCGAACGGCCAGTGTTTGCTGGCCGATTGCTTCGTCGATGCGGGCAAGAAAGTCCTGATAGTTTCGTAGAGCCATTGGTGTCAGCCCTTGCATGCAGGCCTCGCGCAATTTGACTGCATAGTCAGCCCGATAATCCTCCAGCATCTGCAGGCGGCTGCGGGTACTTTGTTCGGCGGCAATCAACTGGCCAAGCTGGCGCGTGGCTTCGTCGGTGCGGGTTTGCATCAGATCCAGCAAGGGCTGTAACGAAAATTTGTTCGCCATGGCTTAGGGGAACAGGGCAGAAAGGGCGCTGACGCTGCTCGCGAAATCGGCTTGCTCGGTCAGTTGCTGCTGAAGAAAGGCTTCCATGCGTGGATAGAGATTGATGGCCTGATCAAGCACTGGGTCAGAGCCCGGGGAGTAAGCGCCGACCGAAATCAGGTCACGCGAGCGCTGGTAGCGAGCAAAAAGCACTTTGAAACGGCGAATCTGATCGAGTTGTGAGGGGGCGATCAGGTTGACCATGGCACGGCTGATGGATTGCTCGATATCGATAGCCGGGTAGTGCCCGGCATCGGCCAAGGTTCGCGACAAGACGATGTGACCGTCGAGAATGGCGCGCGCCGAATCGGCAATCGGGTCCTGCTGGTCATCGCCTTCAGCCAGAACGGTATAGAAGGCTGTCATCGAGCCGCCGCCTTCAGGGCCATTGCCGGCCCGTTCGACGAGTTGCGGCAAGCGGGCAAATACCGATGGCGGATAGCCTCGCGTGGCCGGCGGTTCGCCGATAGCCAAGGCGATTTCCCGTTGGGCCATGGCATAGCGGGTCAGTGAATCCATGATCAGGAGAACCTGTTTTCCCTGGTCACGGAAATACTCGGCAATCGTCGTTGCATAGGCCGCGCCCTGCAGGCGCATCAGCGGGCCGGTATCGGCCGGTGCAGCGACGACCACGGCCCGGCGCATGCCTTCTTCACCGAGAATCTGTTCGATGAACTCCTTTACTTCCCGGCCGCGTTCGCCGATCAGCCCGACGACGATCACTTCGGCTTCGGTGTAGCGAGCCATCATGCCGAGGAGCACCGACTTGCCGACACCGGATCCGGCGAAAAGACCCATGCGCTGACCACGGCCAACGGTCAGCAAGGCGTTGATGGAGCGAATGCCGACGTCGAGCGGATGCTCGATGGCCGCCCGGGTCATCGGGTTGATCGGGCGACTTTGCAGGGGGCGGGTCAGGTTCGAGCGGAGCGGCCCCTTGCTGTCGAGTGGGCGGCCAACGCCATCGAGAACCCGGCCCAGGAGTTCATCGCCAACCGGACCCTGTTTGGCGCGATCAATGGCCCGGCGTTTATGCTTGATTGGAAAGTCGACCCGGGGGGGCAGATTAGGGGTATCGCAAGCGATGACACGGGCCCCGGGCGCCAGCCCGAAGACGTCGTCGGAGGGCATCAGGTAAAGTTTTTCGCCGGCGAAACCGACCACTTCGGCCTCGACCGGTGCGCCGCTGGCCGGGAATATGTGGCACGAACTGCCTAGCGGCAGCTTCAGACCTGAAGCTTCCATGACGAGGCCATTGATTCGTGTCAGATGCCCCGCTGGCCAGAGTGGTTGCGCTGAGGAGGCGGCAAGCTGGCAGCCATCGAGGAAGCGCTGCCAACGCCCGACGTGGTCGGGAAGCGGGGTCAAGGC
Organism: Azonexus sp.; assembly: GCA_030691385.1. Classification (GTDB taxonomy): domain Bacteria; phylum Pseudomonadota; class Gammaproteobacteria; order Burkholderiales; family Rhodocyclaceae; genus Azonexus. The sequence goes on from JAUYEI010000053.1 coordinate 25,433, forward strand.
TTGTTCATCCATTCCGAAGGATTGGCGCCGATAGACTCAAGCACACGCTTCCAGCGTGTTTCGATAGTGGCATCGACCTCGCTTGCTCCGGCTACAAGCAGGCATCCGCCAGGCGAAATATCCGGGTCGTCGATGATATGTGCGCCTGTGTGGGCAAGTTGTTCGCCGATTCGTTCGCGAATCAACTTGGCATCTGCCGAATTCAGTCGGACGACAACATGGGCATGATGCAGCGGTAGCGCCGTGAGGGCTTCGCGAATGACAGGCAAAAGCAGCTCGGGCCGTGTGTTGATCGCGCCGCGAAGCACCTGCGCTGCCACTTCGAGGGCAAGGCTGAGTACCTGATCGGCGACATGCTGGTCGACATGGGCCAGCGCAATCTGCAGGTTGCCAAGAAGCTCGGCAAAATGCGCTGTTGTCTCGGCAACCGTTGTTGTCATGGCCTGCTGCCCGGCTTCAAGTCCTTCGCGGTAGCCGAGGCTGTAGCCATTGGCACGAGCTTTTTCGTGGATGCGCTCAATCTCGTCGGCGCTCGTCTGGTTCTGCGCGGCATGCATTTCGGTCGGGCTGGGGGCGCTGGATGGTGCGGCAGTGGCGGGGCTCGCCGTGTCGACCGGCGACTGGCTGTGTGGTACCGGTTTGGCATCGAACGAGCCGATGTTCCAACGCTGGTAGCCCGCGAGCTTGTCCTTGGGTATGACGCCGCCTGCCATCCTGGGTTAGACCATTTGTTCGCCGCCGGCGCCACCAAGGACGATTTGTCCCTCGTCGGCCAGGCGACGTACCACCTTGAGGATTTCCTTCTGTTCGCCTTCGACTTCGGAAAGGCGGACAGGTCCCTTCGACTCGAGGTCTTCGCGCAGCATTTCGGCGGCTCGCTGCGACATGTTCTTGAAAATCTTCTCGCGGAGATCGGGCGAGGCACCCTTGAGCGCGAGGATCAGGGAGTCGGACTGAACTTCGCGCAAAATGAGCTGGATGGAGCGATCGTCGATTTCCATCAGGTTTTCGAAAACGAACATCTCGTCGAGAATCTTCTGGGCGAGGTCAGGATCGTACTCGCGGATTGCATCGACGACCGAGGTTTCGTTGGCGGTGCCGATGAAGTTGAGAATTTCGGCAACGGTGCGGACGCCCCCCATGGCCGTCCGCTTGACGCTGGTCGAGCCGGACAGGATGCGCATCATCGCTTCATTCAGCTCGCGCAAGGCGGTTGGCTGAATCCCTTCGAGCGTGGCGATTCGCAACACGACGTCATTGCGCAGGCGCTCGGTGAAGTGATTGAGAATCTCGCTGGAGTGGTCGTGTTCGAGATGGACGAGAATCGTCGCGATGATCTGCGGGTGCTCGTTCTTGATCAGATCGGCGACGGTGGTCGCATCCATCCATTTCAAGCCCTCGATCCCCGATGTCTCGCCACCCTGCAGGATGCGCGAAATAAGGTTCGATGCCTTGTCGTCGCCCAGCGCCTTGGTCAGCACCGAGCGAATGTAGTTGTCCGTATCGACGTGTACGGCCGAATGCTCTTCGGCGTTCTTGTGAAATTCGTCCAGCACGCCTTCAACTGTTGTTCGCGGCACGCTCTTGAGCGCCGCCATGGCGTGTCCAAGCTTTTGCACCTCGCGCGGCCCAAGGTGTTTGAGTACTTCGGCGGCATGATCTTCGCCGAGAGCGATCAACAGGGTAGCGCTCCTTTCCAGACCGTCGTCAGCATTAGGAGGCATTGGCGCCCATCCAGTCCTTGATGATGTTGGCGACTGCCTTCGGATCCGCCCCTGCTATGTCGCGGGCCTTTTGTACCTTGGCAGCATAGTGATCAATCCGGACATGGTCTTCGCCTGCTTCCCCGTCGACGCCGGCAATCGTGACGTGACCCACTGCGCCGGCGACGCCTTCGGCTGTTGTTGCAGCCCGGCGCTCAGCCGCAGACGGGAACATCGTTTTGAGCGATGGCTGGATGACCTTCAGGAACAGGAAGGCGACAATCAGGGCGATCAACAGGTATTTGAAAATATCCTTGGCATAGGAGATGGTTTCCGGGTCCTTCCAGAGCGGCGTGCTGCCGTCGAGCTTTTCACTGGCAGTGAAGGGTGCATTGGCTACCGAGATGGAGTCGCCACGCTCCTTGTTAAAGCCCATGGCCTCACGCACCAGATCGTTGATCTGTTTCATCTCAGACTCGGGAATCGCCTTGTTTACCGGCTGGCCGTTTTTGTCGACATCCTTGCGATGATTGATGACGATGGCCGCAGACAGGCGCCGGATATCACCCATGCCTTGCTTGGTGTGCCGGATCGTTTTGTCGACTTCAAAATTGACGGTTGCCGTTTTGTTGGTGTTGATCGGCTGGCCGACCGCATTGAGCGGTGCCGTGACGCCAGCGGCGTCGAGCCGGCCTTGAATTTCACCCGGTTTTTCCGGTTGACCGTTGGAAGTGCCGGTAGCTGGTTGCGTCAGTGGCGCCGTGGCTGGAACCGGCGGCTGGTTGGTCAGGGCGCCCGGGACGCCGCCGGCCGACTGGTTGATGCTGGCTGATTCGTTGGTCTGTCGGCTGCGAATGGCCGTGGTTTCCGGCGTATTGTTCGGCCGGTAGCTCTCGGCCGTTTGCTCGCTTTGGGAAAAATCGATGTCGGCTGCCACCTGAACCTTGAAGTTCTCGCTACCGAGCATAGGCTTGAGGATGTCCTCGATGCGCCTGATGATGCTGCCCTCTATATCGCGAACATATTTGACCTGGGTGGCGTCGAGGCCTGCTTCGGTCAAGTTGCTTTTTAGCTGAGAGATCAGGGCGCCGCTCTGATCGATGACGGTGACGTTGCTGGCCGGCAATTGCGGCACGCTGGACGAAACCAGATGCGTGATGCCGGCGATCTGCGCGCTATCCAGCGCACGCCCGGCATAGACGTTGAGCATGACCGATGCTGTCGGTTTTTGTTGTTCGCGGACGAATACCGAAGGCTTGGGAATGGCCAGATGGACGCGCGCTGACTGCACGGCGCCGATTGACTGGATAGTGCGGGCCAGTTCGCCTTCCAGTCCACGCTGATAATTGACCTGTTCAGCAAACTGGCTGATGCCGAATTTCTGGTTTTCCATCAATTCGAAGCCAACCATACCACCACGTGGCAGACCCTGCGAGGCCAGTTTCAGGCGAATGTCGTGAACACGTTCGGCGGGAACCTGCACTGCGCCGTTGTCGCTAAAGCGGTGTGGAATGTTTTGCTGCTCGAGAACGGCGACGATAGCCCCGCCATCCTTTTCGTTGAGATTGGAGAAAAGCGTTTTCCAGTCGGGCTGGCGGCTCCAGAGAGTCGTGCCGACAATAATGGCGATCATGGCGGCCGTAGCCACCATGAAGACAAGTTTCTGCTGGCTGCCTAGCCGGTTGAAGGCGTCGCGCAGACGCTCCAGCGGATTTCCTGCCGGCGCGTTTCCTGCTGTCGTCTCAGTTGTTGCTGCCATCAATAGCCGGTCAAATTGCGGTGAAACAGAAGAAGAATCAATCGAGAAGCCAAATTATCCTAGAAATATTCTACTATTACCCGGGCTGAATTCACCCTTTCTTTTTCGATGTTGCCGTACAGATCAATCCCTTGACACCAGATCCCGACACCAAGACCGCCGAATTGCAACGGGCATTTGCCATGTTCAATCAGGTATCGGCCGAGCTGACTCAGGCCTATGAGGCCCTGCAGGTTCGTGCCACCTCGCTGACCGAGGAACTGGCGGTGGCCAATGGTGAATTGCGTCGGCAATATCAGGAAAAGGAAGCGCTTTCCGAACGCCTCTCGTCCCTGCTCGATGCCTTGCCGGCCGGTGTGGTACTGCTTGATGCATCGGCCATCGTTGTCGCGGTCAACCCGGCGGCAATGGCCATTTTCGGCGCTGACATGGTCGGGCGCCATTGGGGCGATGTGGCTCGGGCCAGCCTGGAACCCACAATGGCCGTTGGCGAGTGGTTGCACGGCGATGGTCGTTTGTCGATCGGGGAAAGCGCCCTGCCTTCGGCTGGCGGGAAAATTCTCTTGATTCACGACGTGACCGCAGCCCACCGGATGAAAACCGAACTGGAACGCAACCAGCGCCTGGCTGCCATGGGGGAAATGGCCGCGTCGCTGGCGCATCAACTGCGTACGCCGCTAGCTGCGGCGCTGCTCTATACCTCCAATCTCGGCGAGGTGGGTGTGCCGGATGAGGCACGCGCCAGATTTTCGGAAAAAGCCAGTGGGCAGTTGCGTCGTCTTGAGCGTTTGATTCAGGATGTTCTTCTATTCGCCCGGGGTGAGAGTATCGGGCGGGATGCCATCCCGGTTTCTGATCTGTTGGCCGAAACAGCTCAAACCGTCGAGCCGCTGATGCGCGAGCACGGCCTTGAGTTTGTAGCGGATGAGGCCTGCGAGGGGGCGGTCATTGTCGGTAGTCGAAAAGCCTTGTTTGGAGCTATTGTGAGTTTGCTGGAGAATGCCATGCAGGCAACGACGGCGGGCGGCAAAATTTGCCTCTCCGCCAATCGCCGCGGCGATCTGGTGGTGATCGGCGTGCGCGATAGCGGACCGGGGGTCACACGTGAAATGCAGGCGCGCATCTTTGAGCCGTTCTTTACAACCAAGGGGCAGGGTACCGGCCTGGGTCTTGCCATCGCGCTAGGCGTGGCGCGGGCGCACGGCGGCACGGTCGAACTGTTTTCTGAGTCAGGCGATGGTGCCGAGTTTGTCATTACCTTGCCGGTTGCGCCGGCAGAGAGCGAATCTGAACACCATGGCTGAACATGGCTTGCCCATCCTTGTCGTCGAAGATGATCCCAGCCTGCGTGAGGCGATTGCTGACACGCTCGAACTTGCCGGGCGCCCCTATATTGCTGTTGATGGTGGCGAGGCGGCCTTGAAGGTGCTGGGCGAACGGGCGTTTTCCATCGTCGTCAGCGATGTGCGCATGATGCCGATGAATGGCATCACCTTGCTCAAGGAAATTCGGGCGCGCCTCCCACACCTGCCGGTGGTTCTGATGACAGCGTATGCCGAGGTGGAAAAGGCCGTTGACGCCATGCGCTCCGGCGCCTGTGATTTCCTGCTCAAGCCGTTCGAGCCAAAAGCCTTGCTCGCGCATATCGACAAATATGAGTTGCCGGATACCGGTGACGGCGCCGGCGTTGTTGCCATTGATCCGGCCAGTCGGGAGTTGTTTGCTATTGCCCAGCGTGTGGCGCAGACCGATGCGACGGTACTCCTTACCGGAGAGTCGGGGGTTGGAAAGGAAGTGGTCGCTCGCTTCATTCATCGACAATCGGCCCGCCGGAACGGGCCGTTCGTGGCCATCAACTGCGCGGCGATCCCGGATAGTTTGCTTGAGGCCACCTTGTTTGGTTACGAAAAGGGGGCCTTTACCGGTGCCCAGCAGGCGCAGGCCGGCAAGTTCGAGCAGGCGCAGGATGGCACCTTGCTCCTTGACGAAGTCACCGAGATGCCGATGGGACTCCAGGCCAAGTTGCTTCGCGTGTTGCAGGAGCGCGAGGTCGAGCGGGTCGGCGGCAAGAAGCCGGTAGCGCTGAATATCCGTATCGTTGCGACCTCCAATCGCGATATGGGCGAGGCGGTGGCTAAAGGGGTCTTTCGTGAGGATCTTTATTACCGCCTCAACGTATTTCCGGTAGCCATTCCGCCGCTACGCGAGCGGCTGCTCGATATCGTACCGATCGCACGTTATTTTCTGGTCGAGCATGGTGGTCGCTTTGGTCGGAACGGGGTCGGTTTTGGGGTGCTGGCCGAGCAGGCACTACTGCGCCACACGTGGCCCGGCAATGTCCGGGAGCTGGAAAATGTGGTTCAGCGCGCCCTTATTTTGTCGACGGGGCCGGAAATTGGCGGCGAGCACCTTAATCTGACACCTGTTCCGGTGGGAGAGTCGCTACGGGCGGTTGCCGAAACGCCGGTGCATGAATCCGATAAAAGGGTCGATAATATGAAGGATCTGGAGCGCGAACATATTCTTCGGACCTTGGCGGAGGTTGATGGCTCTCGAAAAATGGCTATCGAGCGCTTGGGTATTTCGGAGCGGACATTGCGCTACAAACTGCAGCAGTACCGGGATGAAGGGTATTTCAAGGATTGATGTTGGCCTGACTATTGCTTGTATTTAGGCGGATTTAAGGAGCTGGCTATGGACACCCAAGGTATTGAGCAAATGTTAAGCGTGCTGCGTTCTTCTGCAGCACAAGCGTCCGGCAAGCCGGCCGAGATCGCCGCTACGGGCGCAGCCGGTGGTGTGGATTTTGCACAGGTGCTGAAGTCGTCGATCGACAAGGTCAACGAGACCCAGCGACAGGCCAACGTGATGGCGGAAAAACTTGTCGCTGGCGACACGACCCAGAGTCTGCACGAAGTGATGATCGCCCTGCAGACAGCCAGTGTTTCTTTTCAGGAAATGGTTCAGGTGCGCAACAAGCTGGTCACAGCCTATCAGGACGTGATGAACATCCAGGTCTAAGGAGCCGAGAAATAACAAGTTGGACAAATAGGGGTGCGCTGGCGGGATGCGATGCAAGGCGCCGGTCCTGCCGCATGGCCATTCCCTGCAAGCGACCGGCAATGCCGCAGCGCGCCCGCCAGCACAGCCAGAATGTTCAAGTTATTGTTTCTCGGCTCCTAACTGCGTTAGTCCTGTCCAGCCGAGCGCAAACTGCGCTCGCGCTCCTGCCGGGTGATGTAGCGCTCGATGAAGGCTAGCCGGGTTCCGGGCAAGCTGACAAATTCGCAGCCGAGCCGCAATTGCTGTTCGCCGTTGACCATCTCGATTTTCAGGACTTCGCATACCCGCAGATTGACTGACAGCACGCTTTCGCCGGGAATTTCCAGACGGCAATCGTGAAACAGTTCGCCCAGCGAAAATAAATCTGCATCTCTGATCGGACCGAGCAGGCTGATGCCGCCGCCACTGAGGTCGAACAGCGGGTAATCCACCACGGTATGTCCGCCGGCCGGATTCGGCACGGCGAGCTTGCAGCGCAGTGGCGTGAGAAGGGGCGTTTTGACACGAAAGAACTCACGTCGTTGCAGGCGCAGGATCGATGTCGGGAGCGGGGCGATCATGACTTTTTTGCCGTCGATGGTCGTCATTGAAAGGCCGGGCAGGCGAATCTGAATTTTGACCCGTTCCAGCGGGGCGGAGAGCGTGATGCGAGCTGCTTTCAGCGCTGCATCATTGCTTGTTGCGTGGTTCGATCCGTCGAGAATCAATTGCTTGCTGTCTTCGTCGATCGACAGCAGGGTCGAGAGAAAGAATTCTTTGCCTTCGTCCAGATAGACCGTAATCAAGGTGTGATGCTTGAGCAGGGCGCGCAGATGAATGAGAATTTCAGCGCGGTTGTGGAGAAGATATTTGCCGTAGGTGGCGGGCTGGTCGATTTCGAAAACTGGAACCGAAACTTCGTTCTGGGCGAGGGTCATGAAACCTGGGTCACGGTGGAGGTTGAGCGGACAGGCCGATCTGGGTGGCAGGGGTGGCGTGTTCAAGCCGGTAAAGCCAAGCCAGAAGTTCAGCTACCGCCATGTATAACTGGGGTGGGATGCGCTCGTCAATATCCACCTGGGTTAGCAGCGCCACAAGCTCCGGCGATTCATGGACATAAATGCCGTGTTCCCTGGCGCGGGCAATGATCTGTTCGGCAATCAGCCCCTTGCCTTTGGCAACGACACGCGGCGCAGCATCGGTCTGGCTGTAGGCCAGAGCGACCGCCTCGCGGGCAGCGTCATTCCCTGGCTTGGCCATGATCGATGTGCAGTTGGGTAAGGGTTAGTCCTGCTGCCGCCAATTGCTCGCGCAGCGGCTGAGTGCTGTTGCGCAGATTCGTCTCGCTGGCCGGGTTTTCCGCTCTGACTGAAACGGCCAGTGCGCCGCCAGCACCCAGTCGCAGTGTGACATCGATGCCACCCAGTGCGGGCAGGTCGAGTTTGAGGCGGGTCTGCCACTGGTTTGGCTGTTCGCCATCGGGCGAGGGCTGTGATTCGGGGTCGCCGGATATTTCCCACCACATCGGTTGTCCTGGCCAGACCTGCCCTTGCCAGACAAAACTCTGGGTCGCCAGGCCGTTGAGCTGCTGCTGAACCAGCGGAACCAATTCGCGGGGTACCGGATTTTCGTTTGGGGCGGCCACCGTGCTTGTTGAAACAGCAGTTTGTGGCGCGGGGGGCGTTGTAGCGGCGCTCCGATCCAGTGGGCCTTGTTTCAATATTTCGTCAAATTTCCGGTTGACCGTGGGATCAATGCTGGCGGCGGAGGTATTCGGCAACGTCTCCTGAGCCCTACCTGTGGCCAGGCTGTTGCCAGAGGTGAAATTTGAACTGCGATTGATGAATTCGGGGGCGCTCGCCGGTGTGGTGGAGAGCTTCCCCTGCGGCTCCTGCAGCAGTGTAGCTGTCGGCAATTGGCCGCTCACCCAGCGCGCCTGGTGCGCCTCGTAAAACATGCCACTTTGCGTGAGTGCCTGCTTCAATACGGGCGCCAGATCGACTGCTGTTTTGGGCATGGTTTCGACCAGGGGCTGGCTGCGATTCAAGGTGGCCGGTGCCGCCTGTTTTCCCTCGCCCTCCAGCGGTGTCAGCAGATTGCCGATGACCTTGCCGGCCGTACTCAGGGAGGTGCTGACCGATTCGGGCGGACTTGCGTCACCCTTGCCCGATGTGCGGTTAGCCACGAAGGCGAGGATAAGCTTGCCATCGCTCTCGGTGACCTCGAGTTCGAGGGTGTCGCCGGGTTTTGCTGAAAAGGGGAGCGCCAGTGCGATGTCGCGTTGAGCAACGACGGCGCGGTAGGTACCGTTCGGTAGCAGCGCCTGAATTTCGGCCAGGATGCGCTGGCCGGGAACCGCGTTGCTGAGAGCATCAGCGACACGTTGTGCCGCAGGTACGGGGGCGGTTTGCTGGTTCTGTAGCGCGTTTGTGTCTGGGATTGCCAGCCGCAAACTGCTGGCAACGTCGGGCGGAATCATCCGAAACGATTATTGCGACGGAGCAAGGCGGGCCAATAGCTTTGCCACATCCTCGCGCCAAGGGGTTACATACTCCAGAATCTCCCGGTCGATGCTCTGGATTTCCCGGAAAGTTGGCGCCATGGCGGCAAGCTCGGCCGGATTTCCGGGGCTCATTCCCGCGATCAGCGTGGCGCGTTGCGCCTGGGCCTTGGCGAGCGACTCCCACTCCTGCTGTTTGGCCAGTTCAAGCATTTGCCGGGAAAGTTCCAGCAAGGTCATGTGGCTAGCCGTGGTCATCAGTTATGCGGCAGCCTGTTCGCCGGGCGTAATTTGCGCCCAGGCTTCGCGCAGGCTGCCCAACAACTCGGAAACCTCGTCGAGTGCAGCAACGCTGTTTTTCAGATTGGCGAAAAGCAGGCGTTGCGCCATGTATTCATACAAGGCTGCCAGGCGCTCAGCCAACGCGCCACCGGCTTCCAGATCGAGGCTGGCACCCAGGCCGTTGGTAATCAGATCGATGGCCTTGGAAATAGCCGCCCCTTTTTCTGGAATCTGGCCGTTCTGCATTTGAATGCGAGCCAATGAAATGGCCACCATGGCGCCATCGAACAGCATCAGTACCAGACGGTGCGGATCTGCAGTCTCGACTGCAGCATCGACGCTGACCTTGGCATAACTCTCTGCGGGGCTACGCATCATCCCAAACATTATTATTTTCCTTTAACTTGAGGCTGCGCCAGGCAGGTTGGCCAGCTGCTGCGAGAGGTAGGAGCTAGTCTTGTTCATGCTGGCTATCAACGTATCCAATGCCGAGAACTGCTTGCGATAGCGTGCCTCGACTTGGTTCAGGCGATCGAGCAGGGCCGTCTGCCGCTTGCCGAGATCCTTGATCAGTCGGTTGGCGCTATCAGTCGCTGCCGTAATGTTGCCGGAAGTGCCGACCAGGCCTTCCAGGCCTTCCTTGAAACGCGTTCCCACTGTTGATACCAGGCTGGTCACACCGGCATAATCAGCGGCAATGGCTGCATTCAGTTTTGTCGTGTCTAGCTTGAGAGTCCCATCGGTTTGCAGTGAAATCCCGATGTTGGAGAGCGTCTGGTACGCAGAGCTTCCGCCGGCAGTCGTTTGCAACAGCGATCTAACCTGGCTCTGGGCACCGCGCAGCGTGCTATCGCCCTGGAGCGCCCCCGCCCTTTTGGTGCCGGCGTCGTAATAACCAAGATCCTTCATGGACTTGGCGCCGTCGTTATAAGCCTTGACGAAGCTGTTGACCGCAGCAGTCAGCGAAGTCGTGCTGTCCTTGGTGACAGTCAGGTTTGTCGGGGTGCCAACATTGGTCTTGCTCAGTGTCAGGGTTACCCCATCGAGCACACCGCTAACCGTATTGGTGCTGCTCGTGGCAGCGATGCCATTCAGTTTGAAGGCGGCATTCGAGGCGGCCTGCCCACCATTGGCCGTCGCTTGGGAAAGCGTGCCGGAGCCGGCGCCCGATGGGTCGAAATCAAGCCCGCCAATGCCGGACAGTTTCATGACATTTTCGGTGCCTGTCTTGGCGCTGGAAAGTACCAGTTGTTTGCCATTCGTGCCGTTCACAATCGTGGCACTGACCCGGCCATCAGTCGCTGCAGTATTGATGGCGTCGCGCACATTTTCCAGCGTTGCGCCGGCGGCGACGGTGACATTCAACTCGCGCGCCGTGTCAGCGGCAAAAGCCAGGGCCGGGCTGGTGCCAGTCAGTGCGCCAAGCTCGATTTTCAGCGTGCCGCCGGCGGCCAATCCAGCCGTCAGTGCTGCTGTGCCGGCAAGGTTGGTCGAATCGGGACTAGTCAGGCGGTGAGTGCTTGCCAAGGCGCTGACTTCAAGGCTATAGACGCCCGCTACCGCACCTGTTGAAGCTGATGCCGAGGCAATCGTGGTATCGGCTAGCGTGGCTGAAAAGCTCGCGTACTTGTTCAGCGCCGTCTGGCCGGTGGCCGGTATAAAGCCTTGAGCGGCTGTTTGCAGTGACGACAAGGCGCCCTTGAGCGAACCCAGCGCCGAGATTCGGGCCTGATAGGAGGCTTCCTTGGTTTGCAGTGCGAGCAAGGGTTGTTGCTCAGCCTGCATCAGACTGGTGAGCAGGCTGTTGAGGTCCAGCCCTGACCCTACACCGAGAGAAGAAACGGCCATGGTGGGCCTCCACGTTTAACGTTGGCGCCAGTTTACGCCTTTTGCTGAACCAGCAAGCCCTTCATCTTGTCGATGGCCTTGGCGATCGACAGCATTTCTTCGGACGGAAACTGGCGGATGACGTCCTTGGTGGCCAGGTCGATCACCTTGACGATGGTCTTGCCGGTATCGTCGTCGAGATTGAACTGGATCGAATTGTTGATCGGCTTCAGGAAATCATTGACCTGCTTGACTGCCTCTTCAAGCTCTTGGCGGGAGGCTTGGGCCTTTTGTGTCTGGCTGGGCGCCTGTTCGGTCTGGACGCTGGACGTGCTGCTGGCCTGCGCTGCGCGCGCCTGGCGAACCTCGACGGCCGGTGCTTCGGCGGCGACGGGGCGAGGGGTGGCACCGGGCAAGCTGTTGTTGATGGACGAGATGTTCATTGCCAACTCCTTGATTAACGGGCGAAGGGCGCGGGGCGTTGCCGCCACCGCGCCCGGTTCGTTGCAGCCGGGCGCCTGGCCTGGCTAGCCTCAGGATTAGCCGCGCAGCAGGGTCAGCACATTCTGCGGCAGGGCATTGGCCTGGGCCAGCATGGCGGTACCAGCCTGTTGCAGGATCTGCGCACGGGTCAGGTTGGCCGTTTCAGCTGCGAAATCGGCATCCTGGATCCGGCTACGGGAAGCAGATATATTTTCAGAAGAGGTTTGCAGATTGGTAATAACTGACGCAAAACGGTTTTGGTAAGCACCAAGGTCTGCTCTTCCACCAGATATTTGTTGAAGCGCATTATCAATAACAGCAAGTGCGCTTTGAGCATTTGCTGCGGTTGCGAGTGATGCGCTGCCTACAGAAGAGAAAGCGCTCGTTGCTGTCGCGCTTGCAAATGCGTCTGTGTTTGCGCCGGCCGCGGTGATAGCTCCTTTGCTGCTGGTGATATCGACCTTACCAATAATCCTGGTGGAATCAGTTGCAGCTGCACCTGTTAGCGTTACAGCGGCCAGGTTTTGGCCCGCCAAACTGACTGTTTTGGTTGCGCCGTCATTATTGAAATCTAGGATTTCAATATTTCTACCATCGGTAGTGCTCAGGGTCAGGCTTGATTTGTTGGTTGGGTCGGCAAAGGAAGCGGATACGCCCGTTGTTCCTGCAACACCATTGATTGAAGCAACTAGCGCTGATAGATCGCCGGTGCTTGCTACGGCGGCAGTGATGGCTGAACCGTTAAGCGTCATAGTGACTGTGCCAGCTGAGCCCAAGGCAGAAAGTGTTGCTGAGTTTGATGCCACAGCACTCAATCCAACAGTTGTACCTGCTGCATTGACAGCTGCAGCGATTTCTTTGGCGCTAGCTCCTGCGGCATAACCAATTGCTGCTGTCGTTCCGCCTTGGGCCGTGGTCAACGTTAAGGCGGCCTCTACGGTGGTCGATGCACCTGTCAGATCGGCTGCTGCAGCATTTGCTTTGCCCATCACGGTGCCTGCAGTTGACAAAACATTGCTACCGATTGCTGAGGCTTGTGCGTTGACGATGGAGCTTATGTTGATTGTCTGATTTGCGTTTGCACCTACTTGGAATGCTTGATCGGAAAAAGAGCCGTCCAATAGATTGAGACCATTAAATTGAGTTTGCGAAGCGACCCGATTTATTTCACTGATGAGCTGCTGCGCTTCCGAATTAAGGGCGGCGCGATCACTGGAGCTGTTAGTAGAGTTTGCAGACTGGATCGCCAACTCACGCATCCGTTGAAGGTTGTCGCCTACTGAATTTAGAGCGCCCTCGGCCGTTTGGGCCAGCGAAATACCGTCGCTGGCATTGCGCGCTGCTTGGTTCAATCCACGGATCTGGGATGTCATTCGATCCGAAATAGCGAAGCCAGCAGCATCGTCCTTGGCGCTATTGATGCGCAGACCGGTCGAGAGGCGTTGCAGCGAGGTCGCCAGTGAACTTTGCGAAGTATTCAGGTTGCGTTGCGCATTCAGCGACGAGATGTTGGTGTTGATGTTTTGTGCCATTTTGAATCTCCTTGGATCAGTTGATCTGTTGGCTCGCGCTGGGCGCTGGCCGCTTTGAGTCAGGGAGGAGCAATCAATTTGCTCTACCGTTGATTCAATTTACGGAACTGACAGATAAAACTTTAGAGATATTTTTGGTGTTTTTTGCGGTTGACCGTGGCAGGCTGCCGATGGTGGGCTAGGCGGCTTCGTTGTCGGCGGTGACGACACGGTTCTTTCCGCTCTGCTTGGCTTTGTACATTGCTTCATCGGCCCGTTTGATGACTGTCGTCTGCGTGTCGTCCAGCTTCATCTGGGTTATCCCCGCGCTAAACGTAATCAACACCTTCTCATTGCCATGCAGGAAGAACTTCCTGGTCAGTTCGCGCTGGAGGCGGGTGAGGGCTCTTGTTGCGTCATTCAATGGTGTATCCGGTAGGAGGATGATGAACTCCTCGCCGCCATAGCGGGCGATGGTGTCTTGCGGGCGGAGGGTTTCGCGGCAGATGGTGGCGAGGTGGATGAGTGCTTCGTCGCCGGTGTCGTGACCCATCGAGTCGTTCAGTTTCTTGAAGTTGTCGATGTCGATCAGCGCGACGCACAGCGAGGTTTCGTGGCGTGCTGCGCGTGAGGCTTCCTTGGTGAAGATTTCCTCCAGGCCGCGGCGGTTGAGGACGCCGGTGAGTTGGTCGTGACGGACGAGGTCGCTGGTGGTTTCGAGTTCGCGTTCCAGTTCCTGAATTCGTGCTTCCGATTCCTGAACTTTTTTCTGTGTCGACCGCAACTCGTCGCGTGAGCGTTGGGCGTTGATCTGGATGGTCCGCGTTTCGCGCATGACTTCACCGAGCACGTTTTCCAGTTCGGAGTTGTCGGTGGCGGCACTGATTTTCCCGGCGCAGCTTTCGATCTTGTCGTGATAGTCGGACGTCGCTTCGGCGAAGTCGGCCAGATGGTCGACGAAACCGGCCAGCATGTGCTTGATGGCTTCTCTGGCTTCCGACAGGCTGGCCTTAAGCTGGCTTTGTTTGTAAAGAACCTCCTTGAGCCGGCGTTCGGCATCGTCGAGGGCGCGCTGCGAAAGCGGCTTGTCGATGATTTCCCGGACGACGTCGATTTGCCCATGCAGCCAGTGGTCATCGAGGACCAGGTCGGTGATGTTGCCAACCAGCAGGCGGAGCAGGCCAAGGAGGCTGTGGCGGAGTTCTGCCTGATCTTCGGCCAGTAGTTCCAGTTTGAAGGCAAAGCGCTTCAGGCGGGTGAGGAATTCCTGCAGTTGGGCCGGGCTGCTGGCGGTACGGATGTCTTTAGCCAGCACTTTGGCATCGGCCGATAGCTGCGGGCTTTCGACTAGCTGGGTGGCCATCGCCGCTTCGAGCGTAAAGGCAAACAATTCGCGCAGTTCGGGCAGTAGATCGGCGGTGGTTACGGTCAACCCGAAATTTGGGCCAATTTCGACATTGCCGGCTTCGGCGGGATTGACCGCCTCCGCCTCCTTGCCTTGTCCCCACGAGCGCAAGAGGCTCTGCAAGCGGGTGAACAGCGTATCGGGATTGGCAGCGTTGCTCGTCAATACGTGTTCGAGCGACTCACGCTTGCGGGCGGCGGTCAGCCCCGGGTGTTTGGCGTCCCACAGGCGCAGCAGATCGGCTATCAATTCTGACCAGGCCAGTTTTTGTGATTCGGCCAGGGCGGCGACGAAATCGCTCAGGTGCTTCTTGTAGTCATCCCAATTGGCTGCCTTGACGGCCTCTTCCAGTTGCCGGGCCAGGCGTAGCTGGTCGGGCGAGGCCTTGGGCAGGGCTGCGGCGAGTGAGCGCAACTGCACTTCCGGAAACGAAGCGCCTGCCGGTTTGGTCCCGGCAGTCTCGTGATAGAGCGTCTGGTAATTGTCCGGCGATGGTGGGATGCGACGGACGGCCAGTAGGCGCAGGGTTTCCCGGGCGATCTCGAAGGGGTTGGTGAGTGTGCTCATGTCGAAATTTGAATGTTCAAGCTATAATCGCGCCCCATCACTTGGGCCCCCGTAGCATGAAGGTCGTGCAGTTGATTTGTAATCATCAGGTAGCGGTTCGATTCCGTTCGGGGGCACCAGTAAAATCAAACAGTTAAGCCATTCTTCGGAGTGGCTTTTTTGTTTTCTGGGTTTTGTGTACGCCATGTGTACGCAAATTTCATCAATGACGCCTGTGTGAGCATTTCATATGGAGAGTGATGATAGCGCTTCGGGCACTAAACTGAAGTTCTTTTGATTTTGTAGTCACCCAGTATCGCGGAAGCGCCCGCCCCTACTGCTAAATAGGGGCAATCGGCGCTTTCTTTTGGCCTCTAAGTGTAGTCACTAAAATAACTTGTATTTGCGCAGATAGCGACTATAT
>JAUYEI010000061.1 GCA_030691385.1 Azonexus sp.
CCGCGACGAAGTCGGCAACTGCCACGGGGTGTACGACAACCCGATGGACCTGACGGCGAAATCGTGGACGGTGATGCGTTTTACCGAGGTCGAGCAGAACAACAAGCTCGAGTGGCTGATCCGCAAGGACGGCTGCATGCACTGCGCCGACCCCGGTTGCCTCAAGGCCTGTCCGGCTCCGGGCGCCATCATCCAGTACAGCAACGGCATCGTCGATTTCCATCAGGAAAACTGCATCGGCTGCGGCTACTGCGTGACCGGCTGTCCGTTCGACGTTCCGCGCATGTCGAAGGAAGACAACAAGGCTTACAAGTGCTCGTTGTGTTCCGACCGGGTCGCCGTCAACCAGGCGCCGGCCTGCGTCAAGGCCTGCCCGACCGGGGCGATCCAGTTCGGCTCGAAGGAGGACATGAAGGACTACGCGGCCAAGCGCGTCACCGACCTCAAGGAACGCGGCTACGAGCAGGCCGGGCTGTACGACCCGCAAGGCGTCGGCGGCACGCACGTCATGTACGTGCTGCACCATGCCGACAAGCCCGATCTCTACGCCGGCCTGCCGGCCAATCCGTCGATCAGCCCGCTGGTCGCGCTGTGGAAGGGCTTCGCCAAGCCGCTGGCGACGCTGGCCCTGGCCGGCGTTGCACTGGGTAGCCTGTTCCACTATGTGACCAAGGGTCCGAACGAGGTCTCGAAGGAGATCGAGGACGAGATCGAAGCTGAAGACAAGGAGGCAGCAAAATGATCCGCGACCCGAAAGACCTCAAGCGCTACGAGCCGGCCGAACGGGCCAATCACTGGGTGGTGGGCATCAGCTTCATCCTGCTCGCCCTCTCCGGTCTGGCCTTCTTCCATCCGGCCTTCTATCCGCTGACGCAACTGTTCGGCGGCCCGACCTGGACCCGCATCCTGCATCCCTATCTCGGGGTGCTGATGGCCGTGTCCTTCCTGGCCATGTTCTTCCGCTTCAAGCATCTCAACAAGATGACGCCGGCCGACAAGGACTGGCTGGGCAAGGTCGACCAGATGGTGGACGGCGACGACCACAACATGCCGGAGCAGGGCAAATACAACGGTGGCCAGAAAGTCATGTTCTGGGCTTTGGCCATCTGCATGCTGCTCATGACCGTTTCCGGTCTGCTCATCTGGCGTGCCTGGTTCGGCTTCGACATCACGCTCGTCCGCATGGGCGCCGTGGTACACGCTGCGGCCGGCGCGGTCATGATCGGCCTGATCATGGTCCACGTCTATGCCGCCATCTGGGTCAAGGGCACCATCCGCGCCATGTGGTACGGCACGGTCACCCGTGGCTGGGCCAAGCAGCATCACCGTGGCTGGTACCGGCAGGTAACAGGAAAGTAAGTAGGAGACGTCACTCCCGCGCAGGCGGGAGTCGAGCGTTGCTGCTGGATTCCGGTTGCTTTGCACGCTTTGGACTCCGCTTTGCGGGGGAGCGAAGCCCGGAATGACGGATTAACCGTTTTACCTTGCGTTTAGGGGGCTCTGCAGAGAACATTCTGCAACCCCCGTTTTTTCAATTTTGGGCAAAATTTCCGGTTGACCGTAGCAATGCTCATCCGGGTCAAAACAACAGACGAGACACCCCGCATGCAGACCCAAGTGATCGATTTTCATCCGCCAGCCGAACAAGCCGCACCGATTCTGCTGCCGGTGACCGCCACGTTGTTCGCCGACCGTGCCGACCGCTTCGCTGCGCTGGCCAGCGGCCACAGCCTGGGCGACTGGCTGGAATTTCTCGGCCAGTTGAGCCGGGCCCAGCACGAAGCGCTGAAAACCCTGCCGGCGCTGCCACTGCCCGATGCGACGAGGCTAGAACAGGCGCGCGCGCACGGCATGCCGCCCTTGAATATCGCCGTTCGCCCGACCGCCTGGCGTGACGCCCTGCGCCAGATCATCCGCGAACTGGACAAGGATGCACCGGAAGGTGCCCGCAAGTCGCTCGATGCACTGCTCGCCGCCGACGACGCCTGGCTCGACAAGCTGGCCGACACGCTGCTGAGCGGCGAACTCGAAGCCGGCGACGTGGCCGAACTGCCCTTCATCGCGGCCGCCCTGCAGGTCGTCTTCACCAAGCTGGCCAGCCAGCTCGACGCCAGCCAGCTGCAAAAACTCGACGCCCACGGCGTCTGCCCGTGCTGCGGCAGCCCGGCGGTGGCCAGCGTCGTTCGCCTCGGCGCCGCCATCAACAACCTGCGCTACCTGCATTGCAGCCTGTGCAACACCGAATGGAACGTGCCGCGCGCCACCTGCACCGCCTGCGACACCGACAAGGAAGTCGCCCTGCATGAAGTCGACGGCTCGAAGGGCGCCGTCCGCGCCGAAACCTGCGATGCCTGCAAGAGCTACCTGAAAATCGTCTATCAGGAGAAAGACCCGCGCGTCGATCCGGTCGCCGACGACCTCGCCACGCTGGCCCTCGACATGCTGGTCGACGAAGCCGGCTACGAGCGCTCCGGCCCGAATCTGCTGTTAATTGGCGCGTATAGCGGCTAAAGCCATTTGATCAACCTTTCTGCCCGGTCCGGGTGAAAGCCATGAACGAAAACAAACGACTTCACCCGGTCTCACCTAGCAATTGTTTCAGGCCACGCCGCACGCTCTCCCGGTCGGCAGGCGCCAGCATGCCGAGTTGCCCACGGACCAGCCGATGGTCAAGCGTAAAAAGCTTGAAGCGTACCTTGGAGGGGGCGGGCAGGCCGGCTGCTGCGAGATCGGCAATCGGGCAATCGAGCGGCCACGAGGCACTTCCTTCCGAGGTGATCATGGCCATGACCGAATGCCCGGCCGGTGCGTTGAAGGCAGCGTCGGACGAAAGCACCAGCGCCGGGCGGTTCTTGGCGGCATCCCGATCGGTGAACGGGAAGGGGACGCGGACGACGGCAAAGCGTTCAAAGATCACGATAGGCCGCCTCGTCCTCGGCGCAGGCCCACTCGCTCAGCGTGCCTTGCACGGCTTTCAGGTACTCGATGTCCATGGGCTGAATTCGACGAACGGTGGCGCTACCGTCGCTGCCGATTTCCCAGGCAATCAGATCGCCGGCGCCGACCTTGAGCGCAGCGCGCACCTCTTGCGGAATGGTGGTTTGCCCCTTGCTGGTGATCTTGGCGATGGCGGTCATGATGACTCCTTTTGTCGGCTTGCATTACATCCTTACTGTAAGTCTGCATGGAGCAAAGTGCAAGCCAAGTCCTTTCCGCTAACCCTTTCTGCCCGGTTCGGGTCAGAGTCATGAACGAAAAAAGACACCTTCCTGCGGTCGACCGCGTTTTGGGGCAAATTCCTGAATTAATCGAAGCGCATGGCCGCCAGCTAGTGACCGGCTGCGTTCGCGCCGAACTGGCCGCCGCCCGTGAAGGCCTCAAACATGGCCTGCCGCTGCCCGACGAAAACAACCTGATGTCGGCCATCCGCCGCCGCGCTGACGACGCCGGCCGGGCCAATTTGCGCGCCGTCTTCAACCTCACCGGCACCGTGCTCCACACCAACCTTGGCCGGGCGCAACTGGCCGAGGAGGCCATCGCCGCCATGGTCGACGCCGCCCGCTCGCCCTGTGCGCTGGAATACGACCTGGCTTCCGGCGGCCGTGGCGACCGCGACGATCTGGTCTCCGGCCTGCTCGCCGAGCTGATTGCCGGCGGTTCGCCCGACATCGCGGCGACCATCGTCAACAACAACGCTGCCGCCGTGCTGCTGACGCTCAATGCGCTGGCGCAAGGCAAGGAGGCGGTCGTTTCGCGCGGCGAGCTGGTCGAGATCGGCGGTGCCTTCCGCATTCCCGACGTGATGCGCCGGGCGCAGGTCAAGCTGCATGAAATCGGCACCACCAACCGCACCCACGCCAAGGATTTTCAGGAAGCCATCGGCCCGAAAACCGCGCTGCTCATGAAAATCCACACCAGCAACTACGCCGTCACCGGCTTCACAGCGGCGGTCGACGAAAAAGTCATCGCCGACATCGCCCACGCTGCCGGCCTGCCTTTCGTCATCGACCTCGGCAGCGGCACGCTGTGCGACTTCGCCGCCCACGGCCTGCCGGCCGAACCGACGCCGCAGCAGGCGTTGGCCGCCGGGGCGGATATCGTCACCTTCTCCGGCGACAAACTGCTCGGCGGCCCGCAGGCCGGGCTCATCGTCGGCCGCAAGGACTTGATCGCGAAGATCAAGAAGAACCCGCTCAAACGCGCCCTGCGTGTCGGCAAGACGACGCTGGCGGCGCTCGAAGCCACCTTGCGCCTGTACCGCGACCCGGACCGGCTGGCCGAGCGCCTGCCGACCTTGCGCCTGCTGACCCGGCCTGTCTCTGAAATCACCGCGCTGGCCGAGCGCGTCCAGCCCGCCGTGCAGGCCGTCATCGGCGAACAGGCGACGGTCAGCGTCGAAGCCTGCAGCAGCCAGATCGGCAGCGGCGCCTTGCCGGTCGAACGGCTGCCCTCGGCAGCGCTGGTCGTCCGGGCCAATTTCAAAAAAGCCGGAAAATTCCTGTTGACCGTGGAAGCAGCCTTCCGCAGCCTGCCGACGCCGGTCATCGGCTACATCCGCGACGATGCCTATCATCTTGATTTGCGCTGTCTCGAAGCGAAAGACGAAGCCCGCTTCGTGGCGCAATTGTCGCAGCTAAAATTTTGAAAACAGCCTCGCTGGGCGGTCTGCGTACCGCCTGCTGTTTTCTTCCGTGCCCGCTTGGGCGCACCCGTAAATCCGGGCATCTCCGTGTCCGGGTGGTTCACATAATGGAGAAGAGAGCATGACCTTCAATCGCCGGCAATTCCTGGCGGCCGGGGCTGCGCTGGGGGCCACGACGGCCATCGCCCAGCCGACCAGCCCGCTGCCTTTCCTGATCAACATGCAGTCCGATCCGCTGTTGCCCAAGGCAACCGGCAAGCGCGTCGTCATCTGCGGTGGCGGCTGGGGCGGCATCAGCGCGGCCAAGCATCTGAAGAAGCTGGACGCCAGCCTCGAGGTGGTCGTCCTCGAGCGCAACCCGGTCTTTTTCTCCTGCCCGATGAGCAACAAGTGGCTGGTCGATGTCGTCGATACCAACTTCCTGACCTTCAGCTACCTCGAGGTCGCCCAGAAGTACGACTACAAATTCATCCAGACCGAAGTCACCGCCTTCGAGCGTGACAAGAAGCGCGTCATCACCGCCCAGGGCTGGCTCGATTACGACTACCTGATCATCGGCTCGGGCATCCGCTACAACTACGAGGCCTGGTTCGGCAATGACCGCAAGGCGGCCGACTACACCAAGGCGATGTTCCCGGCCGCCTACATCCCGAACGCCGAGCATTTCCGTCTCAAACAGAGCATCCAGAATTTCAGGGGTGGCGATCTGGTCATGACCCTGCCGCCCCCGCCGCACCGCTGCCCGCCGTCGCCCTACGAGCGCGCCTGCCTGATCGCCGGCCTGTTCAAGGAGCGCAAGATCAAGGGCAAGGTCATCATCCTCGACCCGAAACCGAGCCCGGCGCCGATCACCGGCGGCTTTCAGGAAGCCTTCGCCAATCTCTACAAGGACCAGATCGTCTACGTGCCGAAGGCCGTGATCCAGGAAGTCGATCCCTTCAACAAGAAGATCAGGACCGCGGCCGGCGATTTCACTTTCGACCACTCCATCCTGATGGCGCCGCACCAGGCTGGCGACATGGCGTGGAAGGCCGGCGTCATCGGCAAGAATGAAGAAGGCAAGCCGACCGGCTGGGCCGGCGTCGATCCCTTCTTCCTCAACATGAAGGACGACCCGGACGTGTACGTGATCGGCGACTCGGTCGGCATGGTCTCGCCGCAGTTCCGCTTCTATCCGAAGGCCGGCCACGTCGCCAACTATCACGGCCGGATTGTCGCCAACTACATCGCCGAACGCGTCAAGGGTCGCGAGCCGAAGTACGCGCTACCCGACAACCTGTGCTTCATGATGGTCAACACCCAGCCGCGTGAAGACATCGCCGTGCGCTTCAAGTATTACGTCAACGACAAGGGCATCATCATTCAGGATCAGGACGACGACAATTTGCGCCGCGACGAACTGGTGACCGAAGACTTCGCCTGGGCCGGGCGCATGTACGAGGACATGTTCGGTTGAGCTTTCACGCCTACCTGCTGCGCTGTGCCGATGGCTCGTACTATGCGGGCCATACGGACGACTTGACTCGCCGGCTGGGGCAACACCGGGCCGGCGAGTGTGGCGGGTATACGGCGAAACGCTTGCCGGTGGAACTGGCCTGGTCGCAGGAGTTTGCTTCCCGGGAAGAAGCATTGGCGGCCGAGCAGCAGATCAAGGGCTGGAGTCGGGCGAAGAAGGAGGCGTTGATGGTGGGGGATTGGGGGCGGATTTCGGCCTTGGCGAAAAAGTCGTTTGTGAAGAAAGACAGGGAATGAACTTGGTCACGCCGATCATCCTTCGATACGCGCCGTTGGCGCTACTCAGGACGAACGGAACTGGCTTTTGTGGCTATCCGCGTTTCCCTCTCATTACGTTCATCCCTTCGCCAAGCTCAGGGCAGGCTCTGAGTAGGGTGTCAGCCCGTAACGAAGGATCGAAAGGAATGGAGAGAGGCAGGAAGGCAATCTACTCCTCACTCCGGCTATTTCCCTTCCCCCCGTTCGCTCCTTCGACAGGCTCAGGACAGGCGCTGAGTAGCCCGCAAAGCGGGCGTATCGAAGGGCAGGTTCCCGGGAAAGCGCAAACCCCATGATCATCGGCACCGCCGGCCATATCGACCACGGCAAGACCACCCTCGTCAAAGCCCTGACCGGCGTCGACTGCGACCGCCTCAAGGAAGAGAAGGCACGCGGCATCACCGTCGACCTTGGCTACGCTTACACCGAAAAGCTCGGTTTTATCGACGTCCCCGGCCATGAAAAGCTGATCCACAACATGCTGGCCGGCGCCACCGGCATCGATTTCGCGCTGCTCGTCATCGCCGCCGACGACGGCCCGATGCCGCAGACCCGCGAGCATCTGGAAATCATCGAACTGCTCGGCATCCGGCGTGGCGCGGTGGCGCTGACCAAAATCGACGTTGCCACGGTCAACCGGAAAAATGAGGCAAAAACGGAAATTGCCGAACTGCTCGCCGGTACCGCGCTGGCCGACGCGCCGATCTTCCCGGTGGCGGCCGTCAGCGGCGAAGGCATTGCCGAGTTGCGCGCCCACCTCGAGGCCGCCGCGGCGGAGCAGGGCGAACGTCAGTCCGCTGGTGGCTTCCGGCTTGCCATTGACCGCTGCTTCACGCTGTCCGGCGTCGGCACCGTCGTCACCGGCACGGCCTTCGCCGGTTCGGTCAAAGTCGGCGATCAGTTGCTGCTCAGTCCACCCAACAAACCCGTCCGCGTGCGCAGCCTGCGCGTCCAGGACGCACCGGCCGATTCCGGTCACGCCGGGCAGCGCATCGCGCTGGCTTTGAGCGGCATCGAAAAGGCCGAAGTCGAACGCGGCCAGTGGATCGTCGCGCCCGGTCTGCACGCTCCGGTCCGCCGTTTCGACGCCAGAATCCGCGTCCTCTCCGGCCAGCCGGCGCTCAAGCACTGGACGCAGGTGCATCTCCACCTCGGGGCCGAAGACGTCCCGGCCCGCATCGGCCTGCTCGGCGCCGACGAGATCGCGCCGGGATTTGAAAATTGGGCCCAAATTGCCGTTGACCCTGGGGCCAGCCGTAGTTTCCATGGTCGTGAGATCGGCGCGCTGGCCGGCGACCGCTTCATCCTGCGCGACGCCGCGGCCCGGCACACCATCGGCGGCGGCGTCGTGCTCGACATCTTCCCGCCCAGCCGCAAGAAAAGCAGCCCGGAACGTCTGGCCATGCTCGCCGCGCTGGCCGACGCCAACCCGGCGACGGCGCTGCAACTGGCCGCCGAACAACAGCCGGCCGGTGTCGATCTCGCCACCCACGCGCTGAACCGTAATCTCGACGCCGGCACGCTCAAAATGCTGTGCCAGCAACTGAGCCTCAAAGTCGTCGGCGCCACCGCCTTCGCCCCGAGTCGCTGGCAGGAACTCGAAGCCCGCCTGCTCGCCGCCATCGCCGCCGAACACGAGCGCGCCCCCGATCTGACCGGTGTCGAACGCGACCGCCTGCGCCGCCTGACCCTGCCGACGCTGTCCCGCCCGGCCTTCGACGCATTGCTGGCCACCCCGCTGGCCGCTGGCCGCATCGCCCAGATCAACGCCTGGCTGCACCTGCCGGAACATCGCGTCCAGCTCGCCGCAACCGACCTTGCGCTGTGGCAGACCTTGAAACCGCTGCTCGCCGCTGAACCCTACGCCCCGCCGCGCGTGCGCGACATCGCCAAGGCCAGCGGCGTCGGCGAAGACAGCGTGCGCAACCTGTTCAAGCGCATCGCCCGCCACGGTGATGCCTGGCCGGTGGCGCACGACCATTTCTTTACCGCCGAAGCCGTCGCCGAACTGGCCAGGAAGGTCGCGGCGCTGAATGAACGCGACGGCTGCGCGCGCGCTGCCAGCCTGCGTGACGAGATCGGCGGCGGCCGCAAAGTCGCCATCCACATCCTCGAATTCTTCGACCGCATCGGCTACACTCGCCGCGTGCGCGATACGCACATCCTGCGCGGCTCGCCGGAGCAATTCGGATCATGAACAACGGAAGAGATCGTTCCCCGGTGGGACGGCCGGTCTTCAAAACCGGCAGGACCTGTCAAACAGGTTTGGGTAGGTTCGACTCCTGCTCTCTTCCGCCAAATTTCGTTGTCTGCCCGTCCGTGCCTTTGTCGCTCTCGCCTCGCCGTGCTAATCGCACTGTCTGCGGCTTGTCTCCGCGGCCCAAGGCGCTTTCTCGCAGAATTTCCAAGTTTCAATAACCTTCGCCATGGCCCACACCCCCTTCACCGGCACCATCCCCGACGACCGCCTCTACTGCCCGCACCACGACATGTGGGTGCAGGAAACCGCGGACGGCGAAGTGCTGATCGGCGCCACCAGTTTCGGTATTTTCCTGGCCGGCGAGATCATCGCCTTCACCAGCAAGCCGAAGGGGGCCGAGGTGGAGATCGGGCGGGGAATGGGCACGGTGGAGTGCCGCAAGACGGTGCTCGCAGTGCATGCGCCGGTGTCTTTTGTCTTGCTCGAAGGCAACGACGAGGCCGAGGAGCGGCCGAAGCTGGTCAATATTGAACCGTACGGCAAGGGCTGGATGGCACGGGCCCGGCCGACGTGCTGGGCCGAGGAAAAGCTGACGCTGGTCGATGCCGCGGCCTATCGCCAGCACATTTTGAAGATCGAACCGGAGGCGAGCTTTGGCTGACAAACTGGCGCTCCTCATCTGGGCGGCGACGCCCGATCATCCCGAACTGGTCGTCACCCCGCTGATCCACGCGCTGGCCGCCCGAGCGCTCGATGCCGAGGTCGAAATCCATTTTGCCGGGCCGGCCGTGCGCTGGCTGGTCGATGGCGTCGCCGATGCCGCCTACGCCACCTTGGACCAGGAAAAGTCGATCGGCGATTTTCTCCGTGAAGTGCAGCAGGAGGGCGTCACGCTTTACGCCTGCGGCATGGCGCAGGCGCAGTGGGTGAATGCTGGGGAGAGCTTGTTGGCCGGCTGCCGCCATGCCGGGGCGACGGCGTTTGTCGTCCGCGGGCTCGATCCCGCGTGGCGGACGCTGACTTACTGAGTCAGGCTCAAGCCTTGGGCTGGACCCGGCTGGAGGTTTTCTTGACGCCGCCGTTGTCGGTGTCGAAATGCACCATGAAATAGGTCTCCTCCATCGGCGGCATGCCCTCGATGCGCCATTCCCAGATTTCCTCGCCCAGATTGGCGAAGACCTGCTTGGTGGCCGGGGCGCCGAACAGCCGGCGGATGTCGTCCTTGCTCATGCCGACGCGGACCTTGCCGTAGTTGGCGTCGTTGAGCACCTGTTCGATCTTGCTGACCACCTGGTTGTTGGTGAAGGTGATCATGTAGCAGTGGGTGCCGTTCGGTTGCCGGGCGTATTCCCAGGTTGCCGTGCCGTCGTCGTTCCAGTGCACGAAGCCGGGGTCGCCCATGCGGGTGCGAACTTCGGCCTGGGTCGTGATGCCGGGCTTCATTTCCTGCATATTGACGTAGTCGCAGCCGGGCAGGGCGGCGATGACGGCCGTCGCGGCCGTGGTGATCCAGGCGGGAAGTTTCATGCGGGCTCCGATAGAACGGTTCGATCAAGTTGTCGCTTTGCGCGGCTTGCTTTCATAATATCGGACTACCCTAATTTTCGGATATGCCGATGCTGCATCTCGATCCTCTCGCCGCCCACGCCCTGCTACAGGAGAACCCGCAAGCCGTGCTCGTCGATTGCCGGACGGAAATCGAGCACATGTACGTCGGTCACCCGGCCGGCGCCGAGCATGTCGCCTGGCAGGAAGGCCCGGATTGGGAGATCGATCCGGAATTCACCGACAAGGTCAAACGGCTCGTCCGCAACGACCTGAACCGGCCGGTATTGATCATCTGCCGTAGCGGCCAACGTTCCATCCATGCCGGTGACGCGCTCGAAACGGTGGGTTTTACCCAGGTCATCAACGTCCTCGAAGGTTTCGAAGGGCCGCTCGACGAGAACTATCACCGCGGCACGCTGGGTGGCTGGCGCTTCCGTGGCCTACCGTGGTTTCAAACGTAAACGCTGGTGGAACAGGGCGGCCATTCCACCAACCAGGAGCAGCCCGGCCATGCCGAGCGCCATGGTCAGGGTCGAAGCCCACAGGGCCGGGGCGATCAGCGCGGCGGACAGGCTGTTGAAGCCGGACTGAAAGAAAGTCTGGCAGGAGGCGGCGAGGCCGCGCTGGGCGGGAAATGGGTCGAGGGCGAAAAGGGTCAGGCTGGGCATGGCCAGCGACATGCCGGTCGTGTAGACAAAGATGGGCATGACGCTCCACGGCAGCCCCGGTGGTAGCGTCAGGTTAAGGATCAGGTTGAAGGCGGCGGCGCTGCCCATGACCAGGTAGCCGAGCAATATCGTCCGGCTCGGCGTGATCTTCCCGGCCAGCCGGCCGGATAGCCCGGACCCGACCACCATGCCGGCCATGGCCGGGCCGAACAGCCAGAGAAAGCCGGTTTCCGGGACGCCGAGATGGGTCATCAGAAAGACCGGCGCCGACAGCACGTAGATGAAAAACCCGGCGAAATTGAGCGACACTGCGGCGCAGGCAAACAGGAAGGGCGGTGAGGTCATGACCTTCCAGTAGGTCGCGCCGAGGTAGGCCGGGCGCAGCGACTGGCGCTTTTCCGGGGGCAGGGTTTCCGGCAGCAGTTTCCAGCAGGCCAGCCACAATGCTGCGGTCGACACGACCAGAAAGGCAAAAACCGAACGCCAGCCAAACCAGCTTTGCAGCCAGCCGCCGATGACCGGCGCGATAGCGGGGGCCAGCGCAAACATCATGGTGATCTGCGACATCAGGCGTTGGGCGGGGGCGCCGTCGAACAGGTCGCGGACGATGGCGCGGCTGATGACGATGCCGGCGCCGGCCGTCATGCCCTGCATTGCGCGCCAGAACCACAGGTGCTCGATGCGCGTGGCCAGCGTGCAGCCGGCCGAGGCGACGGCGAACAGCCCAACGGCGACGAGGATGACCTTGCGCCGGCCGAACCGGTCGGCAATGGCGCCGTGCCATAGCGTCATCACGGCGAAAGAGAGCAGGTAGATCGACAGCGTCTGCTGAACTTCCAGCTGCGTGGCATTCAGCTTGTCGGCGATTTCAGGGAAGGACGGCAGATAGGTGTCGATCGAAAACGGCCCGAGGGCCGCCAGCGAGGCGAGCAGAATGGCGATGCCGCGCGTCTCGCGCCGGGTCTGGTGCTCACCCACGAGCGAAGCGTCGATACTGGATGGCCTCGGCGATGTGGGCGGCGCGGATGTCGTCGGAGGCAGCCAGATCGGCGATGGTCCGGGCGACTTTGAGGATGCGGTGCCAGGCGCGGGCCGACAGGTCGAACTGGGTCGTTGCCTGTTGCAGCAACTTGTTGCCGGTGGCGTCGGGCTGGCAGTCGGCATCGACTTCCTTGGTGCTCAGCCGGGCGTTCGGCTTCTGTTGCCGGGCGTGTTGGCGATTCTGCGCCTGCTCGACGCGGGTGCGAACAGTCGCTGACGATTCGCCATCGGCCTTGCCGGCCAGGCTTTCGGCAAGCAACGCCGGGACTTCGATGATCAGGTCGATGCGGTCAAGAAACGGGCCGGAGAGTTTGCCGCGATAGCGGGCAATCTGGTCTGGCGAGCAGCGGCAGCCTTTCGACGAGCCATGATGGCCACACGGACACGGATTCATCGCCGCGATGAGCTGGAACTCCGCGGGAAACTCGGCCTGCCGGGCGGCGCGGGCGATATGGACGCGCCCCGATTCGAGCGGCTCGCGCAGGGTTTCGAGGACTTTTCGGTCAAATTCCGGGAGTTCGTCGAGGAACAAAATTCCCTGGTGGGCCAGACTGATTTCGCCGGGCCGTGGCGGGTTGCCGCCACCGACCAGCGCCACGGCAGAGGCGGTGTGGTGCGGTTGTCGGTAGGGGCGAATGCCGAAGGCTTCCGGCCGAAATTGGCCGACCAGCGACAGCACAGCCGCCGAGGCCTTGGCCGCTTCGCCCTGCAGCGCCGGCATGAGGCCGGGCAGGCGGGCGGCGAGCATGGATTTGCCGGAACCGGGTGGGCCGACCATAAGCAGACTGTGCGAACCGGCCGCGGCGATTTCCAGCGCCCGCTTGGCTTGCGACTGGCCGCGAACCTCGGCAAGGTCTGCGAAAATTGGCTGATTTTCCGGGTTGACCGTGGCAATCGCTTGCGGCAGCGTTTCGCGCTCGGCGAGGTGGGCGCAGACATCGAGCAGCGAGCGGGCAGAGAGTATTTCATTGCTGCCGATCAGCGCCGCTTCGCGGGCGCTCGCTTCGGGCAGGATGAAATGCTTGCCGTGGCCGGCAGTTTGCAAGGCCATGGCCAGCGCGCCGCGAATCGGGCGCAGTTCGCCGGACAGCGACAACTCGCCGGCAAATTCATAGTCGGCCAGATGCTTGCCGGGAATCTGCCCGCTGGCGGCGAGGATGCCGAGGGCGATGGGCAGGTCGAAACGGCCGGATTCCTTGGGCAGGTCAGCTGGCGCCAAGTTCACAGTGATGCGCTTGGATGGAAACTCGAAGCCGGAATTGACGATGGCGGCGCGTACGCGGTCGCGGGCTTCCTTGACTTCGGTATCCGGTAGGCCGACGAGCGTAAAACTGGGCAATCCACTGGCCAGATGAGCTTCAACGGTGACCGGTGGCGCGTTCAGGCCATCCAGTCCTCGACTGTGCGCGATGGCCAGTGCCACTGAGCTATTGGCCCGAGCGGGATTTTTCCAGCGCGTCGACGCGGGCTTCGAGATCCTTGAGCTTGTCGCGGGTACGGGCCAGCACTTGCGCCTGAACGTCGAACTCTTCGCGGGTCACGAGATCGAGCTTCGAGAAAAAGCCGCTCATCACCATCCTGGCGTTCTTTTCGATGTCCTTGGCCGGGGAGTTGGCCAGCAAGGCGCTGATCTTGGCGCCGAATTCTTCGAGTGTCTTGGGGTCGAGCATGTTGTCCTCCGTGAAGGTTTTGAGTTTAACACAGTGGAATTACGGCGGTTTTTGATGACCGCTCGCCCGTGGTGCGTAAGGTTCTGTAACCGCACTGCAATGGTGCGACAAGGTGGTGCATGATCTGGCTGGAAGCAGGTAATCAATTGATTCAAATCAAAAAAATGCCCTGGCATGCCTTCTGCTATTGCCATACTGCACAAAATTCTTTTTTTACTTTAATCAATCCGTAGGAGAGAAAAACATGAAGAAGTCACTAATCGCTCTGGCTCTTGTTAGCGCCTTTACCGCTCCGGCTTTTGCTCAAGTAGCTGCTGCTCCTGTCAGCGATCACACCATTACCGGCAATGTCGGCCTCTTCTCCAGCTACCGTTTCCGCGGTATCGACCAGACCTTCGGCAAGCCGGCCCTGCAAGGCGGCATCGATTACTCGCACTCCAGCGGTGTTTATGTTGGTAACTGGAACTCCAACGTTTCCGAAGGTGCCGGTTTCCCGCAAGGCAATCTGGAAATGGACTTCTACGGTGGCTATAAAACCACTTTCGGCGATTTTGGCATCGATGTCGGTGCCCTGTATTACTACTACCCGGGCTCCAATTTCACCGGCGCAGCGCTGAACGGCAAACATCCGACCAAGACTGCAAACGGTACGGTGCATAACGGCGAACTTTACGTCGCTGGCTCCTGGAAGTTCCTGACCCTGAAATATTCCTACGCGGTTACCGATTACTTCAGCCTTCCGGAAACGGCTGGCACGAGCTATCTCGAACTGAACGGTGCCTATGATCTCGGCAATGGCTGGGGCGTTAATGCGCATCTTGGCCATCTGTTCATGAAAGATTTCAGCTACACCAATACCAATGGTTCGACCTACAACGGCTCCTACACAGACTGGAAGCTCGGTGTGACCAAGGATGTCAACGGCTGGGTGCTCGGTGCTGCATACGTTGGTACCAATGCTCAAGGAAGCTGCTTGAATGCCGAGTTCTATTGCTTTAGCAACAGCCTTGGCAATAACGGCCTGGCGAACGGCAGCAAGTTCAAGGATGCAGGTCGCGGTATTGCCGTCCTTTCCGTATCCAAGTCTTTCTAAGCAAGCTTAAAACCTCCCCCGCTAGTGCACCGGCCGGCGCCGGCAGGGGAATTAAAAGTCTCAACTATCAGGGGAACACTCATCATGAAATTCGTTACCGCCATCATCAAGCCGTTCAAGCTTGACGAAGTGCGTGAAGCCTTGTCCGCCATCGGCGTGCAAGGCATCACGGTCACTGAAGTGAAAGGTTTCGGCCGGCAAAAGGGCCATACCGAGCTGTATCGGGGCGCCGAGTATGTCGTCGATTTCCTGCCCAAGGTGAAGATCGAAGCTGCCGTCAAGGCTGAGCAGCTGGATCAGATCATCGAAGCCATCGAAAAATCGGCCAGCACCGGCAAGATCGGTGACGGCAAGATCTTCGTCTTCGATGTCGAGCAGGTCATTCGTATCCGGACCGGTGAAACCGGTACCGATGCCCTCTAAGGAGCCTTGATCATGAAACGCGTATTCGCATTGCTGGCTCTCGTCGGCGCCGTTGCTTTCGGCGCGCCGGCCTGGGCCGAGGAAAAGGCTGCCACGCCGGCCGCCGTCGCTACCGAGGCTGTTGCCGCACCGGCTGCCGCAGTTGCTGCCGTCGCCGAAGCCGCGGCGCCTGCTGCCGCTCCGGCTCTCGTTGCCAACAAGGGCGATAACGCCTGGGTGATGCTCTGCGCCGCCCTCGTCATCCTGATGTCGATCCCCGGTCTGGCGCTGTTCTACGGTGGTCTGGTCCGCACCAAGAACATGCTGTCGGTGCTCATGCAGGTCTTCGTGACCTTCTCGCTGATCACGGTCCTCTGGGTGATTTACGGCTACTCCGCCGCTTTCACCGAGGGTAACCAGTTCTTTGGCGTGCTCGACAAGCTCTTCCTCAAGGGGGTCACGATCGAATCGGTTGGCGCAACCTTCTCCAAGGGCGTCGTCATCTCCGAACTGGCTTTCGTGATCTTCCAGGGCGCTTTCGCCGCCATTACCTGTGGCCTGATCGTCGGTGCCTTCGCCGAGCGTGCCAAGTTCTCCGCCGTGCTCGTCTTCATGGTCATCTGGTTCACGCTGTCCTACATCCCGATGGCGCACATGGTGTGGTACTGGGCGGGTCCGGATGCCTACATCGACGCCGCCGCTGGTGAAGCTGCCGGCAAGACCGCCGGCTTCCTGTTCCAGAAGGGCGCCCTCGACTTCGCCGGCGGTACTGTTGTGCATATCAACGCCGCTATCGCCGGTCTGGTCGGTGCCTACATGATTGGCAAGCGTACCGGCCTGGGCAACGTGGCCATGGCCCCGCACTCCCTGACCTTCACGATGATCGGTGCTTCCCTGCTGTGGTTCGGCTGGTTCGGCTTCAATGCCGGCTCCGCTCTCGAAGCCTCCGGCGGTGCTGCTCTGGCCATGGTCAACACCTGGGTTGCAACGGCTTGTGCCGCACTGTCCTGGATGTTTGCCGAATGGATGTTGAAGGGCAAGCCTTCGATGCTGGGTGCTGCTTCCGGCGCCGTTGCCGGTCTGGTTGCGATCACCCCGGCGGCCGGCTTCGTCGGCGTCATGGGCGGCATCATCATCGGCCTGGTGGCTGGCGTGGTCTGTCTGTGGGGCGTCAATGGCCTCAAGAAGATGCTCGGTGCTGACGACTCCCTCGACGTCTTCGGCGTCCATGGTATCGGCGGCATCACCGGTGCCATCCTGACCGGTGTGTTCGTTGATCCGGCCCTTGGCGGAACGGGTGTCTATGACTACGTGGCCAACGCTGTTGCCCCGTTCGACATGACCACCCAGGTGATCAGCCAGCTATGGGGCGTCGGTACCGTTGTCCTGTGGTCCGGCATCGTCTCCGTCGTGGCCTTCAAACTGGTGGATATCGTCATCGGCCTGCGTGTGCCGGAAGATGAAGAGCGTGAAGGTCTCGACCTCACCTCGCACGGCGAAACCGCCTACCACCACTAAGATTATCTCTGTAGTCGCTCTCCCTTCGGGCACCTTCGGGTGCCCGTTTTTTTGGGGAGGCTTTTCTGTTTTGGCTGTTTTTTACGCTTCGCGTAGTAAACCCGGTTGACCGTGGGAATGACGGTGGTCGGGCCGTTTACTTGATCAGCGGCAGCAATTTGCGGAAGTCGTCGGTGCCGGCCTGATGCAGCCACTCGAAGAGCACCATTTCGGTCGTGACGATGCCGATGCCGGCCGCCCGCATGCGCTCGATGGCGGCGGCGCGGTTTTCCGGCGTTCGTGTCGATGAAGCATCGGCGACCAGATAGACCTCGAAGCCTGTGGCGAGCAGCCCGAAGGCCGTCTGCAGGACGCAGACATGGGTTTCCGTGCCGGTCAGGATGATTTGTGGTCGCCTGGCAGCACGCAGCAGATCGACGACACCGGGTTCGGCGGCGCAGGAAAAATGCGTTTTTTCGAAGAATTTGGCGTCGACCGCAGCCGTCCGGATGGCGTCGAGACTGGGGCCGAGGCCCTTGACGTATTGCTCGGAAATGAAAGCCGGTACGCCAAGCAGCTTCGCGCTTTCGAGCAGGCGAACCGAATTGGCGACGACGCGTTCGCTGTCGTGAATCGCCGGCGCCAGCTTTTGCTGGATATCGACGACGAGCAGCAGGGAATCGGCGCGGCGGATCAGCATGGCTTAGCGGAAAACCACGGTCTTGTTGCCATGCACCAGCACCCGGTCTTCGAGGTGGAAGCGCAGGCCGCGGGCGAGCACGGTTTTCTCGATGTCCTTGCCGTAGCGCACCATGTCGTCCGGCGAATCGGAGTGGTCGATGCGGATGACGTCCTGCTCGATGATCGGCCCTGCATCGAGTTCACTCGTTACGTAATGGCAGGTGGCGCCAATCAGCTTGACGCCGCGCGTGTAGGCCTGGTGATAAGGCTTGGCGCCGGCAAAGCTGGGCAGGAAACTGTGGTGAATGTTGATGATCCTGCCGGCCAGTGCATCGCACAATTCAGGCGACAGCACCTGCATGTAGCGGGCGAGCACCATCGAATCACCGCGCACGTCGTCAAAAATACGCAGGATCTCGGCGTAGGCCGCGGCCTTGGTGTCGGGCGTCACCGGCACGTGATAAAACGGAATGCCGTGCCACTCGACAAAGCCACGGAAGGTATCGTGGTTGGAAATGACGCAGGGAATCTCGATGTCGAGTTCCTTGGCCTGCCAGCGCGCCAGCAGGTCATAGAGGCAATGTTCCTGCTTGGAAACGAGCACGACGACGCGTTTCTTGACCGCGCTGTCGTTGATCTGCCAGGTCATGGCCAGCGGTTCGGCGACCTCGGTGCGGAAGCGCTCGCGGAATTCGGCGAGCAGGAAAGGCAGCGAAGCTGCCTTGATCTCGATACGCATGAAGTAACGGTTGGTCAGCACGTCCGAATGGAAACTCGACTCGAGAATCCAGCCGCCGTTGCCGGCGATGAAGCCGGAAACCCTGGCGATGATGCCCACCTGATCGGGACAGGAAGCGGAAAGGGTGAAGAAACGGTCGCTATGCATTTTTTGGTCTTTAGTTGCTGGTTACTAGTCGTTAGCGACGGGTTGCTAATGACTAGCGACTGGCAGCTACAAACGCTTTGTCGATCTCGGCCCGCAGGTCGTCGTAGTTATACACCACCGGATACTGCGGGAATTCGCGGACGACATTCTCGGGCGGGTGGAACAGGATGCCGCCGTGAGCTTCGCCGAGCATGGCCGTGTCGTTGTAAGAATCGCCGGCGGCGACGATCTTGAAATTCAGTTCCTTGAAGCGTTTGACTGCTTCGCGCTTCTGGTCCGGCATGCGCAGGTGGTAGGCGACCAGCATGCCGTCGGCGTCGTCCTCGAGCGAGTGGCAGAACAGCGTCGGCCAGCCTAGCTGGCGCATCAGCGGATGGGCGAATTCGTAGAAGGTATCGGACAGGATGACGACCTGGTAATCCTCGCGCAGCTTGTCGAGGAAGGCGCGGGCGCCAGTCATCGGGCCCATTTCGCCGATCACCTTCTGGATGTCCGGCAGGCCGAGCCTGTGCTGGCGCAGGATGTTCAGGCGGTAGGTCATGAGCTTGTCGTAATCCGGCTCATCGCGCGTCGTGCGCATGAGCTCGGGAATGCCCGTGCGCTTGGAGAATTCGATCCAGATTTCGGGGACGAGGACCCCTTCGAGGTCTAGGCAGACGATTTGCACGGGTTGGCTCCAGCAGCGAGTTCGGGAAAAGGGGGATTTTACCCGAAGCAGGCTTTGTTTTTGGGCGGTTTTTCCGGTTGACCGTGGGATAGGGCGTTGTTTTCCGCCGATGAGTGGCGGCATGGCTTGCATTTGGCCAGGCAAGAAAAAATACGTCCGCCAACATTGGCGAAGATCGGATATCCGGACTAGGATGAGTGCGTGAATTGAGTAGTTTCCAGCCAATCCAGTCAGGAGAGAAGCTCATGGGCAGCAAAGACAAGAAGAAGGAATCAAAGGGTAAGAAGCCGCAACCCAAACCGGCGATCCGGTAGGGCGAAAGCATCAATTGGTGGGCTTGGGGCATTGCCTGGCGCGTGCTGACGCCGGATGGCTTGTGCGTCAGGGCCGCGGGTTTGGTTACTAATTATTTGCCGAGGTGAAATATGTCCGATGTGACTGATCTGAGCAACAGCCAAAAAATTGTTGCCGACATGAAGGCGGTAGTTTCTGATGCTGAAGATATTTTTCGCGAGACTGCCGGCGTTGCCGGCGACAAGATGCACGATGTGCGTCAGCGCATCAGCGAGCGTCTGGGCGCTGCCAAGGTGCGGGTCGCGAATGCCGAGGCCGCAGTTCTGGAAAAGAGCAAGGCTGCTGCCGCGGCGACGGATGCCTGTGTCCGGAAGAATCCGTGGCAATCGGTCGGGATTGCGGCCAGTGTCGGCTTGGTGCTTGGCATCCTGATCGGGCGCCGATAGGCCAAGGCGGCCAGACGGAAGCATTGCCGGGCGGTGATGCTTCCGGAAAACCCCGCAGGCATTATCCGGGGAGCGATGCATAAGTCTGGTCGGCGATCGCGACTAGCTGGCGCAGGGATGAGCCGGGTTATTCCATCATCCCGGGAGGCCGGGCAAATTCCCGCTTCGCTCAATCGGCCGATGGCAAGGCTTCGAGTGCCTCATGCACTTCCAGCCAGCGCATTTCGGCTTCGTCGATCTGCTCGCCGAGCAGGCCGGCCTGTTTGTGCATTTCCTCGCTTTATACCCGGTCGACCGTGGGAATTGGCTTGGGGATCCGCCCTTGAGGTGCTGGTGCCTCTTCGTAAGCCTTGTTTTCCGCGCTTGAGGTGCGGGCGTACTTTTTTCTTGCTTCGCCAAGAAGAAAGTAGCCAAAGAAGAAGGCGACCCTGGGTCGGTGACGGGATGGGGGCGGCGCGAGCAATAGACTGATTTCATTTTTTGCCGTTTTTTCCGGTTGACCGTGGAAACCGATTTTTGCGTCGAAACGGTTGAGCATGGACGACTTTAGGATCACCGTTCCTGGCAGGGTCACGCTATTCTCTCGGCAACCATTTCATTACGGCGGCGTAGAGTCGATCAGGCATCACAGGTTTTGTAAGATAGTCATCCATGCCTGCGTCGAGACATTGCATTTTAGCCTCTTCGGAGGCGTTGGCTGTCAGAGCGAGGATGGGTAGCGATTCCAGCCCTGGAATCCCGCGAATTTCGAGCGTGGCGTTGATTCCGCACATGATCGGCATTTGGATATCCATCAGGATGAGGCCGTACTCCCGGGTTTTGGCTAGTTCGACGGCTTCCGCTCCATTTTTGGCCTGGTCAATCACCAGGCCTGATCCATCCAGGAGCCCGAGGATAATTTCCCGATTTATGGGCTCATCGTCGACCAATAATATGCGTTGATCAAAACAGCGTATCAAACCGTCGCCAATAAACATCTCGGATTCTTCTCCTTGAGAGGTGGAATTAACACACCTCATTCCCAATATGTCGCTCGCAGTTGGTGAATGCCAAAAGCATTCATTTTCACCATCAACATAACCCAATATGGGATAACCCGCAATCGGTTATTACTGTGCGCAGATGGCCAACCCAATGCACAATTACCGGTACGCGATGCTTAGGGAATTACTGTCAACTGAAAGGGAGCGCAACGGATTAACCCAGGTTGATGTGGCTAACCGGTTGAAAAAGCCGCAAAGCTATGTATCCAAGTATGAGCGTGGTGAGCGTCGCCTTGATGTTGTTGAGTTTGTTGACGTCACGAGGGCCTTGGGTATGGATCCACTCGCGGTCCTCAAGAGTCTGATTGACAGGATGTCGTGATAGGTCGAGTAAGGCTCGATCGTCAATAACTTGAACATTTGGCGCGCAGGGCATGGGCGCGCCTTGCATCGCATCCCGATCCAGCGGCCAAATATCCAGGTTATTTCCTTACGAGCCCTAAGCCAAGGCAATTTTCAGAATGCTGCTTTTTATCCTAAAAACCTCACCGCAGAGACGCAGAGGCGAAGAGAAATACTTTAACCTTGAAACCTCGGTTGACCGCGTATCCAGCCTTGGCCAGCCGCCTGAATACAGGCCTTTGCGCCTTCGAGGCGATTCACCCGTTGGCTGACAGCGCGACGTGGCCGCTGGCACGCCTGGTCGGGCGCCCGGCTTTGTCGCTCCTTCTTGCCGGCATGAGCCTGCTGCGTCGTCGTTTTGCGCCGGCCATCCCGCCCAGGCGCACCATCAGCCACGTCCAACTGAGGTTTCAAGGTTTAA